>VGYR01000044.1 GCA_016872925.1 Planctomycetota bacterium
CCGGATGTCGCCGCGCAGCGGCGGCTCATCACATACCCATGCCGCCAGCGGCTTGGTGCGATCGCTGCCGGAAGCATCAGCCTCACGCCGACAGACTCAGGCTGATGCCTGTGCCATGGCTCATAAATCTCGGGGTCCGGGGCAGAGCCCCGCGCAGAAACCCAGGCTTTCTACCCACAAATTCTGCTGAAGACCCAAAGTGCAAAACCCGAGCTGACTCGGGGCGTCAGGAAGCCGCAATCGCGTGAGCGATGCGGGCCTGCGGCCAGCGCGCATGGCTCGGAGATCGGGGATTCCGATGCGGGGTCTGCGGAGGTGCGCCGCGGGTTGAAAACCCGCGCTACGAAGGGCATGAAGTCAGCCGCGGGTTGGAAACCCGCGCTGCTCTCAGGCACGGGTTGAAAACCCGCGCTCCGAGGGGCAGGAAACCAGGCTCGGGGTTGCCCGTGTCCTCGAGCGGGCTGGGGGAGCAAGCGCAGGCAGGATGCCGAAGCGCAGCGGACACGCAGCGAGCCGAGGGCGGGATGCCCGAGGCGAGCGTCCAGCGAGGGGGCACGGGCGGCCCCGAGCCCGCGCCACGCGAGGCGCAGTCCCCATCGCTCACGCGATTGGGGCTTCCGGTGCGGGGACAGGGGGTGTGCGCCGCGGGTTGAAAACCCGCGCTCCTCTCAGGCACGGGTCGGAAACCCGCGATCCGAGGGGCAGGAACCCAGGCTCGGGGTTGCCGTGAACCCAAACCAGACGAGCTTCGCCCCGCCCCGCATCCGCCGTGCCGAACAGAACGGGCATCCTGCCCCCCACGCGCTCGATGCTTCCTCCCCTCCGCCGAGCATGCCTCCGGCCGGCGGCGGTGCTGAAGCGACGCGCGAGGATCACGTGCGACCCGTATCAGGCAGCCGGTCGGGCATCGCCGCGGGCAGCCACCACGGGCTCCAGGCCACAGCGATCCAACTCCTGATCGAGGCTCACGCCCGCCGGACCGGGCAGGGCAGCAGCCCGGGCCGCGACTCGCGAGGGCTCCCGCCGCCCCGGCCGCTGCGTCGGCCGCCTGGCGCCGCACATGGCCCAGGCCTCTGCGTCGTCGGAGAGATGCGAGAGCAGCCGTTCGACGCCCAGCCGATGCCGCTCCAATCCGTCGCGATCCAGCTCCGGCGGGATCGCGATCGCCCGGCTGATCACGCCCCGCGCCCGCGACCACGGCCGCGGAATCGCGAACCGGTCCCAGGTGCCGGCCCGCCAGGGCCGATCGTAGCCCAGGCCCATGGCCACGATCGGAATGCCCAGGGTGCTTGCCAGGAAGACGCAGCCGGCGGCCAGCCTCCGCCGCGGACCCCGCGGTCCGTCCGGCGTGATCGTGAGGTTCCCCACCGCGGCCCGCTCGGCGAGTTCCCGCAGGGCGACCGAACCGCCTTTGAAGGTGCTCCCGCGGACGACGCCGAATCCCATCATCCGCGCCACGCGATCGAGGATGTTGGCATCCCAGTGGCGGGACAGCAGCATCGAGATGTTGGCATGGCCACGGAGATGGAGCGGCATGAGGATGTTCTCGTGCCAGAAGACGTAGATCTTCGCGCTGCGATAGGCGCGGTGCACGGGATCGACCTCCGGATCGGCGTAGTCGATCTGATAGTCGAGCGTGCCCATCCAGTGGCGGATCGTGGCCGACGCCACCAGCGACCAGCAGCCGATCGCGAACGGTGACTTGATCTTCACGGATGCAGGCTCCTTCCTCGCCGATGACGTTCACGCATCGGGCCAGTTTCCTTGAAACACCTCTTCGGCGGGTCCGGTCATGAACACGTGCCCCCCCTCCGGCCACTCGAGCCGCAGCCGACCGCCCGGCAGATCGGCGTCGATGGCCCGTTCGGTCCGGCCCGTCAGGACGCCGGCCACGCACACGGCGGAAGCCCCGGTGCCGCAGGCCATCGTGATCCCGCTGCCGCGTTCCCAGGTTCGCATCCGCACATGGCGGGGCGACACGACCTCGACGAAGTGCACGTTGACCCGCCTCGGGAAAATCGGATGGGTCTCGACCCGGGGCCCGATCGCTTCCAGCGGCACCAGCGCGACGTCGGCGCAGAAGAAGACCGCGTGTGGATTGCCCATCGACACGCAGGTCATCCGCGGCTCGAGGCCACAGCCGGCCCACCAGGCCTCCTCGGCGCCCAGCGCCTCGCAGGCGGCAGCCACGATCCGTCCCGAGCCGAGCACCGGGATGCTCTCGGCCTCGAGCACCGGTTCGCCCATGTCGACCCGCACTTGCGACGTCCGCGAACCCGTCCGCTGCACCTCCAGCGTGAGCACGCCGCGGCCGGTTTCGATCGTGACCGGACCGGCCGGCGCCCGCCCCCGCGACACCACGAGATGCGCCACGCAGCGAACACCGTTGCCGCACATCTCCGACTCGCTGCCGTCGGCGTTGAACATCCGCATCCGGGCCGTGGCCACCGTCGAGGGCAGCACGAGCACCAGGCCGTCGCCGCCGACGCCACGGTGCCGGTCGGCGATCAGCGGCGCGAGGGCCGCGGGATCCGCCGGGGCGCGTTCGTCGAAGCAGTCGACGTAGACGTAGTCGTTGGCGGCGCCATGCATCTTCACGAACTTCATCGGTCGTGTCCCCGCGCGGTCGTCGCCCACGAGCGTCCGGGGCGGTGTCGTCGACCCACTCTACCAAGCCCGATCCAGTCGCCCCCGTTCCGCCAGATCACCGGCGCACCTCGTCTCCGGCCCACGCGGTCCCCGCCCTGGTGGCCTGACGCTTCGACTGCAGCCGCTGGACGGCAGCCGCCAGCGTCGGGAAAGCCTCCGTCGACGTCAGCGGCTCGGCCAGCGTGCCGTCGACGTGCACGAGCACGAACTGGCCGCTGGCGCCTCCCAGCAGCCGCTTCATGGCGGGAAGCTGCGTCTGCGCCTCGCCCATGATCGGCCTGAGCACGAGGTTCACGTTGGAGTCGAAATCCACCTCGCCGTTGCCGACGAGGCTGATCGCGTCACCCGAGAGTTCGATGTTGTCGAGATACGCGTGGGGACCCTCGACGCGGAAGTCGACGACGCTGCTGGAGAACGCGGTCCGGTCGGGAACCTTGACGCGCAGGATCTTCAGCAGGGCCACCATCACCGGCAGCTCGTAGATGTCGGCATCGCCGAGTCGAACCTGCCCTTCACCGACGAGCGAGTGGGTGCCCGCCCGCGAGCCCTGCAGCCGGACCGTCGCCTGCACCTTGCCCCGATAGTGGGAACCTCCGCCGGTGGCGTCGGCGGCGAGTCGCGACAAGTCCGCGTCGGCCAGCGCGCATGAGACCGCGAAGGACGCCGCGTCGCCGGCGGCCACGCTGCCGTCGACGGTGAGCGTGCCGTCGGCGACCCGGGCCGTGAGCCGCCGCTCCGCGGCCCGCGGATCGCCGCCGGCCTGACTGCCGAACCGGGCGCCCTTCGCGTCCATGGCCAGCGGGCCGCGCACCGCGGTGAGCTGCACGCCCCGACAGATGGCGCTGTCGATCAGCACGTCGCCGAGCGTGGCCCACGCCCGGCCGTCGCTCTGGCCCCGGAGCCGGATGCCACCGTGGACGTGCTCCAGCGGCACGCCCACGTCGAGCGTCGCCTGCTCGACGTCGAGCTGCATGTCCCAGGCGGCGGCGGCCGGCCCCGGCACCGTCTCCGGGCGGCCCCCAGGACCGGCCACGGCGACCGGGGCCGTCGAGTAGATCTCGATCGCGCCGTCGACCGACAGCATGCCCCGCAGCTGCACGCTCGACACGGCCTCCTGGAGGCCCCGAGGCAGCGCCCGCAGGACATCGTGGTCAACGCGAAAGCGGTCGGCCACCAGCCGCTCGAAGGAGACGTGCCAGCCGCCGTCCGGGCTGAACCGGCAGGAGCCCTCGGCGGAGACGGTGGTGCGGGCGTGCGATCCCCGCACGTCCTCGAACCGGAGCCGACCGTCCTGCCAGGCCAGCCGTCCCCGCAGCCGCTCCAGTCGATAGGGGAACCAGGCGGGCTCGATCGAGACCGTGTCACCCCGCGGGGTCGCCTGGAGCTCGACGTCGGTCCGCCGGGCCTTGACCCGATGCAGGACGCGGGCGGTGAACTCGGCGTTGCCCCGGGGATCGACGTCGTCCCAGATCCGGCGCATGCCGGGGGGCAGCGCATCGCGGAGTTCCTTCTCCAGCACGACGTCGCTGCCGGTGAGGTCGAGCGTCAGTTCGCCGTCATCCTCTCCGACCCTCACCAGCCGGCCCGAGCAGCGGACGACGCCGGTGTCGTTGGAGCCGACGACGTCGCGAATCGTCCAGTTGCCGCGGTCCATGACCACGCTCCCGCTGACGTTGCCGAGCGGATACGGAAACCCGGCGTAGGCCATGCTGCACCGCGTGAGGCGGATGCCGAGCGAGTTGGCGAATCCGGCCGCGTGCTCCGGGGAGCGGTCATGGCGAAACACGAATTCGAACGTGCCCGCGCCGTGCAGCGACCGCACGATCTCGGCGCTCCGCGGCGGCAGGGCGGCGAGCAGGGCGTCGTCGATCCGCATCCCGTCGCCCCGCACCTCGATGAAGCCGCGGCCGCCGGCGGCCGTCGCCACCGTGCCGTGGACCTGCACCGGATGCCCGCCGGCTTCGCCCGTCAGGTGCAGGGAGAGCGCTTCGTCCTTGAGGGTCACGGTGCCGACGGTCCGATCGACGCGGTAGGGAAAGCGGTAGTAGGTCAGCGAGACGTTCCGGCAGCGGAGCGAGACATCGGGCTGCAGCACGCCCCCCTGCCGCACCAGGTGGGCGCGGACATCCACCTCACCCGCCGGCAGCAGCTTGCTCCAATGCGCGGCGATCGACGGCGGCATCAGCCCCTCCCAGTGATGGCCGACCACCATCCGCTCGGCCTCCACCAGCAGGTCGAAGTCGGCTGCGGCATCCCAGCCGCCGATCCGGCCGGAGCCCCGCAGGAGCGTCGAGCCGGAATGGGCCTCGAGCCGCTCGCAGCGCACGCCACCGCGATCCAGTGCGAAGGCCGCCGACACGTCGGTGATCGCGAACGGCAGCGCGGAGTGCTCGAAGTGTCCCGCTTCGAGACGACCGGCGGCTGCAAAGTCCGCCCGTTCGAGTTCCGCGAGGACTCCTGCGACGCGCCAGTCGAGGTCGAGGCGGCCCCGCAGCCCGGCGATCCAGGCGGGTCGTCCGCCGGCGACCGGCAGCAGCGCCTGGGATCGCGGCGAGACGTCGAGGGAGTCGATCTTTCCGGTGACCGCGAAGCTTCCGTCGACCGCCAGCCAGCCTTCGAAGCCGGCCCGATCGAAGAGGTCGCCTGCGAACGAACCCCGGACCGCCATCCGCCGGCCGCTCGTCGCGTCGTCGCCGGGGCGAAGTTCCGCGGCGATGCTCCGGAGCGTGAGCCGCGCACCGAGCCCGCTGCCTTCCAGGAGGAGCGTGGCGTCATCCACGGTCACCGGGATCCGGAGGCCGTCGCCTGCCTCCCGCGTCAGCCGCGACAGGCTCCAGCGACCGTCGGGTCCGCGGCTGGCGCGAACGACGGGCCTGATCAGTCGCACCGACGTGACCACGGGCTCTCCGGACAGGAGTTCCGGGAGCGACGTGCCGCACCCGATGCGGACCTCCTCGACGGCCACCAGCCGACGACCCTCACCCTGGATGGCCGGATCGTCGATCGAGATGCCGCGCAGGGCGATGCCTTCACCCTCGACGAGACTCGCCGCCTGGACGCTGACGGCGAGATCGGGATACGTCGCCGCGAGCTTGGCTTCGACCCGGCGCCGGAGTTCCTCGCCGACCCGGTTGGAGCCGATGACGACGGCCACCACGACCGCCGCCACTGAGAGCGGCAGCGTCCAGCGGACGAGCGTCCAGAGAAGGTCGGCAAACGATTTCATGGGCGGGGCCGTGGTGCGGCCCGCAGGGCCGCCGAAGTCCCGGGCAGAGAGGGGGCGGGAGGGTATGCGGCGGCCTTCCGGGGGGTCAAGGCTCGAGCCGCTCCCCCGATCGTCGAAAAACCCGCCATTTCACCAGCCTTCGCGGGTTGCTATAGTGCCGCCTCGTTCTTGGCTCCGGGGGGCGCGCCAGGGCCGCGATCGCCGTGACGGCCCCCGTTTCACCTCCGAGGCACCCCGATGGCCGCCACGCACCAGGACCGTCCCCAGGACCGTCACGCCGCCGATCTCTCCGGGGCCTATCCCAACGCCTACCGGCTGCTTTGGGCGGGCTTCATGGCGATCCTCGCCGCGGGCGTCGGCTTCGCCATCCGGGCGGGAATCCTCGACAACTGGATCGAGCAGTTCGGGTTCACCGGGAGCGAGGTCGGCAAGATCACCGGGGCTGGACTGACGGGCTTCTGCTTCGGGATCATCATCGGGGGCGTGATCGTCGACAAGATCGGCTATGGCAAACTCGTGGCCCTCGCCCTCGCCGGCCACATCCTCTCGGCCGTGGTCACGTTCAGCGCTTCGTCGCCGGCCAACGCCTACCAGCTGCTGTTTTGGGGATCGTTCATTTTCGCCTTCGCCAACGGCACGCTGGAGGCCGTGGCCAACCCGCTGGTGGCCACCGTGTTCCCGAACAACCGCACCCACTATCTCAACATCCTGCATGCCAGTTGGCCGGCCGGGATGGTGCTCGGCACGGTCGCCGGCTGGTACCTCGACGACCGACTGCACCTGGACTGGAAGTACCAACTGGCCCTGTACCTGGTCCCGACCGCGATCTACGCACTGATGTTTCTCGGCCAGACGTTCCCGAAGTCGGAGGCGGCCGCGAAGGGGGCGAGTTTCGTCGACATGTTTCGTGACGTAGGCATCCTCGGGGCGGCGGTGGCCTGCTTCCTGCTCGCCCTGTTCTTCGGCGACATCCTCAAGGACTTCATCCCCGAGCGCGCGGCCGTGGCCGGCTACGCCCTCGGCGGCCTGCTCCTGCTCGCGGTGGCGTTCATGACGAAGTTCTCGATCGGGTCGGTCCTGCTCTTCATCCTGTTCGTCACGCACGCCATGGTGGGCGCGGTCGAGCTGGGCACCGACAGCTGGATCCAGAACATCACCGGCAACCTGTTCACGTCGGAACAGGGCAAATGGCTGTTCATCTGGACCTCCGCCATCATGTTCGCGCTGCGGTTCTGCGCCCACTTCATCGAGACGCGGCTGGGCCTGTCCCCGATCGGGCTGCTGCTCGTCTCGGCGATCCTCGCCTTCGTGGGCCTCCGGTTCGCCGGCGGCATGCAGACCTTTCCCGCGGCGTTGGCGGCCCTGGGAATCTATGCCCTCGGCAAGACCTTCTTCTGGCCCACGATGCTGGCCGTGGTCGGGGACCGGTTCCCGCAGACCGGCGCGGTGGCGATGTCGATCATGGGGGGCATCGGCATGCTGTCGGCCGGCCTGATCGGCGGACCGGGCCTCGGCTACTGCAACGACCGGTTCGCCGGCGAGGCGCTCCAGGCATCCGCGCCGGCGGTCTACGAGTCATACCGATCGGAAAAGCCGAGCCGCTTCCTCAACATCCCGAGCACCGAGGTGCGCGGCCTCGACGGCCAGAAGGTGTCGGAGGTGAAAAAGGCGGGTGCGGCCGCCACCGCGGACCAACAGGCGGCGGTCACGGCCGATCAGCTCGGCAACCGTCAAACGCTCGAGGTCGATTCCTACATTCCCGCGACGATGGCCGTGATCTACCTGGCGCTGCTGCTCTACTTCCGCGCGATCGGCGGCTACCGCCGAGTGCAGATGTCCGCGTGAGCCACGAACCGGGCGGGATCCTCACCGCGGCGTGAACCGCACCGCGGTGGCATCGGCCACCGCGCGAACACCGCCGGGCAGGTCGAGGGCCATGGGCGGGGAAGGCTCACGGCCCGCGAGTGCGGCCAGCGCCGTGTAGTGGCGATCGGTCATGTCCCGCTGCGGCCAGCCCGCGCGATGCCACAGGGCGACGAACACCTCCGCGACGAGGTGCGGGTCGAGGCCGCGGAGCCCGACGATTCGCACCGTGATGCTGCCGTCGGCCTCCCGTCGCGAGTGCTCGTCGAGCAAGCGGTCGGCGGCGCTTCGCAGGGCCCGGGCCGCTGCGGCCGCCTGACGGCCGAGCCGAACGATCGCCTCCGTGCAGGCCGGATAACGGGTCCGCTCGCACATGGCCAGCACGTCGTGCCGCACGAGGTTCCGGGCATGACGGCGATCGAGGTTCGAGGGATCCTCCCGCCAGTCTGCGCCGAGCGCGGCGAGGAAGGCCCGGGCAGCGCCCCGCCGCACGGCGAGCAGGGGCCGCAGCAGGGAGATCCCGGGGGCCAGTTCGCGGGCCGGACTCATGCCCGCCAGGCCCGCGACGCCGGTGCCGCGGAGGAGCCGGTGGAGGATCGTCTCGGCCTGGTCGTCTGCGGTGTGGGCCACCAGCACATGCCGGCCGCCGGCCTCGGCGGCGGCGTCGACGAAGAACTCATGCCGCAGCCGTCGGGCCGCGGCCTCGATGCCTTCGCCGCGGCGCGGCACCACCGCGAGCCGGCGGATGACGGCCCGGAGGCCCAGCCGCCCGGCCAGGCCTTCGACGAACGCGCGGTCGACGCCCGCGTCGGTGCGGAGGTCGTGTTCCGCGTGCACGACCAGCAGCCGCCCCAGGGCATCGGCCGGCACCAGCCGATGCAGGGCCAACAGCATCGAGACGCTGTCGGCGCCCCCTGAAACGGCGGCCAGCACGGGCATCGTCCAGAAGTCGGCGGAGGGCAGCGCCCGCGCCACCGCCGCCACGTAGGCCGCCGGGGCGTCGGTCTCCGCCGCGGTGATGACTTCGGTAACTCCCATGGATCGCTGCTTGCCCATTCTGCCACACGCTCGCCGGGGAAGAGGCATTGAGCCGTCCGGAGCGGGTCGCCTACTCTCCCCCCGCCCGTCGGCTTCAACGGCCTCGAACCCGGAGGATACGGTCTCATGCATGCTTTCGGCCTGGGTGGCTTTCGCCTCGCGGCACTGGCCTGCGTCGCTCTTCCCGCCCTCACGGGCTGTTCGACGCTGCTCACCGCTGCCTACCTTCTGCGGCCGGCGGACGTGCCGGCAGAGTTCAACGGTCTGCGGGGCAAGCACGTCGCCGTGGCCTGCCGGCCGATCGTCGAACTGGAGTTCTCCGACGCGGGCTCGGCTCGCGAACTCGCCGGCCTGGTCGGGAGCCAGCTGCAGTCGAACGTTCGGCGCACGAGGATCATCGGCCAGCACGAGGTGGCCCGGTGGATCGACGAGAATGCCTGGGTCGACTACCCGACCCTCGGCAAAGCGCTCGACGCCGACCTCGTGGTGGGAGTCGATCTCGAGCAGTTCCGGCTGCACGAGGGCTCGACGCTCTACCGCGGCCGCGCGACTGCGCGGATCCGCGTCTTCGACGTGGCCACCAAGGACCTCGTGTTCGAGAAGCGGATCGACGACTTCGCCTTCCCGGCCAACTCGGCGATCCCGGCGACCGACCGCTCGGAGAGCGAGTTCCGCGGCATGTTCCTCCAGATGCTCTCGCAGAAGGTCTCCCGCTGCTTCCATGCCTACGAGAGCCGCGAGGTATTCGCGGAGGACAGCCTGACGTTCTGAGGACATGGCTGGCACGGCCATCCTGGCCGTCCAGCCTGAAGCCCGGCGGGGCGAAGCCAAGGTTCGCCGCGCCGGGCGACGCCGCCATCACGGCGGCGTCCATCACGCCAAGCTCTGGACACGGCTGGCACGGCCATCCTGGCCGTCCAGCCTGAAGCCCGGCGGGGCGAAGCCAAGGTTCGCCGCGCCGGGCGACGCCGCCATCACGGCGGCGTCCATCACGCCAAGCTCTGGACACGGCTGGCACGGCCATCCTGGCCGTCCAGCCTGAAGCCCGGCGGGGCGAAGCCAAGGTTCGCCGCGCCGGGCGACGCCGCCATCACGGCGGCCGCACGCGAATCACCGTCATCCTGCCTGCATCACGCTCAACTCGCTCAGGGCCGCCCGTGCCCTCGAGCGGGCTGGGGGAGCAAGCGCAGCCCCGACCAATCCGCCTGTGGCGGATCGGTGCCCGGCGAAGCGCCGCGGACACGCAGTGAGCCGAGGGCGGGATGCCCGAGGCGAGCGGCCAGCGAGGGGGCACGGGCGGCCCCGAGCCCGAGCCACTCCGAGGCGCAGTCCCCATCGCTCACGCGATTGGGGCTTCCGGTGCGGGGTCCGGGGAGGTGCGCCGCGGGTTGAAAACCCGCGCTACTCCGGTGCGGGGTCCGTGGGGGTGCGATGCGGGCTGGAAACCCGCGCTCCTCTCAGCGGCGGGTTGGTAACCCGCGCTCCGAGGGGCAGGAAACCAGGCTCGGGGTTGCCCGTGTCCTCGAGCGGGCTGGGGGAGCAAGCGCAGGCAGGATGCCGAAGCGCCGCGGACACGCAGTGAGCCGAGGGCGGGATGCCCGAGGCGAGCGGCCAGCGAGGGGGCACGGGCGGCCCCGAGCCCGAGCCACTCCGAGGCGCAGTCCCCATCGCTCACGCGATTGGGGTTTCCGGTGCGGGGTCCGGGGAGGTGCGCCGCGGGTTGAAAACCCGCGCTACGAGGGGCAGGAACTCAGCTGCGGGTTGGAAAGCCGCGCTCCTCTCAGGCTCAGGGTTGCCCGTGCCCTCGAGCGGGCTGGGGGAGCAAGCGCAGGCAGGATGCCGAAGCGCCGCGGACACGCAGTGAGCCGAGGGCGGGATGCCCGAGGCAAGCGTCCAGCGAGGGGGCACGGGCGGCCCCGAGCCTGAGCCACGCGAGGCGCAGTCCCCATCGCTCACGCGATTGGGGCTTCCGGTGCGAGGTCTGCGGAGGTGCGCCGCGGGTTGGAAACCCGCGCTACTCCGGTGCGGGGTCCGTGGGGGTGCGCCGCGGGTTGGAAACCCGCGCTCCTCTCAGGCACGGGCGGCACCGAGCCTCGCAAACGCGCGAGGCTCGGGGTGAACCGGATCAAATGTTCTGCAGCGGCCGCTTCGGCTTCGGTGGCGTGAGCGAGCGCCGCATGTCGTCCCGCGGAGGTCCACCGCCACCCCCGCCAGGCCTGGGACCCGGCGGCGTGTTGACCCCGGTGCGCGTCTCTTCCCATCGGTATCCGAGCGGAACCCGCAGCTCGATCGCGGCAAGATGGGCCCAGGGCGTCCCCGGATGCTCCTCGACGACGCGGGTGAGCAGCTCCCTGGCCTGCTTCGCGAGCTTCTCGGTCTGCGAACCGACGGCCCCGATGTCGCGATCCGGCACGAGCAGCCACGTGTCGCTGTTCGGATCCGTGAACGGCCTACCCGACTTCGCCTGCGCCAGCAGGATGTTGTAGGCATCCGTCCGCACCTTCAGGGCGAGCACCCGCCCCAGCGCGAGATCGTAACCGACCTGCCAGCGCTTCTCCGTGATCGCCTCACGATCCGGCAGGCCCGCCGTCAGGATGGCGTGGAGGGCGTCGATCTTGGGCTGCAGCACCGCCGCCTTCTTCTGGGCTTCCGCGAGGAGGGCCGTCAGTTCGCCGTCGTTCACGCGGGGGAACTGCATCGTCGGCGAGTCCATGGCGGCGATCTCCGACGCCCGCGCCGCCTTCACCAGGGCCTGCATCGCCCGATTCGAAGCGAGCAGCTTGTCGATCTTGGCGGCGGACCGGTAGTCGGGCCGGTAGGCCCGCATCACCTGGGGATCGAAGAAGTAGCGCAGCATCGACGACATGGCCGCCACCTGGTGATCGCCGACCCGCCCGCGTGCGTCGCGGTTGGCATGGATGCAGAAGTAGGCGCCGCCCGTCTCGGCACAGAGTTTCGACAGGCTGAACGGCCCGAACCCAGAATCGAGCGGTTCGTCCGCCTCCGTGCCCGACCGGATCCGAACCGCCTCCGGATAGAGGGTCTCCGGACCCTGTCGCACCAGGGCCGGCCGGACTTCGTCGGCGAAGTTCGCGTCGAACTCCCGGAACATGATGTGCACCTCCGCCTGTCCGAACGGCGCCGGGACGCCGAACACATACACCCGCATCGCCTGCTCGCGGCAGAACCTCGCCACCGCGTCGGCCTGGTGCTGGTCGTCGCCCACCTCGTCGGTGAAGCAGACGATCATCACGTTGTTCCGGGCGGCGGTCCCGCGAAACCGCTTGGCAGTCCTCGCCGCCTCGTTGATCGCCGAGAAGGTCATCTCCACGCCGGATTCGTCGACCGGAATCGAGTCGATCGCCCGTACGACCCGGGAGGTCTCCGTCGTCGGCTCGTCCAGCACGCTGCCGACCCGTTGGCCGTAGGCGAACACGAGGTTCGTCAGCCGGCGGCCCGGGGGTACGGCATCCGCGGTCCGCAGTTCATCGAACACCCGCTGCATCCGGGCCGCGATCTCCTTCCGCTGGCCGGCCAGGCTCACCGACTGGTCGAACACCCAGCAGACGAGGGTCGATCGCTGCTGCAGCGAGTTGGCGATTTCCGCCGTCAGCCGGTCGACGGCCCCGCTGACGCGGGCGATCCCCACACCGGAGTCGCCCGGGCCGACGGCACCGGCCTCGAGGAAGGTGCCGAGCTCGGCCGCCGAAGGAGGCTCGTCCACCTCGACGGCCATGAACTGCGGATCCACCGCGTCGTCGACATCGACCGGCACGACGGCATCCTCGGCCAGCATGGGAGCGACGGCGTCCGAAACATCGACGT
This sequence comes from Planctomycetota bacterium, assembly GCA_016872925.1. Lineage (GTDB taxonomy): Bacteria > Planctomycetota > Planctomycetia > Pirellulales > UBA1268 > QWPN01. Next base: position 12,602 of record VGYR01000044.1, read on the forward strand.
CACGACGCTCGGCCGTCCCGAAGCCCGACTCCTCGGTCGGATCCACCGTGAGATCGGGTTCCACGTCCACGTCGTCGATGGCGGGGGGCGAGACGATCGCGATCGGCCGGCGGATCGACACCTCCCGGGGCATCCCGATGAGTGCCATCGAGAGCAGGAGGAGCGAGTGGATCACGAGACTCACCGCCCAGGCCGGCACGTCGGCGTCGAACGGGGTCCGCTCCTCGCCTTTCGAGCGCCCCCACCAGCGACTCGACTCCGGGATCGTGGACATCGGCAACCTGCGGCGTGGTGCTCGGGAAGGCCGGGAGCCCGCCTGCCCGTTCATGGAACCAGCCGGCGTCTTTCCCGTATTCTATTCGGGAGCGTCGCGAGCAGGCTTCGATCGCGACGACCATCCGGGTCCCGTGGATTTCCTCCATGCATCGTGTCCGACCGTTTCTCGCCGCTCTGGCACTCGCCGTCGGTGTCGTTCCCGCCCGTCCTGGCCTGACGCAGGCACCGGCCGCAGCCCCGACATCGGCCGGGACGCAGGCAGCGGTCCCTGCGGGTCCCCGGCCGGCGGAGAGGATCAAGTCGCTCGACCCGACCACCGACGGGGTCGAGGTGGCGGCCTGGCACTATCCGCCGCCGGAAGGCGTCACCCCGCTGGCCACCGTGCTCATCGTGCACGAACTGGGGGGCTCCCATCGGACGGTCGAGCCGCTCGCCAAGGCGTTGCAGGCCGGAGGGTGCACCGTCGTGGCCGCCGATCTCCGGGGACACGGCGATTCCACGCTGCCCAACGCATCGGCCGGCGAGTCCGATCCGGCCAAGCGCCTCCGCCCCAAGGACTTCGAGATGATCGCCGCATCCGCCGAGGGTCGGATGCGGGACCAGGCCGGAGTCCGTGGCGACATCGAGTGCCTGCGGTCCTGGATCAAGCGCAGCACTGATGCTGGCAAGCTCCCGCGGGCCCCGCTCTACGTGGTCGGCTCGGGGCTCGGAGCGCTGCTGGCATCGGCGTGGACGATCGCCGATGCCTCCTGGCCTGACATCGCCAGCGGGCCGCAGGGACGCGAGGTTGCCGGGCTCGTCTTCGTCAGCCCGCCGTTCGTCGCCAAGGGTTTGAAGATCGCGCCGCTGCTCGCCTCCGAGCCGATCGGACGAACCTTGCCGGTCATGGTCGTGGCGGGCCAGGGCGACCGCGAGGCCACCAAGGTGTTCGACCAGCTGAAGCGGCAGCGGCAAGGATCGTGGTACGACAGCCGCTTCCCGCCGGGGGAGGCCAGAAACGCCTCGCCGGTGCCGGCAGCCGAAGCCTCCGCCCTGATGTTCACCGTCCCGACGGACCGCAGCGGCGACGCCCTGGCCGCGACCCGGGCGGCACGGGGCGACCCGGCGTCGCTGATCCTCGCCTTCCTGAAACTCAAGCAGGCCGAGGAACCCTGACCGACGTCGCCGGCCCGCTCACGGCAGCCTGAGTTCCATCCCGGCGACGGCGAGTTCCGGGCTCCGGAGGCGATCCCGGTTCGCCTCCCAGATTCTGGTGGCCGCGGAGCGGTCGCCGTAGAACCGGACCGCGAGCGACTCGAGCGTCTCGCCCGGTGCCAGCCGCACCGTGCCCCCCGAGACCTTGGGCGGGATCGCGGCCGGGGCCGCCGGCGCCGCGCCGGCCAGCCAACCCGGCGCATCGGGCGCCCGCGGAGCGTCCGGACCGGGCCCGACCGCGGTCCGCGGCGGCTCGATGACGCGGCCGACGACGGCCGCTGAGTTCGGCAACCCGGGCACCGACCACGGCGGCGGCATCCGCAGTGCCTGTCCGATCGGAAGCAGCCCAGGATCGGGGATGACGTCCCGGTTCGCTTCCCAGACGGTGGCCGCCGCGGCGGGGTGACCGTAGAACCGCGTGGCGATCCCGGTGAGGTCGTCGCCATCGCGGATCACGTACGTCGCCGGGGGCTCGGCCACCGTGGCCTGCCACGCCAGCTGCGGCGGAGGCGTCGCGGCGACCGGGGCGGGCATGCCCCCGGCTGCGGGGGGCGGGGCCTGCACGTCGAGCAACGGCGGCGGGGGCACCGCCAGCGTCGATCGGTAGTTGCCCGTCAGCGCCGGCGCTTCGGCACCCAGCGAAGCCGGCACCGCCGGCAATCGAGCCGGGGGCGTCGGCGCCGAGTAGTCGTCCCGCAGGGTCACCGGCGGAGGCAAGGACTCCGCCGGGATCATCCATCCGGGCGCTGCGGGCGACTGGCCCGACGTCGGAGCCGCCGCCCCCGCGGCTTCGTGGACGGCAGGCTGCGCCGCCGCAGGTGGCACGACCGCGCCGCCGGACGGCTCGAGCCGACTGCCGGCGGCAGCCGTTGCCGCCGCGATCCGGGCAAACGGCATGATCAGCGTCACCCCGCCGGCGATCATGCATGCCCCGACGAGGAACCGAACGAGTCTGGTCAGGCTGGCCACGCATCGTCCTCCCAGGCCCCCGCGCCGGCACGAGCGAGGACCTCGTCAAGCATGGCCCACCGTCCGGGTCGCGACCGGCGTTGGAGCAGGGCGGCGGCCTCGAAGACCGACGCGCCGCCCGCTACGGCCGTCATGGCCCGCAGGCCTTCCCCAGCCTGCCGGCCGCTCCCTCGGCCGCGCTTGGCCTCCGGGCGGAGGTGGCGCGGCCGCGATCAGGCCGGCCGGGCGGCGGCCCGGGAGGCCACCGGCTGCTCGCCGCCGGCAAAAAAGTGCTGCAGCCAGAGCACCAGGGGCGAGGCGATGTAGATCGTGCTGTAGGTGCCGACGAGGATGCCGACGAGCATGGTGAAGGCGAAGGCATGGATGCCCTGTCCGCCGATGGCGTACAGGATCAGCGTCGCCAGCAGCGCGGTGCCCGAGGTGAGCACCGTGCGGCTCAAGGTCTGGTTGACGGCGCGGTCGACCATGTCGGCGGTCACGAAGCGGGCCTTGCCGCGGAGTTCCCGGAGTCGGTCGAAGATCACGATCGTATCGTTGATCGAGAACCCGATGATCGTCAGCAGGGCCGCAACCACGTCGAGGCTGATCTTGAAGTCGTCGACCAGCGCCCAGCCCAGGTACGGGGCCACGTAGGTGCTCAGGGCGAGGCAGGCGCTGGCCACGAGCACGTCGTGAGCCAGGGCCACGACGGCCGCGACGCCGAAGGCGACGTTCTGGAAGCGAATCCAGACGTAGAGCACGATCATCAGCAGGCTGGCGAGCAGCGCATACACGGCCGTGACCTTCGTGTTGCCCGCCACCTTGCCTCCGATCGTGTTGGCGGCCAGCCAGACCGGAGTCTCGGCGAGGTTCGCCTTCACACCGTCGAGGATGCCCCGGGTGGACTCGGGGTCGAGCGAGGTGGTCAGCGTCCAGTCGTTGCCGCCGCGGCCCGCGATCGCCGCAGGCTCGCTGGAGGAGACGTCGAAGTCGGCGTCGCCGATCTGCGCGGCCTCCAAGGCCCGCCTGACCGTCTCCCGGAGCGTCACGCGGTTGATCTTCTGCGGAAACCGCAGCCTGGCGGTGGTCGTGGTCAGCGGCGGGCTGGCCGCCGCGTCCGGAGCGGCGCCCTCCGGCTTCTCGGGAGCGCGGGCCTGTGTCGCGACGTCAACCACCTCCATGCCGTAGGTCGCCAGCCGCCCCGGAAACAGGTCGCGAATCCGCGCCTCGACCTCACCCGGATCCTGGCTCCGCAGCGACGTGTCGATCTTGTAGCGGAGATCCGGCGCCGAGCCGGGCGTCGTCACGCCGCTGACGGCGGCGTCGGGCAACGCGGCGACCGCCTCCCGCACCGCCCCGATGCCCAGGGGTTGGTCGGGCTTGAACTCGACCTGGACACTCGTGCCGCCGGTGAAGTCGATGTCGAACAGCCCCTGGCCACGCTGCCAGGCGGCCGCCAGGCCGGCGAGGATGAACAGGATCGAGCCCACGATGGCCGGCTTCATCCATTTCACGAACTTCAGGTTCGGCTGCGCGAACAGCCGCGCCATCGAGAGCGAGCGGATCCAGTGGTTCCGCTCGGCCAGGTCGAACATCACGCGGGAACAGAACACCGCCGTGAACAGGTTGAGCAGCAGCCCGAAGAACAGCGTGACGGCGAACCCCTTGAGCTGATCGGTGCCGATCGCGAACAGCACCACCGCGGTGATCAGCGTCGTGAGGTTCGAGTCGACGATCGTGGAGAAGGCCCGGGCGAAGCCGTTGCGGATCGCCATCCGGGTGGCCGCCCCCCGGTCGATCTCCTCCCGCATGCGCTCGTAGATCAGCACGTTGGCGTCGACCGCCATGCCCACGGAGAGCACGAGGCCCGCCAGGCCGGCGAGCGTGAAGGCGGCCTTGACGGAGATCATCACCGCGAGCACCAGCACGATGTTGAGCAGCACGGCGAGGTCGGCCACGAGTCCGGAAAACCGGTAGTACGCGAGCATGAACGTGAGCACGAGCAGCGTGGCCACGAGCATCGCCAGGCGGGCCGACTTGATCGTGTCGTCCCCGAGCTGGGAACTGATCCGCTGCTCGCTGATGGGCTCGCTGCGGAGGGCGGCCGGCAGGCTGCCGGCGTTGAGCACTTCGACCAGGAAATCGACTTCCGGCTGCTTGAAGTTGCCGGTGATCTGGCCGAACGACGTGATCGTGCTCTTGATCGAGGGCGCCGACTGCACGACGTCGTCGAGGAGGATGCCCAGGCGGCTCTCGAGGCCGTTGGCCGGATCGGGCAGGTTGCGGCCGGTCAGCAGGCCGAACCGGGCGGCGCCGCTGGAGTTGAAGGTGAAGTTGACGCACGGCCGGAGGCTCTCGTCGAGGCTCGGACTGACTCTGCCCAAATCGCCACCGGTGACGTTGAATCCGTCGGTGATCACCAGCACCTCGGTCGAACCGTCGGCCGCCTGCCGCCGGATCAGACGGGCGTCCTCGTCCGGATTCATCTTCGCCCGATCCACCTGCACCCAGCGGGCGATCACCTCGTCTCCCTGGCGCACCGTCTGCCCGGCCGACTTGCCGGCCAGGGCGATGGCGGCGCGATGGCGGGCGTCGTCTTTGTTGGCGAGGATGCGGAACTCGAGCACGCCGGCGCTCGACACGATCCGCTTGATCAGATCGACCTCCGACTGCTCGACTTCCGGAATGATCACCTCGATCTGGTCGAGCCCATACTGCCGGACCGTGACCTCCTTCTGGCCGCCCGGATTGACACGACGGCTGACCGCGGCGACGAGCTTGTCCATCGGCACTGCGGCCGCCTCCGGCACGACGTCGAAGTCGACTTCGAGGGCATCGGCCGAGTCGCGGCGGCCAGTCTCACGAACCGTCACGCGATCGAACTCGGCCGTCCGCAGCGAGGCCAGCAGCGCCTCGCGCGACGTCGCGTCCGGGGTCGCCAGCCGGACCGTCACGCCGCCCCCCGCGCGGCGCCTCAGCGTGCCCTGCGCGCCGTCCTGCGCCGACAGCATGGCCTCGATGCGGCGGATCGTGTCGTCGACCCGCGCGGCCACCTGCTTCGAGTTGTCCACTTCATAGACCAGGATCAGGCCGCCCTTGAGATCGATGCCCAGCCGCGGAGGCCAGCCGAGCCGGCAGATCACGAACCCGGCGGTGGCGGCGACGAGCACCAGCGCGATCCTGCCCCACATGTCCATCGCCCGCAGTCCACTGGCGATCAGCCGGGCCACGAAGATCGGCACCAGGATCGTCAGGAGCACGATGCCCCACGCGGCCCAACTCTCCCGCCACCAAGGGAGCGCGGCCGCCGCGGTCGCTCCGGAGGCCATGGCCTGAGCGAGGACACCCACAACCATGCTCGACGTGTTCATGCGCGAATCCCGTTGCCTGATGTGATCTGGAGGATGGAGCCGTCAACCCGGACTGCCCTCGTCCGCTCCCCCGGTGCCGTCCCGGATCACGCGGGCGATGCTGGAGAACGTCACGGTCAACTTGGAGTTCGACGACTCGTCGATCTTGAGGGTCACCCGATCGCCGTCTCGATCGACGGCAGCGACGGTTCCGTAGATGCCCGCCGCGGTCACGACGCGGTCGTTCTTCCGGATCGACGCCAGGAGTTCCTGCTGCTTCCGCTGCCGTTCCCGTTCCGGACGAAACAGCAGCATGTAGGCGGCGGCCGCGATCGCCAGCAGCGGCAGGTACTGCAGCACCAGCGCCTCGGGACGGTTCGCCGCGTCGGCGGCCTGGGCCACGCAGACCGCGCCGGACGTCACCGGCACATGCAGGCTCGACAGGAAATCAGTCATGGGGCCATCCGGCAGCGAAGGGGCCGCGGGGCCCGACGGACCCTGCATACCGAGGCCGAAAATGTAGTGGCTGACTCACACGAGCGACAAGGGCGGCGCGCCCCGTGCGGACGGCAGCGTTCCCGGGTCGCCGGGCTCACCTCGCGGTGTCACCGACATCGTCGGGCGCGACGGCGGCGTGGATGACGGCCGCCTCGGCGACGAGTCGCCCCGCCGCCACGGCGGCCCGCAACCGGGCGACGAGCCGTTGGTAGAAGGTCAGGTTGTGGATCGATGCCAGCACCGGCCCGAGCATCTCGCCCGCCATGAACAGGTGGCGGAGATAACCACGGGGATGGCGGCACGCGATGCACGGGCAGCCTTCCTCCAGCGGGGCATCGTCGGTCGCATGCCGGGCGTTCCGGAGCCGGATGCGGCCGCGGAAGGTGTAGACGAGGGAGTTGCGGCCGCACCGCGTCGGCAGGACGCAATCGAACATGTCGATGCCGGCTTGGACCGCGGCGATGATGTCCTCCGGCTGGCCCACGCCCATCAGGTACCGGGGCCGATCCGCGGGGAGGTGGGGCACCGTCGCCTGCAGCGCGGCGATCATCGCCTCCTGTCCCTCCCCCACCGACAGGCCGCCCACGGCGTAGCCCGGAAACCCGATCGACCGCAGCCCCTCCGCGCTCTCGTGGCGGAGTTCGGGATCGAGCCCTCCGTGCACGATGCCGAACAGCGCCTGGTCAGGCCGCGCATGCGCCTCGCGGCACCGCTCGGCCCAGCGGAGCGACCGCCGCATCGCGTCCTCGACGACACGGCGGTCGGCCGGCAGGGCCACGACGTGATCCATCTGCATGGCCACGTCGGCGTTGATGGCCTGCTGGATCCGCATCGAGTTCTCCGGCGTGAACTCCGCGGGGCTGCCGTCGATGTGCGACCGGAAGAACGCGCCGTCCTCGGTGACCTTCACCTGCCGGGCGAGGCTGAAGACCTGGAAGCCCCCGGAGTCGGTGAGCGTGGGCCCGTTCCAGCCCATGAACGCGGCCACGCCGCCGGCCTGTTCGACCATCTGCTCCCCGGGCCTCAGATGGAGGTGGTACGCGTTGGAGAGCACCATCCCGGCCCCGGTCTCACGGACGCGGCCGATGTCGACCCCCTTCACGCTGGCGAGCGTGGCCACGGGCATGAACAGCGGCGTGGCCACGCTGCCGTGCGGCGTCGTCAGCGTCCCGGCCCGTGCCGCCCCGTCCGTGGCCTCGATCTCGAACGCGAATCCGGGTTGCATGCCCACAGACTACCGGCAGGCGAGGTGCGAGCAGAAGCGTTCATCGCCTCCGCCGCGCGGGGCTGCCCGTGCCCCGACGCCCGCACGCGGACCTAGACCTTATCCAAGCGAAGTTGGGCTTGCGCGATTCGCGCTGAGCGCATAAAAAACTCGAAATCCCTGACGAATCGCTTGATTTCGGTTGGCGCCACTTCAAGCGACTCGCCACTTTGT
>VGYR01000045.1 GCA_016872925.1 Planctomycetota bacterium
CGCCGGTGACCGATCCACTGCTCAGGCGACGGCAATCCCATGCCGTGGGCCGGCTCCTGAAGCGGCTCCATGTCCGCGGCCTGATCGCGAAGATCCCCCGCACGCAACGCTGGCGGATCACCGACCGGGGCCAGAGCGTCCTCGGCACGTGTGTCAGGCAGCATTACCACGGACTGGCGACGGCAGCGTAAACATGCGCGCAAACGACGTGTGTGTCACGAATAAAGACTCTACTCGGGCGCCACGAGCGTGGCCGCCGGCCGGCTCTCGGTGAACGGGTCGCTCGGCAACTCGGCCGTCGCCGTCCCGGCCGCGGCCGAACTCAACGGCTCGGGCTCGATCGCTGGCCCGGTGAGCATCGCCGCCGGCGGCACGCTCGCCCCCGGCAACAGCATCGCCTCGCTCGCCGCCGGGGCTACGAGCTTCGCGAGCGGCGCCACCTTCGCCTACGAGGTGGACTCCTCGGCGGCGCTCGCCGCCGCCGCCGACCTGCTCGTCGTCAGCGGCAACCTCGACATCGCCGCTGGCTCGCTCCTCGCGCTCACCGACATCGCCGGCACGACGGCCCCGTTCGTGGAAAACACGACCGTGTTCGCGATGATGAATTACTCCGGGAGCTGGAGCGGCGGCCTGTTCACCTCCAACGGCACGCCGCTCGCCGACGGCAGCCGCTTTGCCGTGGGCAGCCAGCAGTGGAAGATCGACTATAACCGCACGTCGGCCGCCGGTCTCGCCAACTTCACGGGCGACTATCTGCCGAACAGCTCCTTCGTGGCCATCACCGCCGTCCCCGAGCCCTCCACGCTCGTGCTCACCGCCCTGGGCGTGGGCTTGGCGGCGTGGGCCGCGCGCCGCCCCCGGTGGTAGAATATGACTGCCATCCAACAAACCTGGCCCTCGAGCACGCAGCCACCATGCATTCCCCGACGATGGACGAACAGCGAATGACTGCTGCGATCGCCGCGTTGCAGCGGTGCGATGCCGTCCAGGCGGCATATCTGCTCGGATCGGCCGCAACTGGCCGGCTTCGGAGTGAGAGCGACGTCGACGTGGCGATCTTGCCGAGCTGCCGTGCCGGGCTTGCCCTCGAAACCAGGCTCTCGCTGACCGCGGAGTTGGCTCGGGCCTTCGGTCGCCCTGTAGACCTCGGCGTTCTTTCCACGGCAAATGTCGTCTACGCGAAGGAGGCGGTGACGACAGGACGAATCCTCTTCGAGCGGGACCGGGCCGTGACGTCTTGGTTCGCGATGCTGGCGTTGTCCATGTATGCGTCGCTCCAGGAGGCGCGGCGGGAGGTGCTCCGTGCCTATGCCGCCTGACGACATCCTGCTCAACAAGGCAGCGATCATCGAGCGGTGTGTGCGGCGGATGTTGGAGGAAGCGAGGGCGTGCCCGCGGCTGGACGACTTCACGCACATCGATGCTTTGACCCTCAACATCGAACGGGCCTGCCAAGCGACGATCGATATGGCGATGCACGTAGTCGCCGATCGCCACCTCGGTGTTCCGCAGAGCACGGCCGATGCGTTCATTCTGCTGGAACGAGCAGGGCTGATTGGCGGCCCGCTGGCTTCAGCCTTGTGCGGCATGGTCGGGTTTCGCAACGTTGCGGTCCATCAATACGAGGACATCGACATGAGCGTTCTTCGCTGGATTGTCGAGTCCGGCCACCACGACTGGATCCGGCTGGGGGAAGCCCTCGGAGTGTCGATCCGCCCCTGATCAAGTCCGGCTCGTCGCGTTTTCATGCTTCTCGGAGGCGGCGAGCGGTTCATGGCGTGCACCCAGCTGTGAGAGATCCACTACAACCGCTCAACATGCCTGTGTAATACGGCTTCCACGTGATCCTCGCTCGCCCGGGCGCTGATGACCGACTCGTGAGCCTCGAGGAGAGCGTCCCGGGCGTCCGGATCCGGTTTCCCGAAACGCCGAAACGCCGCTCCTTTCCTGCTGCGATGGCGATTTTCTCGCCTCGGCGCAGACTGTCTCCCAGTCCGCCGCTCCCGGGCTTCGACGCCTCGTGTCCGGCACCGGTCAGAGGCTGTGGATGTCGATCACGGGCAGTTCGTCGGGCGAGGCTTGAAAGACGTCGCGCTCGTAAGAGGCCTGGACGAGCGCGCCCCAGTCGGCGGGCGGGCCTCGGGCCGGTGCGAGCGTCGGCGGCTCGAGCGGTTCGCCCAAGTGCGTCAGGATCTTCCGGATCGGTCCCGGCTCGGTGATGAATGCGATCAGCCGGATATCACCACCACAACTGGGGCACTGGAGTGGAAACTCCTCCCCCACCCGGGCCATCAGTTTCGCCCATGCAATCCGCGAGGTGTCGTGCGAGCGGAGCTTCGCCTGAGTATCGCAGCAGCCAGTGGCATGCGCCTCGCCCGCATGCCCAGCGTCGCTGCGCTTGCCGACGTTCCCGATCGCCAGCGACGTCACGGCCCGCCTGAGCTTGTGGTTCGGTGCAAACACCCCGTGATACCGATGCCGGTGCTTCCGCGGCGGGGGCACGAGATCGGCCAGACGGTCCAGGAACTCAAACGGCGTGAGTTCGACAACGCCATTGACCCCCGGCCGCGTGGACTAGCGGCCGCGGCCAGGCCCGACCCAGTTGGCGGCTTTGTGTCTGGGCAGCAGGTAGCGGATGCGGATGATGCGGCCGTCTGGGCCGCGGACACCCGGTCGAACGGCGTCGGCCCGCCGCCGCGCTGCAGGTGGCCAAGCACGACCGTTCGCACGTCGCGATGAAGCCGTCGGGAAAGCTCCTGGGCCACGGCCTCACCGACGCCGCCCAGCCGGACCTGCTGCCGCGCTCCGTCCGGCCCGCCATGCACGACCCCTCGCTCCGGCAGGTGAGCCCCCTCCGCCACGACGACCAACGTGAACCGCTTGCCCTCCGCTTCCCGCTGGAGAATCTTTCCACAGACGTTCTCGAAGCTCCAGGGAATCTCCGGCAGGAGGATCACATCGCCGCCGCCGGCGATTCCCGCGTGGAGCGCGATCCAGCCGGCATGGCGGCCCATCACCTCCAGCACCATGATCCGCTCATGGCTGGCGGCGGTGGTGTGGAGCCGGTCGAGGGCGTCGGTTGCGGCAGCCACCGCGGAATCAAAGCCAAACGTGAAGGCCGTCGCCCCGAGGTCGTTGTCGATTGTCTTGGGTACGCCGACCACCGGGATTCCCCGCTCATGGAACTGCTGGGCGATCGCCAGCGAGCCGTCACCGCCCGCGCAGATCAGGCCGCAGAGCGACAGCTGCCGGACGGCGGCCTCCACCTGATCGAGCAGCGTTGGATCGATCGAGACCCGCTGATCTTCACCGACGGTGGCCGAGAATCGCCCCTTGTTGGTCGAGCCGAGGATCGTGCCGCCCCGGGTGAGGATGCCGGCGGTGTTTCCGGCGTGCAACGGCACGTAGCTGACGGGATCGTCCAGCCCTTCGTAGCCCCGCAGGAAGCCGACGCACCCGTAACCGAGGCGCTCGGCGGTACGAGCGGCAGCCCGGATGACGGCATTGAGGCCGGGGCAGTCCCCGCCGCTCGTGAGAATCCCGATGCACCGCGTCGGCGTTGGCATGGCAGAGGCTCCTGGAGGTCCGGGAAGAGTCCGGATCGGGCCACCTGCGCCGACTCCACGGGAACATAGTCCATGAGCGGCTGCCTGTAAATCATCGAGGCCAGGTGGCGGCAAAAAGGGCTCTCGAGGTTCATGATCAGGCCACGGGGCGGATGCGGGCGGCGACCCAGAGGCTGGCGACGGTGGCCACGGCGGCGAGGATGCCGACCGTGCCGAAGTGACGCAGGGGCTCGCCCGCGCCCCCCTCGACGATCAGTCCGGCCAGCATCGTTCCCAGGCCGCTGGCGACGTGCTGCACCGACGAGTTGACCGACATGAAGCTGCCGCGGCGAAGCGGCTCGATGCTCGACGTGATCAGCGACATGGCCGTGACCATCCGGCTCGAGTTGGTCGCCATCAGCACGGCGATCACCACGGCCGCGCCGGCGACTCCCACCGCCGGCAGCTGCGTCACCACCAGCATCATCGCCGCCGACAGGGGAACGACGCCGCGGAGCACCGGATAGGCCCCGAAGCGGTCCACGAGCCGGCCGGCGAGCGGCGTGCTGAGGAGCGTGAGCAGACCTCCACTGACGAACACCACCGGCAGCTGCGCCTGTCTCACGCCTCCATTGGCCACCAGCGCGGTGCTGATGAACGGGATCACGGCGAACGCGGCCACCATCAACAGGGCGATGAGGGCCAAGGCGCGGCGATGGGCGGGAACCGTGAGCGTCTCGACGAGGTGGGCCACGGGATGCCGCCGGGGGCCGTCGAGGTGGGCGGCCAGGGGCGGCAGCGACCAGGCGGCGAGCCCGACCAGCGGCAGCCCCAGGGCCGTGAGAGCGAAGAAGGGGGCCTGCCACCCGAGCCGCGTGCCCAGCGCGATGCCCAGCGGCACGCCCGCCACCGAGGCGACGGAGAAGGCCAGCATCAGCGTGCCCGTGGCCCGGCCCCGCCGCTCGGCCGGGAAGACGTCGGCCAGGATCGCCATGGTGAGCCCGCCGAGGACGCCGCCGAACGCTCCGGTCACGCCCCGCGCCGCGAGCAGCAGCGGGAAGTTCGTCGCCCAGCCGCAGGCCGCCGTGCCGGCGATCAGCCCGAGTGATAGCGATAGGTAGGCCGCTTTTCGCGGCACGCGGTCGAGCCAGGGCGCCGCCAGAAAGCTCGCGATCCCGGCGTTGAGCGTGTAGGCCGAGACGACCCAGCTGAACCTCGCGGCGTCGATGTCGAGGTCCGCGAGCAGCTGCGGCCCGAGCGGCATCACGATCATGAAGTCCACGATGCTGACGAACTGCAGCGCGGCCAGCGTGAGCAGGATCACGCCCTCCCGGCGGGCCGGGCCGGACCCTGACGGGCCGGCGGAAGGCGGATCGGCGGGCATGCTGGATGTCATCAGGGGCCGCTCTTCCCGGCGCAGGCCGTCGCTTGCGGCTCGATCGAGGAGTGGCCTATACCTTAGTCGACCGATGGCCGCGGCTGTCGGCATCGCTGCTTCGACCCACGACCGGCCCTGCTCTCATGCTCCATCAGCTCCTGCGAACGACACTCGAGAGCGACCCCGACAGGCCGATCCTCGAAAGCGACGGGGCGTGGACCTCCGCGGCGGAGCTCGAGCGGCTGGCGTCGGGACTGGCGGCCATGGGCCTCGAGGAGGGTGATCGAGTCGCCCTCCTGCTGCCCAACTGCCTCGAACTGGTCGTCTGTTACCTCGCCTGCTTCCGGCTGCGGCTGGTCACGGTGCCGCTCGACTACCAATACCACCCGCTGCAGGTCGGCTACGCGATCGGTCACAGCGGCGCGTCGATCTTGTTCGTCGATCACGAACGCGTTCCCGAGCTCGAGGAGGCGGGCGTGCTCGGCGCGGTGCCCCGCGTCGTGGTCGTCGGCGACGGCTCCACCGCCGGCAGTCGCAGGCCGTTCGCGACGCTGCTCGGCGCCGAACGCGAACAGCCCTCGGAGGCTCCGCACGACGACAGTCCGGCGGTGATGATCTACACCTCCGGGACGACATCCCGTCCGAAGGGAGTCGTCCTGTCCCATGGCGCCCTGTCCACCGGTGTCCGCAAATACCTCGCGCGGGTCACGCTCTCGGCCGAAGACGTCGCCCTGGTCGTGACATCCGCCTCGCGCCCCCTCGCGCTCCGCTGCCAGGTCCTGCCCTCGCTCTGGGTGGGAGGCCGGGTCAGCCTGCTGCGAACGTTCACCGTCGAAGACTTTGTCGCCGCCCTGCGGCGGTCGCCCGCCAAGACGTTTTTGACGCTCACCCCTGCGGGCCTCGGGAAGCTGATGGCGAGTCCCGACTTCCGGGGCTGCGACTTCAGCCAGCTCCGGCTCTGCCTCGCCGGTGGCGACCGCGTGCCGGCCAAGCTCCTCGAGGCCTTCGAGCGGGCGACGGGGGTGCCGGTCACGGAGCAGTGCGGCTCAACGGAGACGGGGCCCTACGCCATGAATCCCCCGTTCGGCCGCAAGAAGCCGGGGTCCGTCGGCCCTCCGTCGCACGGCGTCACCGTGGCGGTGGTGGACGAGCGCGGCGTCGACGTTGCGACCGGGACGGTGGGCGACATCCGGGTCAGCGGACCGGGAATCATGGACGGCTACTGGAACGAGTCGGCGCTGACCCGGAAGACCCTCCAGAAGGGCTGGGTGCTGACCGGGGATCTGGGCCGCTACGACGAGGACGGCTACCTCTGGTTCGTGGGCCGGAGGAAGGACGTGATCGTCCGCGCGGGGAACAAGATCGCACCCCTGGAGGTGGAGGCGGCGCTTTCCGAGCACCCGGCGGTTCGCGAGGTCTGTGTGATCGGGGTTCCCGACTCGGTCTCTGGCGAGCTGCCCCACTCCTACGTGATCTTGCAGCCTGGGGCCGACGCCAGTCCGGAGGATCTGCGGAGCTTCGTCGCCGATCGGCTGGCGGCGTTCATGGTTCCCGCCGAGGTCCACGTGATCGCCGAGATGCCCTCCAAGGGGCCGGGCAAGATCGACCGCGAGCTGCTGCGGATGCGGGCCATCACCGCCGCCCTGATCGAGCAGGTGCCGTTTTTCAAGCACGCGAGCCCCGAGTTCCTGCGAGACATCATCCCGCGGCTCGAGGCGCGGGAGTTCGCGCCGGGGGAGATCCTGGTGCACGAGGGTGACGTCGGGGACGAGATGTACTTCCTCACGAAGGGGCAGGCCGAGGTCCTGCGGGGAGACCCCGCAGAGCGGCTCACGGTGCTGCGGGAGGGGGCGTTCTTCGGCGAACTCGCCATCCTCAAGGATGCCCCGAGGGCCGCCACCATCCGCGCCCTGACCGATGTCGAGGTCTACGCCCTGCGTCGCGACGGCGTGCTCCAGCTCGCCCGGGCCCACGCGGAGTTCAGTCGCTACCTCGAGGCCGCCGCCCGGCAGTATGCGGCCCCCGGGCAGGCGCCCGCCTGAGCGGGCCGACGCGACCCACTACCGCCGCGGCTTCCGCGGGCCGAACTTCCGGGGCTTGCCATGAGGCTTGCGCTGGGAGTCGTGATTGGTGACGTGATGGGATTCGCGCCGAGACTCGCGCGGGGGCTTGCCGCCGCCGACGTGTCGCGGACGCGTGGCCTTGCCGCGGTGGCCTCCGGGGTGCGGCCGGCCGCGCTCGGCGGCCGGGAAGAGGGCGGCGTCAGCAATCCCAGGGGCAGCGGAAGGCCGCTGGCGAGGAGCGCATAGCCGGCGATCGCCAGCCAAGCCGTCACCCGGAATCGTCGCAGACGCGAGAACATGCGAAGAGCCCACAAACGTCGGCTTTCGCGGTCAAAGTGGCGCGCCGCGGCTCGAAGCCATCGCCGCTCGCGATCACTTGGCTCGGGTCAGCGCTTCCCGCGTTGGGCCGCACCGATGCGGGATCCGGGAAGCCGCTCCTCTTTCCCCGCGCGAATCCTAATTGCAACAGAGTTGCATCTGTATTAGCATGGGCACAACTCAGCAGGAGTGTCACCCCGGAGGCCAATCCATGACGCCCGATCCTGATCGTTCGCCGAGGAGCAGCGAAACCCTGTCGGACAGCGTCGACCGGCGCCTGCCGGTGACCGTGCTCTCCGGCTTTCTCGGGGCCGGCAAGACGACGCTCCTCAACCATATCCTCGCCAACCGCGAGGGCCTGCGGGTGGCGGTGATCGTCAACGACATGAGCGAAGTGAACATCGACGCCCAGCTCGTGGGCGGTTCCCGCGCCACGTCCTCCGCTGCAAAGCTGAGCCGTACCGAAGAGAAACTCGTTGAGTTCTCCAATGGCTGCATCTGCTGCACGCTTCGCGAAGACCTGCTCGAGGAGGTGGCCCGCTTGGCCCGGGAAGAGCGTTTCGACTACCTCCTCGTCGAGAGCACGGGCATCTCGGAGCCGCTTCCCGTGGCCGAGACGTTCACGTTCACCGACGAGCAGGGGGAAAGCCTGGCGGCCCTGGCTCGCCTCGACACGCTCGTCACGGTCGTCGATGCCCGCAACTTTCTCGATGACTACTGTTCTCGGGACGAGCTCCGCGATCGCGGCGTTGGCCTCGATGGAAACGACAGCCGAGACCTCGTGCAACTGCTCGTCGACCAGGTGGAGTTCGCCAATGTGCTCGTGATCAATAAGACCGATCTCATCGCGGCGGACGACGTGGCCTATCTGGAGGCGATCCTCAAAAAGCTCAATCCGGCAGCGAGGATCATCCTCGCATCCCGGGGGCAGGTGCCGCTGGCGGCGATCCTCGGCACGCACTCCTTCGACATGGAGCATGCCGCCAGCCACCCGGGATGGCTGGCCGAAGCGCCGGGCACCCATGTCCCAGAGACCGAGGAATACGGCCTTTCGAGCCGCGTGTTTCGGTCGCGGCGGCCAATGCATCCCCAGCGATTCTGGGACCTCGTCACCGGCCCGGCCTTCAAGGGAGTGATCCGATCCAAGGGTTTTCTCTGGCTCGCCACCCGTCATGACTGGGCCGGTGTCTGGTCGAGCGCGGGTGTGGTCTCGAGCCTGCAGCCGGGTGGGTCGTGGCTCGCGACGGCCCCGCGGGACGAATGGCCGGAGGATCTCGATGCCGACGACATTGCAGCGATCTGGCAGGAGCCTTGGGGCGACCGGCGGCAGGAACTCGTCGTCATCGGAGCCAAACTCGCTCCGGATCTGCTCGAGCGGCTCGACCGGTGCTGTTTGTCGGATGCCGAGATTGCCCTTGGGCCCGAGAGTTGGCTCGGATTCGATGATCCGTTCCCGGCGTGGCGGATTGCCGAAGAGGGAGATGACGACACGGTCATCGAAGAGGACGAGTTGCCGTAAAGGCGACCGTCTTCGCAGTCAGCGGCCAACGGGACAGTTCGCTGCACACGCGGGACGCAGGGCGTCACGATGCGCACGACCTGCGGTGAGCAGTAACTTGAGTTCCGCGGCCACGTGTTCCCGGTCAATCTCCTCCGGGTCGAGCACGGCATGCTCCAGGGCTTCGATCCGTTCGCGGAGCGTCTCGGCGGCGGTGATTATCTCGGGCGTGACGCTGCCGCGGCGGATCCAGATGCCCACCTCCGTCCGCCGCACGAGATCCTCCCAGGCCGCGATCCAGACTTGCGTGCGGCGCTTGTCGCCGGCAAGCGCTGCCGAATGGGTCTCCGTCTCGACCATCCGCAGATCTTCGAGGCACGTCGGTAGGTCGGGATAATACACGTAGGCCGCCACCACGCTGAGCGCAACCAAACCGCCGAGGAGAACTACTCCAAGCACCGGCGTTGGCACCGTCACGTCGAGCGCGCGGCCGCCTGATCTTTGGCCGACGGCGACCGCACTTTGCTCCAGTCGTGCCTCGACGCTCCGGCCGGGATCGACTGCCGCGAGCAGGGCCCCCGCCGCTACGATGCTTGCGAGGACTGCGAGCGCGGTCCAGGCATGGGCTGGCACGCGGTCGGCGAGCAGCGCGACGCTCCGGGCCACGGGATCGGCCGTCTCGGGCGGAAACGGCATGCAGAACACGTCGAAGGCGTGCGTGTGATCCTCGGGGGGCGAATCCCGGAACGACAGCGGCCGCTCGATCGCCGCGGCGACCGCGAGCACCGCGCCGAAGAACACCGTCAGCCACCACGCGGTCCGCCGTCCGCCCCATCCGCGCCACGCCCAGGCGATGAGGCCGAGATTGAGCCCCGCCCCCACCGACAACAGCACGAAAGCCGCCCCGACGGAGTTGCCGTGGTCGAACATCGAGCCGATCTGCATCATCGCGTCGGTGGGCGTGAGGAAGGCAGGCGTGCCGACTGCAGCCATCAGCGGTGGTGCCCATGGGTCGAATGCCTTCATCGACCGTTGCAGGCTGCTGAACGGGAGGCATGCCGCGAGCAGTCCCACGCCCAGAAGGGCAATCGCGGCATAGCCTGCCGTCGGCCCCGCCGCCTCACGCACCATCGCGAGCACGAGCGCCACGGCCCGCCGCCAGCCGGGCGGAATCCGCGGCTCATCCGCCGGAGGCGGCGAATCCTCCGCGCCGCCGAGCCGTTCCCAGGCGAGCCCCACGGCGGTCACGACCATCATCGACGCCATCGCGAAGCCGACGATCACGAGCGGGTGCGAGAGCGTGAGCCCGTAGAGCAGTGAGATCGGATTGAAAAGCGGCGCGGAGACGGCGAACGCGAGCACCGCGCCGCCGGCGATGCCGGCCCGCCTGAGTTCCCGGGCCACCGGGATCGCCCCGATTGAGCACACGGGGAGCAGCATGCCGAGCAGCCAGGCCCGCACGAGCGACCACCACGACCCGGCGGCCAGCAGCCGCCGCGTGAGGGCGGGACCGAAGAGTTCGCGGATCACCGCTGCCACGACCAGGCCGCAGAGCACCGTCGGCGCGGCATTCGCCAGCGCCGCTACCGCTCGGCACACAGCCCCGCAGGCCATCACCATCAATTCGTGCATCGCCATCGTGGTTCTCTCTGTTCTCGGTGTGGTGGATGAAACCTGCCGGTCAACCGCGGCGTCCGCCGAGTGGCACGGGCACCCGGTCGAGCGCTGCGGCGACGAGCCGGTCGCTCTCCGCGGGCGAAAGCTCGAGCCGCACGCCGAGCACCGGCCCGGCCACGTGTCGCACGTCGTCGGGCGTGACGTGATCCCGGCCCTGGATGACCGCCCACGCCTGGGCCACCCGCTGCCAGATGAGCAGACCACGCGGGCTCGGACCGCCCGTCCCGTCCCGCAGCTCGCGGCACGTGCGGCCCACGTCCACGAGATACCCAGCCACGGCGTCGTTTACGAGCAGTCCGGCCGTCGTCTCCTGCAGCCGCTCGAGCGCGGGCTGGTCGATGACTGCATCGGGGGCGTCGTCGCCCCGATCCCGGCCCCTTGCCTCTTGGAGCAGTTCCAATTCGGTCGCCCGGTCGGGCGCCCCGATCGACAGCCGCATCGCGAACCGGTCGAGTTGGGCCTCGGGGAGCGGGTAGGTGCCCAGATGCTCGAGCGGGTTCTGTGTGGCCACGACGAAGAATCCCCGCGCCAGCAGGTGGCAGTCGTCGTCGATCGTCACCTGCCGCTCGGCCATCGCCTCGAGCAGCGCACTCTGCGTTCGTGGTGTGGCCCGGTTGATCTCGTCGGCCAAGAGGACGTCGGCAAACACCGGTCCGGCCCGAAACTCGAACGATCGCGTCTGCTGGTTGTAGAGCGTGAAGCCGGTGATGTCGGTGGGCAGGAGATCGGGGGTGCACTGGATCCGCGCGAATCTGCCCCCTACGAGCGCGGCCAGCCCCTTCGCGAGCGTCGTTTTGCCCAGGCCGGGCGGATCCTCGATCAGGAGGTGCCCGCGGGCGAGCAGGCAGGCGAGCGCGAGATCGCAGGCCTCCGTTTTGCCGCGCAGCGTCTCCCGCAGCCGGAGCCGTAGCCTTCCGATGAGCCCGAATGACTCATCGAGATTGATTCGATCGGACTTGATCATGACGGTTGCCATCGATGGGCCTCTGTGGTGAATCGTTGGCGGAGCCGGGCGACGGTGACGTGCCGCGCGGCCGCCGCGGCCACCTGCCCGTGACGCAGCCGATCTCGTGGTGTCGCGTGGCGTCCATACGCCGACTGTTCGAAAGCGGTGACAAATGACGGCGGCTCGTCGGCTGCGGCCGAAGTCAGCGTCCGCCGATGCCAGTCGCGTACCGTCTCGGTCGGCCGCCTGGGACAGCCCGCCAGCCACGCCCGCCAGGCGATGAGATGCCAGGCCGCCCGCGCCGGGCACACGTCCCCGCGACGCATCGCCTGCCGCCACCACGCCGTCGCCAGGGCATCGACGCACCACCGCCATCCGAAGCCCGCAGCCGCAGCCAGCAAGGTGAGCCCGGCCCCGATCACCGCGATGGTGGCGGCCCGCGCACGCATCCACGCCGCTAAGCGATGGAGGCCGTCGAGCGCCCATGTGGTCCACGGCACGGTCGGCGGCCGCAGCCGATAGCCCGGCGTCGGCTCGAGCGGAATCCAGCGGCCTGCGGCATCGCGGATCTCGGCCCACACATGCGCGTCGTCGGCCGCGGCAACGAGCCTCCGCGACCGCACGTCGCGCCGCTCCCCCGACACGTAGAGGCCGCCGACCACGCGTGTCGGATAGCCGCACTCCCGCAGCAGCATTGCCGCGGCGCCGGCGAAGTCGTAGGGCCGCCCGCGGTGCGACACCGTGAGCATGTGCCGGAGCGTGTCGGGGCAGTCGTCGGGCGTGCTGGCCGCGTCGTCGCGGACGATCCGCCGTTGGATCTCGGCCACGATCCGCACCACCTGCGGCCAGCCCGCGGCTGCTGGATCGCGATCGATCCCCCAGGCGTCGAGCACATCACCCGCCCACGTGGGCACCTCATTCCGTACGGTGTCATCGATTGCCGGCGGCGCGGTGACTGCGATCGCGCCCACCGCATCGACGCCGCCCGGAAGGCTTTGCGCATGGACCGTCGTGCCGGCCGTCGCCTCGATGCCGTCGAGCGTCACGACATCGTCGGCGGGGGTGCGGAAGAAGTCGGGCCGATCGATCTTGTCGATCCGCATGGCATCGGCCCGCGCGGGCAGCGGCAGCACGCTGCTGCGCACGCTGCCGATCGTGATCGCATGGGTGTCGGCGGTGTCTGAGGATGGCACCGGCACCCCCTGCCACCGCATCCAGTCGCCCCCGGCATGCTCGAGCCGGCAGTCGCGCGGCATTGCGGCTGCCGGCAACGTCTCACGCCACGACCGGCCATCGAACGCGTCATAGACGGCAAGCCGAAGGTGGGCCGGGGCCGGGCCCGTGAGCGTCACCAGCGCCCGGGCGGCAAGATCCGTCGTGGGCCGACGCGACCGCGGACGGGCCTTCCGCACCGTGGAAAACTCCCGGCCGGCGTGCTCGCTGTCGGCCAGGTGCTGGTCGGTGGGCGGAAGCTCTTGGGGCCCGAGACCAAACGCCCGCTGCCGTTCCTCGTTCTTCGGCTTCGGCGGCTCGCCGTAGAGATCGTTGAAGAGATCGCAGAGCGAAGGCTTGTGGCTGGTGACGAAGACGCCTGAGTTCACCGGCCCCGTGGCCTGCGGTTTTTTTTTCGCGGCGACGAGATTCTCGCCGTCCCCCACGCCGTCGCGGGCCCAGGGAAAAGCGTATGAGTCGCCGCCGGAGAGTGGCATCCAGCCGACGAGCGCACGGCCGCAGGCATCGCGACTGCCTCCGAGCATCGCGACCACGCTGGCGACGGCCAGGCACGAGACGAGGCCCGCCGGGCTCGGCAGCGAACCTCGGCCCCGGCGGCTGGCGGCACCGGCAGCCCGCGCCGCGAGCCCCGAGGCCGCGACTGCCGCATAGCCTGCGTTGATCATGCCGGTCGCCGGATGATCGTTCACGAGCGCTGCCAGGACGACCATGAAGAGCGTTGTCGCCATGGCGAGCCGCGTCTCGCTCGCCGTGATGCCGACCGCAAGCAGACCGCAGAGTATGCCCCGGAAGCTTGCCAAGAGCAGTGCCTCCGGGCTCGCTCCCTCCCCGCCGCAGGCGGTTGGTAGGCTCTGCCAGGCCAGGACGGCGGTGACTGCTGGCGGCACGGCCATGGCCACGAAACATATCCCGACTACGATCATGACCCGCAGCAGTCCGGTATACGTTCCTGTCGATGGCGGTGCGGTTTGCGGCCTCACGAGCCATCCCCGCGTCTGTCGCAAAGCGAAAGCCCACAGCGTCCATGCTGCCGCGCCCAGCACGGCCCACCCGGCTGCGGCATCGGCCGGCACATCCACGAGCTGTTCGGCCGTGAAGGCGGCGGCAACGGTGAGCCAGTCAAGAGGCGTCATGTCAGCGCGTAGCTCCCGCGTTGGCCGGATGCCCGATTGCGGGGGCTCGTGTCGGCGTCATGGTTCAAGGCCGCGAGGGCTGCATCGACGGCAGCGATCGGATCGGGCTCGAGGGGCACCTGCACGACCCTTTCTCCGCGGCCGCGGTCGGGCGGTGCGCCGGTCCGCGCTGGCTCGCCACCCACCACGATCAACAGCCGTTCGTGCCTGGCGCGGAGCGGCGCGCCGACTGCCGCAGACAGGCTTTCCTGGCCCGAGGGCGTCGTGAGGAAAATCTCGAGATCGACCGGCCGCGGATGATACAGGGTGGAAATCGCGAGCAATGCATTCGTGGCGGACAGCGGCTCGAGGCAGGCCAATTCGTCGAGCAAAGCCGTGATTTCGGAGCCTGTCCGTGGAGTCACTGCGGGACGGCCTGGCCAGATGATCTCGAACGCCACGCCCCGCGGCAGCCACGATTCGATGATTGCAAACGCGGCCGTCACGATCACATCGAGCGTGCGATCGTGTGTGCCGGCTTCGCGACGGATGCGTTCGACGCGATGGTCCACGACGAGCCGCACGACGGCCGCCGCCGCGCCGGGCCGTTCCCGCACGACGAGCGTATCGCGTCGCGCCGTGTGGGGCCAGTGGATCGACCGCATGGAGTCTCCATCCCGATAGTCGCGGGCCCCGATCGAATCGCCGAAGTGGCCCGTGATCCGCTCGCTCATCTCCTGGCCGACTCCGGCAGCTGCGACGAGGCCGGCAGGGACCCGGATCTCGCCCCGAGCTGGCCAGACAATCACGGTCGCAGGCATGGCGAGCGTCCGAGAGGCAGTGACGACGCCGAACGGCTGATTGCTCTCGATGGCCGGCGCGACTCGGGGAAACCTTCCGCGCCGCCTCGGCATGACGGCCACCGAGCGGGTGGAGCCGATCGTCGCGGCGGTGGCCATGGCCGCCGGGCTACCCGGGCTTCTTGGCCCGGGCTCCCCATCGCGCCACGACAGGGAGACATGCGACCGCCACCACGGCAGGATCGACCGCCAAGTGATCGTGGCGGTGAGCGTGTCGGCGACCCGACAGCGGCGGCGATCCCATGCGATCACCGCCGTCGCGCCGCGCACGGCAATCCAGGGGCCGACGCCCCCGATCGCAAGCGTGGCGAGAGTCCCGCCGAGAAGCGGCAAGGCCCGGTCCGACACGAGGAGGAAGGCGATGCCCGCGATGGCCGCCGCGCAGCAGAGCGGGCAGGCAGGATGCCGGAGAAGCCGCTCGAGATGGTGGAGGCGGATGTTCGGCACGGGAGAGGTCGGACGGTGTCGCAATAGGTCACGTGCGGATGACCAATGATCGCAGTTTTCACTTTTTGTTGCAACTGAGTTGCACATGCCGGCCTGTCGCGTTACCATGCAGAAATCGTGTTCGGTCCACTCTGGAGAGCCTCGTCATGCCCCTGTTCGCCCATCATGTGGAAATCAACCTCTTCGACCTGATCGTCATCGAGCCGGAGACGATGCCCGAGCATGCCGTGCTCGCCGCGTTCTCGGTCGTCGTCATCGGGCTGGTCGTGTACGGCATCCGGGCCGCGGTCCGTGACGCCAGGGCATGGCTGGGCCGGCGGCGCGAAATCGCGGCCGCCTGACCAGGTCCCCACAGGAGGACAACCATGGCGAGCGCGTGCCAGCCGGCGATCGGGCAGCCCGGCCTGGGCTTGCCCTCCACGAAGCGGGCGACCATCGCCCAGGTCGGCTGTTGCTGCGGCCGCACCGACCGGGGATTCCCGGCCGTGCCGGTCGAGCGGCTCAAGGCGGTGTGGAAGGACGAGAAGCTCAACCGCACCGTGCAACTGACGATCTCCGGCTGCCTCGGCCCTTGCGACATGGCCAACGTGATCCTCGTGATGACAGCGGCCGGCACCGAATGGTTCGGTGGCATCGACGATGAGGCTGTCTTCGAGGCAGTCATCGCCTGGGCCCGCGCATGCCAGGCTGCCGAGGCGCTCCTGCCGCTGCCTGCGGTGATCGATGCGTGCCGCTTCAAGCGGTTCACGGAGGTCGCCTGATGCTCGATGCAGGACGTCAGCAGCGGTCCGGTGCGGCCGCCACCGGGCAGGTGAGACGCTGGGTCGAGGAGCAGCTCGGCCTTGATGAGCCGATCACCGTCCTCGTCACGGAGCTTGCCTGCCATGAGCCCGGCTGCCCGCCGATCGAGACCGTGATCGCTTTGCTTGGTGCGAGAGGTTCAAAAACCTGGAAGATCCCTTGTCCCGCGGCCGAACTGGCGGCCGTCGACGTCGCCGCGGTGCTTGCCCGGCCGCCGATCGACGCCCCGGAGCCGCATGGCCACCGCGATGGCTGCTGTGGTGTGCCGCAAAAGCCGCCGACGGGATCCGCCGTCTCCCCGTCCTCGCCTTGTCACCTTTCTTTTGAGGACCATCATGAGCACCGCTGAATCCTCCACGACGAATAACTCCGTCCCGCCTGCCGCCGCGACCGCGCGGGTCCCAGTGACCGTGCTCACCGGGTTTCTTGGGGCCGGCAAGACCACGCTTCTGAACCGCATTCTCACCGAGCAGCACGGCCGGCGAATCGCCGTGATCGAGAACGAATTCGGCGAGGTGGGCGTAGACCATGAACTGGTCATCGGCGCGGAGGAAGAGATCTTCGAAATGAACAACGGCTGCATCTGCTGCACCGTCCGCGGCGACCTGATCCGCATCCTGGGCACCCTCATGAAGCGGCGGGACCGGTTCGACGCGATCCTCATCGAGACGACCGGCCTTGCCGACCCCGGTCCCGTCGCACAGACGTTCTTCGTGGATGACCAGATGCAGGAAACGCTGCGACTCGACGGCATCGTCACGCTGGTGGACGCCCGGCACGTGATCGAGCAGCTCGACCACAGCGAGGAGACATCGCAGCAGATCGCTTTCGCCGACGTGATTTTGATCAACAAGGTCGACCTCGTGGAGCCGGCCCAGCTCGAAGCCATCGAGGCTAAGATCAAGCGGATGAATGCGGCCGCGAAGATCCATCGCACCCGCGACGCGGCCCTCGATCTCACCCACGTGCTCGACGTCGGCGGCTTCAACCTCGACCGGGCGCTCGAGGTCGATCCAGCCTTCATGGAGCCGGAGTATCCCTTCGAGTGGGGCGGCGTGTTCGATCTGCCCGAGAGCGGTGCCGTGATCGAGCTCGACGCCGGCCCCGACCCGGCCATGGCGGTGGCAATCCTGCCCGTGGCCGTAACGCCTGGCCACGAGCCGCAGGCGTCTTTGGCCGATGCGACGGAACGGGCGGTGCTTGTCTTTTCCGACGACGAGCGGCGGGTGCGGGCACGTGGCGCCGTCGAACCCGGCGACTTCCACTGGCAACTTGCCCTCGACCAGGAGCCGCTGCGGTTCGCCATCAATGCGCCCGCCGGAGGCCGCGTGGCGGTGTTCACGGAGCATCATCCCGACGAGTTTTCCATGCGGCTTACGGCCAACGGCCGCCTGCTCGAGCCGCTCGCGGAGCATGCCTACAAGCCCGACCACGAGCACGACGAGGAGGTGACGAGCGTGGGGATCGAGGTCGCCGGCGACGTGGACGGCGAGAAACTCAACGCCTGGCTGCGGGACCTTCTGGCGACAAAGGGGGTCGATCTCTATCGGATGAAGGGCGTGCTGGCGATCCGTGGCGAGCCGCGACGCTACGTGTTCCAGGGCGTGCACATGCTGCTGGACCATCGGCCCGACAGGCCGTGGGGTGATGCGCCGCGGACAAATCGCCTGATTTTCATCGGCCGGAATCTCGATCGAACGGCGCTCACGGAAGGGTTTCGGGCATGTCTGGGGTGAAGCGCCGGCTCCGCGGCGGACTCTCGGTGCAAAAGGTGGGAGCGCTGCGGCTCGATGAAGCGGTGGTCGCCATACAGTTTCTGCAGGGCAGCCGACTCGCGGCGCTCACGGCCGGCGGTGGCATGTGGCTGGCCGAAGGGGCTACCGTGAGCGGCCGGCAGATCGGCGAACATTCCGGAGGCGGACTCACGCTCGCCGTCCAGCCGGGCGGATCGCTTGTCGCCTCGGGCGGCCAGGATGGCAAGGTGCAACTCTGGCGGGCAGCCGATGGAAGCCTCGCTGCGACGGTCGAGGCCGGCACCAACTGGGTGGAACGGCTCGCCTGGCGGCCCGATGGCAGCCGGTTGGCTGCCACGGTGGGCCGCCGAGTGGGTGTTTGGACGGCCGTCGGCGAGCCTGTCGGCATGTCGGACGAGCACGCCAGCACCGTGGCCGACATTGCCTGGCAGCCGGATGGCGCGAGGATCGCCACAGCAGCCTACGGGGGCGTCGCATATCTAACGGCCGTGGCCGCCGGGCCGACCGACCATGTCGCGCTGAAGGGCTCATCGCTCGTGCTTGGCTGGCAGCCACAGGGCAGGTATCTGGCGTGCGGCAATCAGGATGCCACGGTGCTTTTCGTACTCGTGGAAACGGGTGACACGCTGCAGATGTGGGGCTTTCCGGCCAAGGTGCTCGCGCTCTCGTGGAGCGAAGACGGCCGTTGGCTCGCCACCGCGGCCGGTTCCGGCGTGATTCTCTGGGATGCCTCCGGGCCGGGGCCGAAGGGGCGGACGCCGACGGTGCTGGAGGGGCATTTTGGATCCGTGACGACGGTTGCCTGGCAGCCGCAGGGCCGAGTGCTCGCCAGCGGCGGCACGGACGGGCAGGTGTATTTGTTCACGCCGACCCTGCGGCGACCTCGGACGTCGCGTGTCGCCGACGCACCCCCGGAGATCGAAGCGGAAGATTCGATCGCAGTCGAGGCCGAGGTGACGGCGCTCGCTTGGACGACCGGCGGCGGCATGCTGGCCGTCGGAGATCGTTCGGGAACCCTGTCGATCTATCGAGTGGCCTGATGCACGACTCAGGAACCGGAAAGGCTAAGCACATGAAGATCGCGCAGCGGATGCGGCGGCCCGCAGGATGGGACGACAAGCAGATCGCCGGCATTCACGCCGCCGCCACCGACATTGTGCTGATCCGCCGGCCAGTGCCCGTTGACTGTGCGGAGATCGTTGCCCGAGGTCGTGTCGGAGAGG
Source organism: Planctomycetota bacterium (assembly GCA_016872925.1). Taxonomy (GTDB): domain Bacteria; phylum Planctomycetota; class Planctomycetia; order Pirellulales; family UBA1268; genus QWPN01. Next base: position 18,856 of record VGYR01000045.1, read on the forward strand.
TGAGGTTTCACACGACCGCCCGTGGGGCGAAGAACAAGATCGACCGCGGCCTCGACCACTTGGAGTTGAAAGCCCCCGGTAGTCCGCGGGCCCGGCTGGCTGATGACATCCTCGGGCTCATCTGCGGCATGCTGGCCGTCTTCGACTGGCCGCGGGTCGAAGTGCGGCTCGATCTGGCCGACGTTCAGGCTTGCCCGAAGTTCCATAGCGACAACGTGCTCGTGCGGCTTGTGACCACATACGTCGGGCCGGGTACGGAATACATCGAGACATGCCGCCCTGACGTGGTTCACCGTGCGGCGCCCGGATCGCTTGTGTTTCTCAAGGGGCATCGCCATGCGACGCATCGCGACGCGATCCTGCACCGTTCACCCGCGCTCGCACGTGGCAGCCGGCGGCTCTCGGTCGCCATTGACCGAGCCGACTGGCTCACGGCCCCGGGTGAAGACAGGGGTGAGGCCGCTCCTGCTGTGAAGTCGCCCGTACGTATCTCAACCTCCTCTCCTCGAAAGGAACGATCATGCCGCTGATGCCTGAAACGAGTCCGGTCTCCGCAGGTGTCCGTACCGCCGCCGTTGTAGTGGCGGTTGCTCTGGCTGCAACCGGCTGCACGCAGCGCGCGGGAGTCGCAGACAAGTCAATGCATGCCGGTCATGGGCACGATGAGCATGCCCGGCCCCACGATGACCACGACCACGACCACGAACAGAGCCACGCCCCAGGCAAGTCCTCCGTCGATTTCCCAGGCGCTGTCGCCGAGGTGGTGCGGCTCGATGACACGATCCGGAAGGCGTTCGCGGAACAAGACACCGCCGCCGCCGACGAGCCGATTCATGCCATCGGCCATCTTCTCGAGCAGCTGCCCGAGCTGGCCAAGGCGCACGGATCGGGTGTCGATGTCGCTGCCGTCAAAAAGAGCTCCGGCCTTCTGTTTGAGGCCTATTCACGTATCGACGGCAAGCTCCACGGCGGCGAAGGCAGCGATTACGACACGGAGGCCCCAGGGATTGCCCGAGAGTTGGCGACGTTTCGGGCATTCCTCGTGCCGCCGGGAAGCTCAGCACAAAAGCGCGACTGAATTGCGCTTGCCGTGCTGGCGGTATCTACGGCCAAGTGGGCGCATCGTGTGGATGGCGGTCACGTGTGCGCGGGGCAACTAAAGAAAGGTCGTAATCGCGGCATAGTCCGTGGTGGCCCCGCCTTTCCGCACATCTCGCCGGTGATTTCTTCTCTTTTCCAGCCGCGGTAGCTTCGTGCGGCTGAGGTGCAGCCTGTCGGCTACGGCGATCAGTGTCGCTGATCATCTGCCGGACCGCAGCCGCATTGT
>VGYR01000046.1 GCA_016872925.1 Planctomycetota bacterium
CGGATGCGACGCCCGTCAGGCTTCAGCTCGCCGGGGCCACGAGGGCCCGGCGAGCGCGTGGGCCGCGTCGCCGGATGCGACGCCCGTCAGGCTTCAGCTCGCCGGGGCCACGAGGGCCCGGCGAGCGCGTGGGCCGCGTCGCCGGATGCGACGCCCGTCAGGCTTCAGCTCGCCGGGGCCACGAGGGCCCGGCGAGCGTAAAGTCAGTCGAAGCGGACCTCGAGGATCTCGTACTTCAACGTGCCGGCCGGGACGTCGATGGCGACCTGCTCGCCCACCTTGCGGCCCAGGAATCCCTGGGCGAGCGGGCTGGCGACGTTGATCCGGCCGGAGTCGAAGTCCTCCTCGCCGGCGCCCACCAGGACATACGTCTCCTCGTCGCCGAACTTGAGATCCTTGACCACGATCGTCGCTCCGAACACGACCTCGTCGGTGGCCTCCTTCGCCCGCTCCACGATCACCGCACGGGCCAGCTTGTCGCGGAGCACGTTGATCTTTGCCTGGAGCATGCCCTGGCTCTCGCGGGCGCCGTGGTATTCGGCGTTCTCGCTGAGATCGCCCTCGCTGCGGGCGGCCGCAATCCGCTGGGCGAGCTTCGGCATCTCCACGGTCTCGAGCTGCTCGACCTCGGTCTTGAGCTTCTCGTAGCCGGAACGCGTCATCGGAATTCGGTCGGACATCTCATCTCCTCGAAGGGACGCCGCGTGGGAGACGGCGTCCGGCAACGCTATCAGGCCGACGCGGTCGACTCCGGAAGGTACAGCAGGCGCCCACAGCTGCGGCAGGCGATGATCTTTCCCAGCATCATCTCCGAGAGCATGTTGCCGGTGATCTGCTGGTAGCAGCCGCCGCACGTGTCGCCGTCGACCGCGGCCATCGCATCCGCGGCCTTCTGCTTCACGAGCCTGTCGTACTTCTCGCGGACGTCGTCGGCGAGGTCCTTTTCCGCGGCCACCAGGTCGGCCCGGACGCGGGCCACTTCGGCCTCCAGCCTGCCCGACTCGGCCCGCATCTTCGCCTCGGCCTCCGCCAGGCCCTTGCGGGCCGCATCGATCTCGACGTCGGCGGCCGGCACCGCGGGCTTCAGGGCGTCGATCCGTTCGAGCGCCTCGATGATCTCGTCCTCGAGCACCTGCGTGGCCATGCGATCCGCCGCGATCTGGTCGCGGAGCGTCTGGTACTCGCGGTTGGTCTTGCAGGCGTTGAGCTTCCGCTCGAGGTCGAGAATCTTGCTCTCCGCCGACTTCAGCTGGAGCTGCTTCTGGTCGGCCGCCACCTTGGCCTTTTTGAGCTCGTCGGCGGCAGCCGCCTTCTTCGCCTCCGCGGCCTGCACCTGGCGGGTGCGGGCGGCGACGGCCCGCGGCCCGGCCGCGAGCTGGTCGGCGAGATCGGCCAGTTGCCGATGCATGCGGTGCAGCGTGCGAAGGACCCCGGCTGCGACGGCGACTGTCATGGCGACGTGTTCCCTGGATTGGCTGCCCTGACCGCGGCCGAAGTCTACCAGACGCCGGAGGGGGAAAAAGCCGCGGGCCGGACGGCTCGAAGCCGTCCGGCCCGCGGTGCGCTGGATCGGGGCGTCGCCGTCAGCCGACGGACGACTCCATGAAGGTCTCGAGCTGCCGTGAGCGGACCGGGTGCTGCAGCTTCTTGACCGCCTTGGCCTCGATCTGCCGGACGCGTTCCCGCGTCACCCGGAAGATCCGCCCCACCTCCTCGAGCGTGTAGGTGTAGCCGTCGGTCAGCCCGTACCGCAGGCGAATGATCTCGCGCTCCCGGTAGGTGAGCGTCTTGAGCAGCGAATCGATCTTGTCGCGGAGCAGGCCGTGCGTGGTCGAGGTGGTGGGACTGGCCACCCCCACGTCCTCGACGAACTCGCTGAAGCTCGCATCCTCGCTCTCACCGACGGGCCGGTCGAGGCTCATCGGCTGCCGGCCCATCTCCAGCACGCGGCGGGCCTCCTCGAGCGGCACCCCGGCGGCGGCGGCGATCTCCTCCGGCGACGGCTCACGGCCGAACTCGTGGAGCAGCTTCTTGGCGGTCGTCCGCAGCTTCGAGAGCACGTCGATCATGTGCACCGGGATGCGGATCGTGCGGGCCTGATCGGCGATGGCCCGCGTGATCGCCTGCCGGATCCACCAGGTGGCGTAGGTCGAGAACTTGAAGCCGCGGCGGTATTCGTACTTGTCGACCGCCCGCATCAGCCCGGTGTTGCCCTCCTGGATCAGGTCGAGGAACGACAGGCCGCGGTTGCGGTACTTCTTGGCGATCGACACCACGAGCCGAAGGTTCGAGGCGGAGAGATTCCGCTTGGCCGCCTCGTACTCCAGCTTGAGCTTCTCCAGCGACTGCACCCGGTGCCGCAGCGACCGGGGGCTTTCCAGGGTGGTGAGCATCAAGTCGCGGAGTTCCTTCCGCATGTCGGCACGGTCGTCGCAGGTGAGCCGCCCGGCCTTCATGGCCCGGAGGTCGGCCTGGAGCCGGTCCATCCGCGACGACATGCCGCGGAGGATCTTCACCAGCGGCTGAACGCGGCGGGTGCGGAGGCTGAGCTCCTCGACCAGGTGCAGCGACTTGACGCGGAGCCGCCGGAACCGGACGCGGGCCTCCCGGGCCTCCTCGGGGCTGGTGCGGGTGCTGATCAGGCGGCGGAACTCGCCGCGGCTCTCCTCCATGAGGTGCTCGAGCGTCACCAGGTTGTGCGGCATCCGCGCCTGGATCTGCTCCTTGGTGAGCCGCTCCGTGAGCGAAACCTTGATGGTGCGGTCGAAGGGCAGCTTGCCCTCGTGCACCTTGCGGAGCGTGTCGACCGTCGCCTGGAGCGAGTAGGCGCAGCCGAGGATCCCGCGCCGGAACCGCTTCCGCGTGACCTCGATCCGCTTGGCGAGCGAAATCTCCTCGCGCCGCGTGAGCAGCGGGATCTCCGCCATCTGGGCGAGGTACATCCGGATCGGGTCGTTCGCCGCGTTGGACGGAGGCGTGGTGATCGCCTCGTCGCGCCGCGGCTGCACGGCCGAAGCGGCCGCGGCGGCGGGTGCGCGCAGGTTCGTGCCCGGCTCCGGGATCACGTCGACCAGCTCGATTCCCTGTTCCTCCAGGGCGACCAGCAGGGCGTCGATCTTTTCCGGGTCGACCGCCTCGTCGGGAAGATAGGCGTTGACCTGGTCGAAGGTCAGGTAGCCGAGCTCACGGCCAGCGGCGATCAGCCGGGTGAGTTCGGCGTCGCCGTGGCCGGTGGCCGGAGCGGACGACTCCACCGGCGGGACGCCGGCGAGGGTCGAGGTCACGCGATTCTTCATGCTTCGGTTCTCCTTCACCATCCTAGTCTCTCGCCGTCCGCCCCCCGAATCCGCGGAGGAGATTCCGCGGGCTCGACTGCAGCGACGAGGCGGGCACCTTCACCCATCCATGGGATCGGACGTGCCCTGTACGGTCTCCTGGTCGGTGTCCGGCGCCGTCTCGGCGACGCCCTGTGCGGTCCGCCTCTGCGAGACGAGCCGCTCGAGCAGCGCGGCCTCCGCCTGGGCGTCGAGCTGGGTCCCCTTCAGCGCCCGGGCCGCTGCCCGGGCCTGCCGCTCGGCCGAACGCCGGCGGAGGGCTTCGGTGAAGTGGCCGACACGGTCCCCCGGATCGCCGGCCACCTTGGCCGCGCCGGCCTCGTCGACGGCCACGAGCAGGCTCTGCAGCGCGGGATCCTGGATTTCCAGCAGGAGGTCGGCGAGGCCCACGCCCCTGCCAGACGCATGCAGCCGCTGTGCCGCCTCGATCACCTCGCGGCACGCCGGTGTCTCGACGTCGGCGGTCGCGACTTCACGGACGATCAGCCCCACGCTGTCGGGAACGCCCACGAGCACCTCAAGCACCTCGCGATCCCACGCCGGCAGGCGGGCGGGAGGCCGGGAGTCGCGGCCCGAGGAGTCGTGGACCGAGAGGCTGCCGCTCGGGGGCGTGGCCTTCCTCAGGTCGGCCAGGCGGATGCGGAGCACGTCGCGGGCGAGCCCGAACCGGCGCGACAGCCTGCCGAGCACCTGGTCCTCCCGGAGCGCGTGCTGCGACTGGCTCACTGCCCCGGAGGCCGCGGCCGCCAGCGCCTTGAGCACGCTCTCCACCGATGCCAGCGCCGCGTCGTCGCCGGCGTCGGGGGCCAGGCCGGCGAGCAGTTCGTCCATGCGGTAGTCGAGCGGATCGCTGGCGGCGGCTACCAGGTCCTCGAAGGCGTTCCGGCCCGCCTCGAGGATCAGGTCACAGGGATCGACTCCGGACGGCATTCGGGCGATCCGCACGTCGATCGGCTCGGCAAGGAGCGTTTCGAGCACCTCGTTGGCGCGGCGGCGGCCCGCGTCATCGCCGTCGAGCACCAGCACGATCCGGTCGGCGTAGCGGCGGAGGAGCTTTGCATGCCGAGTGCCGAGCGCCGTTCCGAGCACCGCCACGACGTCGTCGATCCCCGCCTGCCGGGCGGCGAGGCAGTCGGTGTAGCCCTCGACCACGATCGCCCGCCGTGAGGCCGCCAGCGCATCGCGGGCGGTGTCGAGGCCGTAAAGCATCGAGCTCTTCGAAAACAAGGGCGTCTCGGGCGAGTTGATGTACTTGGCCACGTCGGGCCGCTCGCCCGGCAGCACCCGCCCGCCGAAGGCCACGCATCGACCCTGCGGATCGCGGATCGGAAAGATCACGCGGCCGCGGAAGCGGTCGTAGTGCCCCGACTTGTCCTCGCGCTCGACGGCCAGGCCGGCCCGCACGAGTTCGTCGCGGGCCATGCCGGCGGCGACGGCCTGCCGCAGCAGCCAGTCCCAGGCCTGCGGCGCGAATCCGATCTGGAAGCGGTCGATCGTGGCCGGCGAGAGCCCGCGGGATGCCAGGTACTCGCGGGCGGCGGCCGCCTCGCCCGCCGAACGCAGGCAGTCGCGAAACCGCTCGGCGGCCCAGGCCATGACGCCCCGCAGCGTTGCCTTGTCGTCGGCGGGCAGCCCGCCGCGGCCCCGCGGCAGCGTAATCCCCGCCCGGTCGGCGAGCTGCTCGAGCGCCTCGCGAAACTCCACCTTCTCCATCCGCATCACGAAGCTGAACACGTCGCCCCCGACGTCGCACACCCAGCAGCGATAGGTCTGCCGTTCGGGATTCACCTGCAGGCTCGGACGGGAGTCCTCGTGCCAGGGGCAGAGCCCGGTCATGGCCTTGCCTTGCCGCCGCAGGGTGACGTATGAGCCCACCACGTCGACGATGTCGACGGCCTCGCGAACCCGCTCCTTGACGTCGTCACGGGGCGTCGGCGATGAGGCGGAAAGCGGCACGTGCGGTGGCCCCGAGTCCGAGAAAATGGCCCGCAAACAGGCGGGTTTTTCAGGTCACCGACGCAATCTATGCCCACCCCTGCAACGGGTCAACGCCAGGACAGCCTTTCGCAGCCGACCCAGGTTGCCGCGATCTCCACGCCTGGTGAGCGCGATCCGAACGGCAGCGTGGCAAGCCCGGGAGGGTGGGCGGACCGGGCGACGCTCGCTCGATGATCCGTGCGGGAATCATCACCGCGCCGAGCCGCAGTGCTACCGAAAACGGGGATCGCTGCGGTCGCCCCGGGACAGCACGTAGGCGAGCAGATCGAGCACCTCCCGCTCACTGAGGGCGTCGAGCAGCCCGGCGGGCATCAGCGACGTGGGTGACGGCGTGATCGCCTCGACGTCCGCCTGCCGGATCACCTCCGCCTTCGAGCCATCCTCCGGATCGGTGACGACCGTGATGCCCTCGGGCGTGTCCGCGACCACGCGGCCGACGACCACCCTGCCGTCGGTCGTCTCGACGGTGCTGGCCCGATACTGGTCGGACACGGCCCGGCTGGGTTCCACGATGGCCTCGACGAGATCGGGCACCTGGAAGCGACCCCCGGCCTGCGTGAGGTCGGGACCGGTGGCCCCGCCGTCGTCGCCGAACCGGTGGCACACGATGCAGCGGGCGGCGGCGTAGGCTCGCCGGCCCTGCTCGAAGTCGCGCGACGCCGGACCAAGCCCGGCCTGCGCCGCCGCCACGACCTCCGCGGTCGACCACCGTCGCCCCGGCCCGGTCGGCGCGGGCAGCGGGGGCGGCCGATAGGGCGTGCGGACTCCGGAGGCTTCGAGCGCGAGCCGCTCCGAGTCGCTCAGGCCGGCGAGGCTGTCACGCTCGATGATCTCCAGATACTTCCGCAGGCTGTTGCCGCCCCCCCACGCCGCGGCCCGCGCGCACCAGGCGAGAAAGGCCCGCCGATCGGCCGGCGACCAGGCATCGCAGTCGACGATCGTGCGCAGGGCGTAGGCGTAGTGGACCTGCAGGAGATCCGCCCGCCGCTCGAGCGTCGAGCGGATGGCGGCGCCGTAGTCGGCATTGCGTTCGGCAAGCCTGCGAAGGTCGTCTTCGTCCGGTGCCAGGTTGGTGCGGCCGGCCGCCGGCGTCGCGTCGGCGAGCAGCCCGACCAGCGTGCCCACGATGCCCGGGGCGCGCAGGGCCACCAGCAGGCTCGCGAGTTCGCGATCGAGCTCGAACGAGCCGGTGGGAAAGGCCGCGGCGAGGCGGGCGGTGATCGCACCCCGCACGTCATCCGGCGGCTGGCCGAGCCGCACGATCACCAGTTCACAGGCGCGGACGAGGTCGACGCGGCCCGGCTCGTCGAGCGCCGTCGGATCGATGTCGGCGAGGGCCGCCAGGGCCGCAGGTTGGTCGCCGCGGTCTCCCTGCCGGGCGACGGCGAGCACGCCGGCGATCCGGGCTGCCGGTTCGACGGCCGCCAGCGCGCGACCCCGCCAGAGCTCGATCGGCTGGTGCTCGAGGGCGATTCGCGCCGCGTAGCGGATGAACCGGTCGGGATGGCCGAGGTGGGGCAGGGCCCGCTCCACCGCGCTGGCGGGATCGGTGGCCCGCCGGTGGAAGCCCTCGAGCTCGCGCCGCAGCCGCCGCTCGGGCTCGCCCGCGGTCGTCCGCGTGTCGACCGGGTCGGTCAGGTCCGTGCCGACGTACCGCACGCGGTAGAGCTCGCTCTGGCCGCCGCGGCCGCCGGTCGCAAAGTAGAGGCAGCCGTCGCGGCCCACGACCGCGTCGGTGAGCGGGAGCCCGCGACGGGAGAGGAACTCCTCCTTCCGGCCGGCGTACGACGCGCCCCGCGGCTCGAGGTGAATCGCGTAGATCGTGCCGAAGGTCCAGTCGCAGGCGAACAGCGCCCGCTGGTACGCGTCCGGAAAGGCGGCCCCATAGCCGAAGGTCACGCCGACCGGCGAACCGGGTCCGATCTCGACCAGGGGAGGCACAGTGTCCGGAAACGCGGCGGGCAGTTTGCCGCTGCCGCTGCGCCAGCCCAAGTCGCTGCCGCTCGTGGCGTGGTTGATCCGCGTCGGCCTGTACCAGGGGGTGCCGTAGTCCCACTCCATGTCGGAGTCGTAGGTGAAGAGCTCCCCGTCGGCGTTGAAGGCGATGTCGTAGGCATTGCGGTAGCCGGCACTCCACAGCTCCCAGTCCCGGCCGGCCGGATCGGCACTGGCCACGTAGCCACCGGGCGCCAGGATGCCGACGGCGTGGCCGCCGGGATCCCAGATCCGCGGAATGATCTGGTCCTCGTCCCAGTTGGTCGGCAGCCGGCTGCCGCTGCCGGCGGGCTGCGTCGTGCGCCGCTGTTCCTGGCGGATGCCACCCGATGCCTGCGGCGGCGTGACGTTCTCGATCGCGAACGGCGGCCGCGTGTGGTTGCCGCAGACCACGAACAGTCGCTCCCCATCGGGGGAGCGCTGGATCGCGTGCGGCCCATGCTCGCCGTTGCCGTCGAACGGGTGCAGTTTCTCGACGGTGTCCCAGCGGTCGTCCCGGTCGGCGTCGGTGATCCGGTAGAGCCCGCTGCCCGGTCCGCCATTGCAGACGGCATACAGGGCGTCGAAGGCGCACAGCAGCCCTTGGGCCGCAGTCACACCCACTGCGATCGGCTCGACACGCGTGGCCGCAGAGCCATCCAGCGGGGCCGGGGTGATCCGCACGAGCCCCCGGTCACCCTGGTCGCTGGCGAGGATCCGCCCCTGGGGATCGACGGTCAGGCAGACCCACGAGCCAAGTTCCTGCCGCGGAACGACGAACAGCCGCTCCACGGCGAAGCCGGCGGGCACGCAGAACACCGCGCCGCGATCGCCGCTCCGCTCGGCGGCGGAGTCGGGCGTCGCCACGGGCATCGACTCGACCGCCTGCTCCCACCCGGCGGCGCCGGCGATCGGGCCGCGGGTCGCAGCCACGATGGCGATTGCCGTCCATGCGGTGGCCGCGATCCGACCGCGCCGGCGTCGACCGCAGGCCGTGCTCACGACAGCAGCCGGTCGATGCTCTCGAGAAGCCGGTCCATCGCGAACGGCTTGCGGATGTAGTCGTCGACGCCGAGCATCTCGGCATAGGCCTTGTGCCGGCTGCCCTCGTTGGCGGTGATCATGATCACCCGCACCGGATTGGGGCGGCTGCGGCGGAGTTTCTCGAGCACCAAAAACCCGCTCCGCTTGGGCATCATCATGTCGAGAACGACCAGGTCGGGCTCCTCCGTTTCGGCCAGGGCGAGCCCCTGGTTGCCATCCCGGGCCACCAGGATTCCGTAGCCCCGCGACTCCAGCACGGTCCGCATCGACTCCACGATCTCGGGATCGTCGTCGACGAGCAGGATCCGCTTCCCGCCGGCTGCCCGCGGCTTCGCGACCGATTCCGGGGAATCCGCCCCGTCTGCCGACGCCGCCCGTGCCTTCTTCACCGCCCTCTTGACTGCCATCATGCCTGGCTCCACATCACCGCCGCGACTGTTCCATCGACCGCGGGATGGTATCACGCCCCCGTGGAGCGGGCCACCGCGCGGCGGGCCGCGGCCCGCCGAGGCAGCAGGCCGCCCCGACGAGCCCCACCGCGGCGCCGAAGGCGGTATCGCTCGGGTAGTGAGCGGAACTCACGACCCGCTGCACCGCTGTCGCCACCGCCAGGACCGCAAACAGCGGCAGGCCATGGGGGTACCGCCAGGCAAGGGCTGCGGCCAAGCCCGCCGCGACGGCCGAGTGCCCCGATGGAAAGCTCATCAGGTCGACCAGCCGCGGGGCCTCGGTGGCGAGCGTGCCCTCGCCGAACGTCGCCAACCACGAGCCCACGCCGGCCAGATCGGCCGCTCGCGGTCGCACGCGTGCCACCGACACCTTGATCAGGTCGACGATCAGGCCGCCGAAGTAGGTGGCTGCGAGCATCCGGGTGAAGGCCCGCTCGCCCGCCTGCCAGCGCCCCGGCAGGGGTACGCGGAGCGAATGGTCGAGAGTCAGCGCCGCGATCAGCGCCAGCGCCGCGCCGAGCGAGTGACCCGAGATCTCGAGCAGGTTGATCAGCCGGCCGAGCTCGCCGGGCAGCCGATGCGACTTGCACCACGCCGCGACGGGCAGGTCGATGAAAAATGCCGCGCTGCCCACGAGCACCAGCATCGTCGCCACCCCGAGGAGGCCGAGCTGATAGGGGGTGGCCGAAAGGCGGCTCGGCAGGGGGCGTGGCGAAAACGTCATGGGGCCGGCACGGACGTCGACGGGGAACCGAACTCGCCGAATCGTCGCAGATCGGGACCGCGCGAGTCGAGGGCGATTCGCCGGAGGCGTCACTGCCCAAGCCGTCACTGCCCAAGCCGTCACTGCCCAAGCCGTCACTGCCAGAGGCTGCGGTCCAGCAGGCGGTAGTTGATCGCCTCGCTGATGTGGCCGCACGTGATCACGTCGACCCCGTCGAGGTCGGCGACGGTTCGTGCCACGCGGAGGATCTTGTCGTGGGCACGCGCTGACAGGCCCAGGTCGGCCACCGCCGCCCGCAGCAGTTCCGTCGCCGCGGGCTCGGCCCGGCAGTGCTCCCGGATGTCGCGGCTGCTCATCCGGGCATTGCACAGCGGCGGCCGTCCGGGCCGGGCGCCGAACCGCGCGGCCTGCCGGCCGCGGGCGGAGAGCACCGCCTCGCGCATCTGGCTGCTCGACGTGCCGGGGCGGGACGCAGCGAGGTCGCGAAACGGCACAGACGGGACCTCGAGGTGGATGTCGATCCGATCCACAAGCGGCCCCGACACCTTGCTCATGTAGCGATCGATCTGCGGGGCGGTGCAGCTGCAGGCACGCCGCGGATCGCCTCGATAGCCGCACGGGCAGGGATTCAGCGCGGCCACCAGCATGAAGTCGGCCGGAAACCGCGCGGTCGACTTGGCGCGGCTGATCGTGACCGATCCATCCTCCAGGGGCTGCCGCAGCACCTCCAGGGTCCGACGGTTGAACTCTGGCAACTCGTCGAGGAACAGCACGCCATGATGGGCCAGCGAGATCTCGCCCGGCATCGGCACCGACCGGCCGCCGATCAGTCCGGCTTCGGAGATGGTGTGGTGCGGGGCGCGAAACGGCCGGGTGGCGAGCAGCGGCTGCCCCGGCTGCATCAGGCCCAGGGCGCTGTAGATGCGGGTCGTCTCCACCGACTCCGCCGCCGATAGCGGGGGCAGGATCGTGGGCACCCGCTTGGCGAGCATCGTCTTGCCGCCGCCGGGTGGCCCAACCATCAGGAGGTTGTGGCCGCCTGCCGCGGCCACGCAGAGCGCCCGCTTCGCAGCTTCCTGACCGCGGACGTCGGCGAAGTCGACGTCGTAGGCCGCGTAGCGATCGAACCACTCGTCCACCCGCGGCGGCGCGGGCGGGATGTCGATCTCGCCGGCAAAGAACCTTACCGCCTCAGCCAGCGAGGACACCGGGATGACGTCGATGCCTTCCACCACGGCCGCCTCGGTGGCGCTCGCCGCCGGCACGACCACGCCCCGGAGCGGCCGGTCGGCCGCCGGTCTCTCCCGCCTCTGCCGGGCCGCGGCCATGGCGATCGACAGGGCGCCGCGGGTGGGCCTCGTCGAGCCCTCGAGCGAGAGTTCGCCGACCACCGCATAGTCGGCCAGTCGATCCGCCGACACCTGACCGCTGCCCACGAGGATGCCCAGCGTGATGGGTAGATCGAAGGTAGCCGCTTGCTTCGGGAGTTCGGCCGGGGCAAGGTTGACCACGATCCGGTCGTTCGGGCGGTTGAATCCGGAGTTGACCATCGCCCGGGCGACGCGATGGGTGCTCTCGCGAATCGCCGCGTCGGGCATGCCGACCAGGACCGTCGCCGGCAAGGCGCCGCCGGACACGTCGACCTCCACGTCGACAGGCACCGCCTCGATCCCGAACAATGAGTAGGTCTGCAGCCGCGCGAGCATCGAGGATTCTCCTGGCGGACCCAAGGGCCACGACAAGGAATATACGCATGTACACCAGAATGTCAAGCAGGACGTGGCGGGCGGGTCTGGCCGGCTGCCTGGCCTGGGCCTTGGCCCTCGCCGGCCGTCGGGCCGCGGCCGACGAGGGCATGTGGCCCTTCAACGCTCCGCCGGTCGACCGCATCGCCCGCGATCATGGCGTGCGGATCACCGCGGGGTGGCTCGATCACCTCCAGCGGTCGAGCGTGCGGTTCAACACGGGGGGCTCGGGGGCCTTCGTCTCGGCCACGGGGCTGGTGCTCACCAACCATCACGTCGGTGCCGACGCCATCCACAAGCTGGGCGACGCGGAACACGATTACCTGCGCGATGGGTTCGCAGCCCCGACCGCCGCCGCCGAGCTCCAGTGCCACGACCTCGAGCTGAATGTGCTGGTCTCGATCGAGGACGTGACGGCGCGGGTCCGCCGGGCCGTGCCGGAAGAGGCCACGCCGGACGAGGCCTTTGAGGCCCGCAGGGCCGTGCTGGCCGAGATCGAGCGGGAGTCGCTGGCAGCAACCGGCCTGCGGAGCGACGTCGTCACGCTCTATCAGGGGGGCGCCTACCATCTGCATCGCAGCAAGCGGTACACGGACGTGCGGCTGGTGTTCGCGCCGGAACAGCAGATCGCCTTCTACGGCGGCGATCCCGACAACTTCGAGTTTCCGCGGTACGACCTCGACGTCTGCTTCTTCCGCGCCTACGAAGATGGCCGTCCCGCCCGCGTCGATCGGCACCTCGTCTGGGCCGACGTGGGCGTGCGGGAGGGCGACACCGTCTTCGTGTCGGGTCATCCCGGCCACACCGACCGCGGGGCGACCATCGCGGAGCTCGTGTCGCTGCGGGACCGGCGGCTGCCGCTCGACCTCCGGCTGCTGACCCGGCGCGAGGCGGTGATCCGCGCGTACGCCCTCCGCGGGCCCGAGGAGAAGCGGCAGGCCACGCAGGACCTGCGCGGCGTCGAGAACGGCCGCAAGGCGCGGGGGGGTGTTCTGGCAGGGCTGCTCGATCCGCGGATCATGGAGACGCGGCGGCGGGCCGAGGCCGAACTGCGGCAGGGATTCGGTGAGCCCTCGGAACCGGCAGCGCCGTTTGCGCGGATCGAACGGGCCCAGGCCGCGCTCGACGCCACGCTCGAACGCGAGCGGCTGCTCGAAGGCGAGGCCGCATTCGACAGCGAGTACTTCCGGAACGCCCGCACGATCCTCCGGGCCGTCACCGAGCGGGCGAAGCCGAGTGGGCAGCGGCTGCGGGAATACCGCGACTCCAACCGCGGTCCCCTGGAGCTGCGGCTGTTGTCGGAGAAGCGCATCCACGACGCCTTCGAGATCGTCAAGCTCACCGATTCGCTCACCCTGCTGGCCACGTCGCTCGGCGGCGACGATCCGCTGGTGACGGCCGTGCTGGCCGGCCGCTCCCCGGCGGATCGCGCGGCGACGCTCGTGGCGGGCACCGAACTCGGCCGTCGGGCCGGCATGCCGACGCGGCCGGACCGCCGTCGGGAACTCTACGACGGCGGCGAAGAGGCCGTGAACGCGTCGTCCGATCCGATGCTGGGCCTCGCCCGGCTCGTGGACGCGGAGGCCCGGCGGCTGCGGGCCCTCGCGGAGTCGGCCGACGAGGAGCAGAAGCAGGCCCACGCCGAGATCGTCAGGGCCCGGCACGCCCGCGAGGGCGCAGCGATGTATCCCGACGCCACCTTCACCCTCCGCCTCGCCGTGGGCAGCGTGCGGGGCGTGAGGGCGGAGGGCAGGGAGTGCGGTGCGATCACCACCTTCGGAGGCCTGTTCGCCAGGGCGGTGGAGAAGCAGAATGTCCCCCCCTTCGACCTGCCCCCGCGGTGGCGGGCGGCCGGCGAGGCCCTGCGCGGCGACGCCGAGTTCATGGCCACGCCCCTCAACTTCGCGTCCACGGCCGACATCATCGGCGGCAACTCGGGGAGCCCGGTGGTGAACGCCGCCGGGCAGCTCGTGGGCGTGATCTTCGACGGCAACATCCACTCGCTCGTGCTCGACGTGGCATACGACGACGTCCTGGCGCGGGCGGTCGCCGTCGATGCGCGGGGCATCCGGGCCGCACTTTCCCGGGTCTACGGGGCGAGGTGGCTGCTCGACGAGCTCGCAGCCGCCGGAGAGCGGTCCGGCGCACTAGACTCGGAACGGTAGGTGCGGAGTGATTCCGCGCCTGCGGCGACGCGGAGACGAACCATGACGATGCGGCTGCTGATGGCGTGGGTGACGCTCGTCACCATGGCGGCGGCCCGGGCGGCCGAGCCGGAGTGGACGATGCTGTTCGACGGCCGATCCCTCGGCCACTGGCAGCCGACGAACTTTGGCGGCGGCGAACCGCCGGTGGTGACCGACGGCGCGATCCGCATCCCGCCGGGCGCCGACCTCAACGGCGTGACGTGGGCGGGGGCGTTTCCGCGTCAGGACTACGAGCTCAGCCTGCAGGCCCGCCGCGTGGACGGATCCGACTTCTTCTGCGGACTCACGTTTCCGGTCGGCGACTCCTGCTGCAGCCTGATTCTCGGCGGCTGGGGGGGATCGCTCACGGGCCTGTCGTGCATCGACGGCCGCGATGCCAGCGACAACGAGACCACCGACAGCATGGTGTTCGAAGACGGCCGCTGGTACGACGTGCGGGTGTGCGTGTCCGCCGAGCGCATCGAGTGCTTCGTGGACGGGGAGCCGATCGTCGAGCAGGACATCCGGGGGCGGCGGATCTCGGTGCGGGCGGAGGTCATGCCCAGCCGGCCCCTCGGAATCGCGACCTACGCGACCACCGGCGAGGCCCGAGCGCTCCGCTGGCGGGCGCTGGAGGCGCCATGACCGGCGACGACACGTCACGCCAGCCGCGGCCCGACGATCCGCCGGATGAGCTGCGGCGCCGCATCGCCATCGAGGCCGCCCGCGGGGTGGTTCGCGGCACCGACGCGCGGCGGGCCGTGTTCCGCGCCGCCCGCCGGGTCGCCCGCGGCTGGGTGCCGGACGACCGCCTGCCGGAGCCGACCGAGGTCTGCGCCGAGGCCAGACGGGAGCTCGACGCCGCGGCGTCCCTGCAGCCGCTGGTGGGCGACCGCTTCGACGCGCTCGGGGCGGCGGTGTCGCTGCTGGCCACCGTCCGGCAGGATCCCGTGAAGTGCCCGGAGGGCGATGCCCTGGAGCACTCGCTGCAGGTGTTCGACCTCGTGCACCAGGAGCGTCCCTACGACGAGGAACTCCTGACCGCGGCCCTCGTCCATGACGTCGGCCGGGCCATCGACCGGACCAACCCGATCGCCGCCACGCTCGAGGCGGTCGGCCACCTGATCACGCCCCGCACGCGGTGGCTGTTGGAGTCGCTGCCCGCCGCCCGGGGCCACGTCGAGCGCACGCTCGGTCATCGGGCCAGGCGGCGGCTCGAGGCGCACCCCGACCATCTCGACGCGATCCTGCTCGCGGAAGCCGACAGGCGGGCGCACCAGCGGGGGTATCCGGCCCCGTCGCTCGACGAGGCCGTCGCGACCCTGCGGGCACTCGAAGCGGGCGGGTGACGGCCTGCGATCACTCTGGCGGCTGGCCGTCGAGGGCCGCGTGAATCGACTGCCGCGCCGCCCGCCAGCGGCTCTTGACCGTGCGCTCGCTGCAGCCCAGCAGCCGCGCGATCGTCTTCTGGTCGGCCTCGAGATACCAGACCATCTGGAACACCTCGCGGAGTTCGCCCGGCAGGGCGGCGATGGCCTCGTGGAACAGCGTCCAGCGGTCGGGCGGCTCGGACGGCGCGGGGGCATTGGCGACCGGCGTCGCCGGCCCGCCGGCCGACGGATCGGTCGGCCCGAGCCGCGTGGCGTGGTTGGCCGCGAAGGAGGCGGGGCCCGCATGCCGCCGGGCGAGGTCGATCAGTTCGCGGTGGATCTGGGTGGCCGCGAGGCCCATCAGCGAGCGGGGCGTCTCCACCGTCATCTGCCCCAGGGCGCGGTGCAGGCGGACGGCCGCATTCTGGAACACGTCGTCGGTGTCGTCCCAGCGGTGGACGTTGGGAAACCGGGCCAGCATCCGGTGGGCGAGCCGCCGCAGCCGCTCGGCACAGAGCTCGATGATCGTGTCGCGGGCCGACAGGTCCCCGCGGCCCAGCCGTTCGAGGGATTCGACGAGCCGCGGATCGTCGCCCCCCCCTGAAGCATGCTCGGTCGGCATCGCACGCATCCGAAAAGCCGCGAAAAAACGCCCCCAAAAAAATCATAAAGGATTTTTTTGCCCGTGGCGACGGTTTTTCACGCCTTCTCTTCCAGAGGCGCGCAGCAGGAGGCTTGGCATGGGAATCAGGGCGGCACGGTTGGACAGGACCGGGGTTCCCTCGGCGTCGGCCGTGGACGCCGTCGGAATCGAGCAGCGGCTTGCCGACGCCCTGGGCGCGAGCGGGCTGGTCGGAGATCCCGTCTGCATCGTGGCGGCGGCCCAGGTTCATCTCCGTCGACTGCGGCGGCTGATCAGCCCCGTCGCGCCCTGCGATCCCGACACGACGGCCCGAATCCAGGCGATCGTGCGAACCCGGGATGCTCTCCTCCGCCGGGCACTCGCCGACTCGTCGGCCTCCGCCGCTGCGCTCGGGTCCCGCGGCGGGGAGGCACGAGGGGTATAACGGCGGCATGGCTGCCGACCCCTGGGAACCACCGGCCGCGTGCGGTGACGGGTCGGCGCTGAGCCGCGCGGACGACGCGTTCGGGTTCGACGTCCCGCCAACGTCGCGGCTGCAGGAAGGCGACACTCTCCCGCCGGGAACCGATCTCGGCGGCGTCATCATCGTGCGGCTGTTGGCCGACGGCGGCATGGGGCGGGTCTACGAGGCGCGGCAGTCGGAGCCGGATCGCACCGTGGCCGTCAAGGTGTTGCGGGGTGCGTTTGCCTCGGACGAACTGATCCGGCGGTTCCGCTACGAGGCCCGGGTGCTCGCGCGGCTCCAGCACCCGGCGATCGCGCAGATCCATACCTTCGGGACGTTCGGGGTCGGCGCCGCCCCGTTCTTCGTGATGGAACTGATCGAGGGAGCCAGGCCCATCACCCGCGACGTTGCGGAGCGTCGGCTCGGCATCCGCGAGGTCGTGTCCCTGCTGCACCGCGTGTGCGGGGCCGTGGCCCACGGCCACCAGAAGGGCGTGATCCATCGCGACCTCAAACCAGGCAACATCCTCGTCGACGCCGCCGGCATTCCGAAGGTCATCGACTTCGGCGTCGCCCGCTCGCTGGAGTCGGGCCCCGCGGGCGAGACGCAGTTCACGCGGGCCGGCGACCGGGTCGGGACGCTGCGGTACATGAGCCCGGAACAGCTCGGCGGCGGGGATGTCGATGCCCGGAGCGACGTGTACGCGCTGGGGCTGGTGATGCACGAGATGCTCGTCGGCCACCTTCCCTACGACCTCGCGAGCATGCCGTTCGTCGACGCCGTCCGGATGCTCGGCGACCCTCAGCCGGCGTCGACCTCCGAGATCGTCAGGGTCGCGCGGACTCGGGGGGTGCCGGCGGGCGACGCCCGGTCCCTGGCCACGGTTGCGGCCACCTGCCTGGCCAAGGATCCCGCCCAGCGCTACGCGACGGCGGTGGAACTCGAAGCGGAACTGGGCCGCTGGCTGGCCGGCGATGCCATCCTCGCCCGCCCGCCCACGGCGGCCGAGTCCATCGTGCGGTTCGCCCGGCGTCACCGCGCGGCCGCGCTCTCGGCCGCGGCCGTCCTGGCGTCGCTGATCGCCGCAGTCACGGCCACGTCGGTGTTTTTCGTCCGCGCCGAGCAGCAGCGGCGGCTTGCCGAGAATGCCCGCCGGCTGGCGGAGCGTCGCGAACAGGACGCGGAGGAGCAGACGGCCGCGGCCCGCGCCCAGCTGTACGTGTCGAACGTGCTCCTCGCTGCCGCGGCTCGCGACCGCGACAACGTGCCCGAGGCCCGCAAGCTGATCGCCGAGGCCCGCGAACTCTCGGGCGTCGCCGACACGGCGACCCCGCTGGAGCTCGCTTGCATCAGCGCCACCCTCGACGATTCGCTGAGCAAGACCCCGCTCGATGGCGGGACCGTGACGGCCTTGGGCTGGTCGCCGGACGGCAGTGTCGTGGCCGGCGGCGCGGAAGACGGCGGCGTGCGGCTCGGCAGGCTCGACGGCGGCGGAGTCGCGTGGACTGCGCCGCCGCTGGGGCGGCACGATGGGCGGGTATGGTCGACCACGTTCGCGCCCGGAGGCGATCTGCTGGCGTCGGCCGCCGCGGACGGCACCGTGCGGCTGTGGTCGATTTCGGACCGCACGCCCCTCACGATCCTGGGCGGCACCGAAGCGGCGACCTACGCCACCGCGTTTTCACCAGACGGCCGGTTCCTGGCGACCGGTGGTCGCGACCGCGTGGTGCGCGTCTGGGACACGGCGACGTGGCAGCTGCACGGAGAGCTGACGGGTCACAAGGCGACGGTGCTCTCCGCCTGCTTTCTGGGAGATCGCGCCAGGCTGGCGACCGCCGCCGCCGACGGCACGATCCGCGTCTGGGACGGCCTCACCGGAACATCCGCCCGAGCCCTGCTCGGGCACGACGACCGGGTGTTCAGCGTGGCCTCGACGCCCGACGGCACCAGATTGGCCTCGGCGGGGGAGGACGGCACCGCCCGGCTCTGGGACGTGCGGTCGGAAGGCGAAGCCAGGGTCCTCCAGCATCCGTTTCGGGTCAACGGTGTGGCCTGGCTCGACGACGGCGGCCGCGTGGCGACCGCCTGCGCCGACGGGGTCGTCCGCGTCTGGAACGCCGGGGATGGGGAGGAGCTGCGACACCTCCTGGGACACACGGGTTCCGTCTGGTCGATTGCCGCCGTTCCCGGCGTTGGTCGGCTCGCCTCGGGGGGCGCCGACGGCACGGTGCGGCTCTGGGATGGCGACGATCGCGACGCCCCCGTGATGCGCTGCGAGGCGCGAGTGCTGGCCGTGGCCTGTTCCCACGACGGCCGGCACATCGCGACCGCGCTTTCGAACTCCACGGCCCGGCTCTGGGACGCGGCGTCGCTCGAGCCCGGCATCGTGCTCCGCAGGGGTGTCGGCCGAGTGAACGACGTGGCCTTCTCGCCCCACGACGACACGCTCGCCGGCGCGTGCGACGACGGCACCGTCCAGCTCTGGGACCGGGAGTCCGGGCACCGGCGGCAGTGGCTGAAGCCGCACGACCGCCGCGTTTATGCGGTCGACTTCTCACCCGACGGCCGACTGCTGGCGACCGGGGCCGACGACGGCTCGGCCCGGATCTGGGACCTGCGGGCCGAAGCCGCCCACGGCGAACCGCTGAAGCACGGTCGGCGGGTGTTCCGGGCGACCTTCTCGCCCGACGGCAGGCTGCTGGCCACGGCCGGCGAGGACCGCTCGGCCCGCCTGTGGCGCGTGGCCGACGGCACGGAGGTGCGCCGCTTCGAGCAGCACGACGGACCGGTCAACTGGGTCGCGTTCGCGCCCTCCGGCGACCTGCTCGTGACGACCTGCAGTGACGGCGCGGCGCGGCTCTGGCAGGTCGCGACGGGCCACCTCGTCGCCACGCTCACCGGGCCGGTCCGGCAGATATGGAGAGCCTCGTTCTCCCCCGACGGTCGTCGGATCGCCGCGGTGGCGGCCGACGGCACCGTGCAGCTCTGGGATGTCGCCACCGGGAGGGCGCTGGCCATGCTCCGCGGCCATACCGACCAGGTCTGGGGCGTGGCGTTCACCCCGGACGGCCGCAGCCTGGTCACGGGCTCCTGGGACGGCACCGCGCGGCTCTGGGGGGTGAGCGTCGCCGAGATCGCCCGTCGCCGCGGGGCGCGCTGACCCCACGGCACGACGCGCTTGGTGCCGGCCTCTCCGGTTCGGGTCGTGATCCGGATCACACGTGAGCCTCAGGCGTGCCCCAGCTGGTGCGGCAGATTGACCGGATATCCTTCCGACGGAGTGTGCGGAGACTCCGAATGGCCTCGGCGACGAGTGCCTGCTCCTCGGCGTGGGTGCGATTGGTCCCGTGGTGCTCTCGGAACCAGCGCCACAGCCGCTCGACCGGGTTGAGTTCCGGCGAATGCGGCGGCAGGAACAGCGGGGTGATCCGCCGAGGCCACCGCAGCTTGGGCGAGCCGTGCCATCCGGCCCCGTCGAGGATCATCACGGCGTGTTCGCGGCGACTGAGCCTTCTCGCTGCCGCGTCGAGAAACGCCTGTGTCGTCTCGGGGTTCACTACACGGTACGGAAGGGCCATCGACCAGCCTGTCGCCGGTTCTGACGGCTGCGAACACCCAGATCGACTTTCGCCCATGTTGGCGAACGACAGTGGGCCGGGATCCCTCGAGTGCCCACACGGCGGTCAGCGTTCCCTGCTGGCCGAACCGCGCCACGTCCTGGAACCAGATGCGAACCCTCGTGCGGGGGCGGGAGGCCCCAGGGCCGGCGCGCACTCTGGGCAATCTGGGCTGGCGCGGTAAGCCTCTATTGACGATGATCGGCGTTGCCAGGAGTTCCCCTCGAAGCCGTCGCCGGAGATACAGTTGTGCCAAAGGATACCGAAGCCGTTCTGGACATGGATGTCAAAACCATTCGGGCGTAACTCGCAAATCTCG
>VGYR01000047.1 GCA_016872925.1 Planctomycetota bacterium
AGCGGATGGCCGTCCAGGCGGCCTGCTGCAGCACCCAGCGGAGGTCGGGAGCGCCGGTCTTCGAGATGTGGCCCAGCCGGCTGGAGTTGCCGGAGGCGTAGACCGTCGGCGTGAGCCCGGCGTAGCGACCGATCGCCTTCGAGTCCGCGAAGCGGCTGAAGTCACCGATCTCGGCGATCACGGTGGCCGAGGTCACGAGGCCCACTCCGGGAACCGACTCCAGGATCTCACGGAGACGGGAGAACTCCGGAGCCCGCATCAACTCGCTGATGCGGCGTTCGCTCTGGGCCCGGTCCTGCTCGATCTCGACGAGCCTGCGTTGGTGCTGCCAGAGCATCGTGAGGTCGTCGGCCGTGAACCGCTCCACGCCCGCCAGCAGGTAGCGCTGCAGGGCAGCGGCGTCGAGCCGAACCGGCCCCGGGAAGTTCAGCCGGTTCAAGATCGACTTCACGTGATGCAGCACCTTGGCGTGCTGCCGCGTGAGGCCGTTGCGGTGCCGGGTCCAGGTGCGGAGCACCTGGACGTTCTCCGGCGGCGCCCAGGCCAGCGGCAGCCTGCCGTCGGCCAACAGCAAGGCCACGTTCAGGGCGTCCTCCCGGTCCGTCTTGATGCGACGGCCGGCAAGGGCCCGGGCACCTCGGGCGTCGCAGAGCACGAGCTGTCCGGCCAGCGGCTCGAGTTCCGTCCACAGCCAGCGGTAGAAGCCCACCGTCTCGATCGCCACCACGCTCGGTTGCGGCAGCGAGGTAAAGAACGATCGGATCTGGTCCCGGCACTTGCAGGCAATCTTTTTGTACGTGACCTCACGGTCAGTTCACCGGACAATACACGCCGTCAGCGTGTCCTTGTGAAGGTCGATGCCAACGAAACAGGCCGCGTCTCTTCGAGCGATCATCGTGAACTCCATGTCAGGGGGAAACGGTCTCAGCAACCAATGAGAGGGTATGCGAACGCATGCCCTCGCCCCCTACATGGTTTTACGCTCGTCGAGTTGCTGGTGGTGATCGCGATCATCGCCACGCTCATCGGCCTCTTGCTCCCGGCCGTGCAGTCGGCCCGCGAGTCTGCCCGGCGCACGCAGTGCTTCAACAACCTGAAGCAGATCGGCGCGGCGTCGCACTCGCTCCTCAGTGCGAAGAAGGCCTTTCCAAGCGCCGGCACGATCCTGGGCGACCGCAACTTCGCGCCGGCCCCTTCCGCGGGATACGAGCGGGCAGGCTGGGTGTTTCAGATCCTGCCCTACATAGAGTTCGGCGTGCTGCACCGCAAGGCCGTTGACCAGGGGATCTTCAACCTCGGCGTGAACTCGCCGCTCGAGGACGGCGTGGCCCCGGTGAAGTGCCCATCACGGGCCAACCGCTTGAGCCGGCCGACGTCATGGGGAACCGTCTTTCACTTGACCGACTACGCTGGCGTCGCGACCGGTTGGGACATGGGCAACTATCAGTCGAAAATCGACAGCACGAGCCAGCGGCAGGGGGAGAACGACGAGTTCGACAGGGCCTGGCGGGGCATCATCGCGAAGTCGGGCATGCTGTTCACCGGCCGGACCGGGAGCGTCTACGTGCGGTCGCCGGCCATCGGAGTGTCGAAGGTCACCGACGGCACGTCCAAGACGATCCTCGTGATGGAGAAGTCGGCCTGGGCGCGGGCCCAGCAGCCGCCGGCCCTGTGCTGCACCGACTGGGTCGAGTGGGGCTTCTACGATTCCCCGGGTTGGGCCGACGCGGCGGGTTACGTGACGATGCGGCTCGTGTTTCCGTCAGCCGACAGCTCGAACACCTACACGCGGCCCCGGGCCGATTCGGACCAGCGGCCCACCGGCGACACGGCGGAGCGGCAGTTCGGCAGCCCGCATGCGGTGATGGGTTCGGTGTTCGGCGACGGCTCGGTGCGTGGCATCTCATTCGACGTCGACGTCGACGCGCTGTTCCAGATCGGGTGCCGCAACGACGGCCAATCGGTCAACACGTCGTCGATGTAGCGGCCTCGCCGCCACGACGATCATCCCGTGGAGAGTTCCCAGATGAGCAGTCGCGACGCCGCCCGTGCGAAGCGGGCGTTGATGATCCGCCATTGGATGCTCGGGCACGCGTTCGTGGCGCTGGGGGTCGCGGTCGCTTCGTCGGGCGGATGCTCGGACGGCAATCTGCGGCGGCAGGTCGCCGCCATGAACGACAGCCGGATCAAGCAGCTCGCCAACCTGTTTCGCTTCTATCAGGCGACGAACGGATGGGTCGGCCCGAAGGACGAGGCGACGCTCCAAGCGTTCCTGCAGTCGGCCCCGACGAAGAACCTCGCCATGATGGGCATCGACCCGGCCCGCTTCGACGAGATGCTGGTGTCGGATCGCGACGGCAAGCCCTTTCGGGTCCGCTGGGGCGTGTCGATCGGTCCGCTGGAGGAGCAGGCCGTGGTGTTCGAGGCGGAGGGGAGCGCGGGCAAGAGATTCGTCGCGTTCACGGGGGCACGGGCCGAGGAAGTCGACTCCGACCGGTACGACCGGCTCTGGAACGGCGAGGCGGTCACCGCCGCGGTGGCACCGGCTCCCACGCCGCCGAAGTGACGTTTCACCCGCCTGGGAACGGTCAGCCTGGCCCGGGCTGTCCCGCGCTGCCACGGAGCCGCCGGGCGGCTTCCGCGATCGAGCCCGAGAGCGACGGATAGACCGTGAAGGTCGTCGCCAGATCCTCGATCGTCAGGCGGGCGGCGACGGCCAGCGCGAGCGGATGGATCAGTTCGCTGGCATGGGGCGAGCAGACGACGCCGCCCGTCACCGTCCGCCCCTCGACGAACAGCTTCACGAAGCCGTCGTCGATGCTCTCCATCTTGGCGCGGGCGTTGGTGCGGAGGGGCAGCAGGATCGACCGGCCCGTCGATCGATCGCCGACCGTGGCGATCTCGGGCCTCGTGAACACGGTGGCCGACACGGCCGGAAGGTCGAGCGGCGCGACCGTCTCCCCGAGGGCGTGCCACATCGCGATCCGCCCCTGCATCGCGGCGACGGAAGCCAGCATCATCACCCCGGTGCAGTCGCCGGCGGCATAGATGCCGGCCGCCGAGGTGCGCGACACGCGATCGACGCGGATGAAGCCGCGGTCGTCCGTGGCGACGCCCGCCTCGGCGAGACCGAGGGACTCGACGTTGGGCAGCGAGCCGATCGCGAGCAGGGCGTGCGACCCGGTGATCTGCTGGCCGGCGGCGAGTTCGACGACCACGCCCGAGCCGTCACGGCGGCAGGAAACCGCCCGGCTGCGTTGCATGATCGTGCCGCCGCCGCGATGAAACACCTGCTCGATCACGGCCGCGGCATCGGCATCTTCGGACGGGAGCACGCGATCGCGGGAGGACACGAGCGTGACCAGGGCCCCGAGCGCCAGAAAGCAGCACGCGAACTCCGCTCCGGTGACACCCGAGCCCACCACGACGAGGTGTTCCGGAAGCCGCTGGAGGTCGAACACCTGCCGCCAGGTGAGGATTCGCTCACCGTCGGCCGCAGCCCCGTCGAGGGGCCGCGGCCGGGCGCCTGTGGCGAGCAGGATCACGTCGGCTTCGAGGGTGCGGTCGTGGCCCTGCTCCCGCACGAGGATCTGCCGCGGGCCGCCCAGCCGCCCTGTGCCGGTTTCGAGTCTTACGCCCGCCCGTTCGAGCCCGCGGCGGACGTCGGCCGACTGCGCCCTTGCCAGGTCGAGAATCCGGCGATTGACCTCGCGGAGATCGAAGGCGGTCGGGCTGATGCGGACGCCGAGGTTTTCCATCGCCTGGACCTGCGCCAGCGCGGTCGACGAGGCGATCAGGGCCTTGCTGGGCACGCAGTCGGTGAGCACCGCCGAGCCGCCGAGTCCGTCGCGTTCCACCAGGGCGACGTCGGCGCCGGCTTGGGCGGCGACGAGTGCGGCCTCGTAGCCGGCCGGACCGCCGCCGAGGATCACGACGCGAGGAGGGCGGGTCATGGCTTCGTGCTCGATGTCGCGATCGCAGCCGGCGGACGCATGGTGTCCATTCGGTAAAGTGCGCAGCCGACGGGCCCGCCGATGGTCATTCTCGCCCCCTATCATACGGCAGCGTGCGCTGAGCGAGGGTTGCCCGTGATCGGGGAACGGCGTGCGAGCCGATGGGAGTCGCCCGCCCACGTGAAGTCGGTCATCAGGAGTGCGTCATGAGGCAGTGTGCAGCGATGCTGGTCGCCGTGCTGACGACGGTGCGCGTCGCCGCCGGAGAGGCGCCGGTGCCGAATCCACCCCGGCACGTGGTGGTCTACCACCAGCCTGGGCGATTCGCCGGCTGGCCCGCCAACAACGGGGCGTGGGCGTGGGGTGACGAGATCCTGGTCGGATTCACGCTCGGTCACTACAAGGCGTCGGACGAGGGACACTCGCTGGACCGCGACCGGGAGAGCCATCCCGCGCTGGCGCGAAGCCTCGACGGCGGCGAGACGTGGCAGCTCGAGGAGCCGGCGAGCCTCGTGCGGAAGGAGGTCGAACCGCTGACGGCGCCGATCCGGTTCGACGAGCCCGGCTTCGCCCTGCGGGTGGAGCGGGACCGGTTTCGGTACTCCTCCGACCGCGGCCGCACCTGGATGGGGCCGTTCGACCTGGCAGGCTCGTTCTCCTTTCCGCTGACGTCCCGCACCGACTCCCTCGTGAACGGCCCGGACGACTGCCTCGTGTTTCTCTCGGCAGAGCAGCCGGAGATCAAGGCCGCGAGCTACCGCGACCGTGCCTTCTGCGCCCGCACCACCGACGGCGGCCGCAGCTTCCGCTTCATCTCCTGGATCTCGGGTCCGCCGCTCGCCGTGCGGTCGGTGATGCCCACGACGGTGCGGCTCGGCCCGCAGGCCCTGCTCTCGGTGCTGCGGCGCCGGGAGGGAGACCGGTGCTGGATCGACGCCTACGGATCCGACGATGACGGTGCGTCTTGGACGCTGCGGGGCAAGGTTGCAGATGTGGCCGGCAACAACGGCAATCCTCCGAGCCTGGTGCTGCTGCCCGACGGCCGCGCGTGCGTGGCGTATGGGACCCGGCTCGATCCCTGCGGCATCGCCGCCACGCTGAGCGGCGACGGCGGCCGGACGTGGAGCGACCCGACGCCGCTGCGGGAGGACGGCCGAACCTGGGACCTCGGATACGCCCGGACGCTGCTTCGGCCCGATGGCAAGCTGCTGACCATCTACTACTACACGACCGCCGAGCGGCCGGAGCAGCACATCGCCGCGACGATTTGGGAGCCGCCGCCGCGGTGACGGGGGCGGTGTGCGGATGAGGGGACGCGGGTTGGAAAACCCGCGCTACGCCGGAACCGGGTTGGAAACGCCGAAGCGGGACGGGACGCGGGTTGGAAAACCCGCGCTACGCCGGAACCGGGGTTGGAAACGCCGAAGCGGGACGGGACGCGGGTTGGAAAACCCGCGCTACGCCGGAACCGGGGTTGGAAACGCCGAAGCGGGACGGGACGCGGGTTGGAAAACCCGCGCTACGCCGGAACCGGGTTGGAAACGCCGAAGCGGGACGGGACGCGGGTTGGAAAACCCGCGCTACGCCGGAACCGGGGTTGGAAACGCCGAAGCGGGACGGGACGCGGGTTGGAAAACCCGCGCTACGCCGGAACCGGGGTTGGAAACGCCGAAGCGGGACGGGACGCGGGTTGGAAAACCCGCGCTACGCCGGAACCGGGTTGGAAACGCCGAAGCGGGACGGGACGCGGGTTGGAAAACCCGCGCTCCGGGGGGCGGCGATCGTGAGGAGCGCGGGTTTTTCAACCCGTGCCGGCGGCGGAGCCGTCACCGCAAGGTGCGGGTCTCCGGCGGCGGCCCGGCGGTGCCGGCGAGAATCCGAGGCCGGATGCAGATCAGGTAGATGGCCGCGCCGAGTGCCAGGCCCGTTGCCGACGAGATGGCCGGCAGGTGTCGGGTGGCGATGCCCTCGAGCGGCAGGGGTGGCACCGTGAGCGCCGCGACGACCAGGAGCGTCCACGTCAGGGCCAGCCCCGCGACCGGCACCCGCAGGCGGCCGAGCGTGAAGCCGTCGGCGACCGGCGCGGCCGGCGCCCAGAGCGCCGCCGCCACGATGCCGGCGTAGCCGACGTACCCGGCGACGGCGGAGATCTGCGTGATCACGTCGAGCGTGGGCAGCGCGAGCACCACCGCCGATGAGAGCAGCCAGATGAAGAGGATTGCGTTGCGCGGGCTGTGCGTGCCCGGCTCGACGGCCGCGAGCAGCGTCGAACCGGGCAGCATCCGGTCGCGGGCCATCGCGTAGAGCAGGCGGCTCGCCGCCGCCATGCTCGCCAGCGCGCAGGCGAAGATCGAGACTCCGCCGACGGATAGCATGGCCGACCATCCGGAGCGGCCGACCGCAGCCTCCACGATCGTGGCCAGCGGCCGGGAATCGGCCCGGGCCGCGTCAAGATCGGGGGCGATCAGCACCACGCCGGCGATCAGCAGGCCGCCGAGCAGGCCGGCGGCCCCGAGCGAGGTGAGCATGGCGCGGGGCACGATCCGCCGCGGTTGCCGGGTCTCCTCCGCCAAGTCGGCGGCCGCCTCGAACCCGGTCAGGCACCAGGCGCCCAACAGCAGCGAGAGCGCCCAGCCGCCGATGCCCGCCGGCCCGGCGCCGGGGGAGGTCACGGTGGAGACGAGCACGGCCGGGTCGGCCGCACGGACAACCGCCAGAAAGATGAACGCGCCGGTTGCGGCCACCACGCCGACGAGTTCCGTCCAGACGCCGACGTCGTTGATCATCGCCGCTAGGCGGATGCCGCAGAGGTGGATCAGCGCCACGACGGCGATGATCGCGAGCGTGACAGCCGTCACCGCGGTGGACGAGGTCCAGCCGCCGCCGAGCATCCGGCCGAGCTCCGCGGCCAGCGTCGCGCAGATGCCCGGGAAGCCGCACAGAAACTGGAGTCCCAGGAGCCAGCCGATGAAGAAGCCGGCATGCGGGCTCACGAGGCGGCTGGTCCACTGGTAGCCGTAGCCGGAGAGCGGCATCCGGGACGAGAGGTCGGCCAGCACCAGGGCGACGAGCGTCTGCCCCACGAGCACGATCAGCCACGACCAGACGACGGCCCCGCCGACCTGGCGGAGGCCGTGCCCGAAGTTGGCGAACACTCCGGTGAACACGGAGATCAGCGAGAAGGCGAGGGCGAAACTGGAGAAGCCGCCGATCTGCCGGACGAGCTCCTGCGCGTACCCGAACTGCCGCAGGTCGTCGGCATCGCTCCGCCCGAAGTCAGCCCCGCCACGGTCCATACACGCCCTCGATCCGCCTGCGGAGCTCGACGACGAACGCGGGCGTCAGCTCCGCCTCGTCGAGGATCGAATACCAGAGGCCCGCCTCCCGCACGAACGACCGGATCCCGGAGAGGGTCGCGGCGACGTCGTCCCAGGAGATGCCCATCGCCTCGGGGCGGATGTCGACGCCGACGCGGTGGATGGCGGCGAGCATCTCGTCGGCCTGGTCGGCGTGGAGCATCGACCCGATCACGACGCCCAGGCAGACCGGCTGGCCGTGGAGGAACTTCCGGCCGGTGAACCGCTCCAGGGCGTAAAACACGAAGTGCTCGGTGCCCTCGATGTGGCAGGGGTTCCAGCCGGCGTTGTGAAACGTGGCGCCCCCCCAGCGGTTCGCGGTCATCAGAGTGCGGATGCCCGCCTCGGAGACGTCGCGGATCTCCTCGATCCCGTCGAGCACGGTGGCGAGGACGGACTTCGCGGCGTCGACCAGCCGCTGGTCGTACGG
Organism: Planctomycetota bacterium; assembly: GCA_016872925.1. Lineage (GTDB taxonomy): Bacteria > Planctomycetota > Planctomycetia > Pirellulales > UBA1268 > QWPN01. The sequence goes on from VGYR01000047.1 coordinate 7,740, forward strand.
CCACTTGGCCGGCGTGCGGCCGCGGTCGCGTGCCAGTCGCCAGTCGGCATGGGCGGTGTGGTAGCAGAGGACCTCGCAGACGCCGCTGCGGTTGAACTGCGGCGGAGCGGCCGCGATCACGTCGAAATCGACGTACACCGCCTCGGGGACGGCATAGCCGACGTACCGGACGTGCCCGCCGTAGCGGAGGCCGGCCCGGTGCCCGAACGCGGCGTTGACCGACATCGAGGTGGGGATCTGGAACAGAGGCAGCCGCCGGGACCCGGCGATGAACTTGGCCACGTCGACCGCCTGGCCGCCACCGAGGCCGACCACCGAGCCGCAGGCCGGGATCGTGGCGAGCTCCGCGGCGAGCGCGTCGCCGTCGATCGTATGGACGAGGTACGGGCCGGCGAGGTCGCCGGTGAACGCCTTCCCGAGCTTCGCCCACAGGTCGGGCATCGTGACGACGAGATACGGCCGGTGCGCGATGGCCGGGATCTCCGCCAGCAGGCCGCGGCCGTAGATCGTCGTGAACTCGTGCCCCGTCGCCAGGATGTCGGCCATCGGCTCCCCCCGTCGGCACTCCGCCCCGGACGAGGCTACCCGATCCGTGCGACGTGGCAAACGGGGCCGCGATGGCAATCCTGTTTGGCACGGCGGGTGCATGCGGGCATCCCGTGCCGACCAGGAGTGCCGCGCAGTTTTTATCAGGGATGGATTTTTCCAGAGCCGGGCTTCAGAATGGGGGTCTCGAGGGAGGTGATGCCATGCGTGCCTGGGGCCACGCTACGGGGAGTCGCGAGCCGTTGCCACGTGGCGCGAGGCTCGTGCCGATGCTCGCACTCGTCATCGCGTCACTGCTGGCGGCGACCGGCGGCTGCCGGAGCCGAAGCGTCAGCACGGCGGACGATCCCGCCGCGTCGAGCGTCGGCAGGCTCACGCGAGTGGTCGAGCGCTACAGGATCGACCATCGGGGCCAGGTGCCCCGGTCGGAGCAGGAGTTGCGCGGTTTCGTCGCCGCGATGAACCCGGCGGATCGTGCGGCCCTCGGGGTCGAGAGCGTCGACGCCTGCCTGGTGTCGGATCGGGACGGCCAGCCCGTCTGCCTGGTGTTCGGCGGCAGCGAAGCCGCGGCGGGCGAGCCGGCCGTGGTGTGCTACGAGCGACAGGGGAGGGATGGGGTGCGGCTGGTGGGAAAGGTTGGCGGGGACGTCGAACTCGCCGACGAAACCCGCTTCCGGGAACTGATTCCCGCGAGGTGAAGGCGACGGTTTTTCGGCTTGACGAAGCGGCGACAGAAAGTATGATGCAGGTTGTCGAGGGGTTGATGACGGATCGAGGATCGGTCGTCCGGCAGGACTTTGGGGATCTTCAGCATGATGGCGTTGCGGGCTCGCCGAGGTTTCACGCTCGTTGAACTCCTGGTGGTGATCGCGATCATCGCAACCCTGATCGGACTGCTCCTTCCAGCGGTGCAGAGCGCGCGTGAGGCGGCACGGCGAACGCAGTGCCGCAACAAACTGCGGCAGATCGGCTTGGCGATCCTGAACCTCGAGAACGCGGCCAAGATCTTTCCGACGAGCGGTATCGAGCCCTGGCCGCGGGTCGAGTGGTATTCCAGCAACTCCAAGCCGTTCGGTCCGAATCGCCAGGGGCTCTCGTGGGCCTTTCAGATTCTGCCCTACCTGGAGGAGGGCGGGGTCGCCAACCTCACGCGCACCTCGCAGATCGGCGGTTCACCGATCAGTCTCTACTTCTGCCCCACTCGGCGGCCACCGGCTTCGAACACGCACGACGGCGACACCTTCTGGATGATGGACTACGCCAGCGTGCAGCCGGGGCCGTCCCGCACGGAGACCGAGTTTTACGACGCCTACTTCACCATGACCCAGGCGACCGGCGGGGAGTTGCCGACGACGCTCGGGTGCGCGAACGGCGCCGCCCTCTGGGGCGTCACTACCTACAACAATGATTTCAACCCCAGGCACAAGAGTCTCTGGGGGGCGAGCAGGTATCTCGGATTTCCCGGCGTGATCGTGCGGAGTTCGTATCTGGTCAAGTCACTCGGAGGGGCCCCGACGCTGCTCGACTACGATCCGCCCGTGAAGATCTCCAACATCAAGGACGGTACCAGCAAGACGATGATGGTCTTCGAAAAGCGGCTGATGCCCCCCTACGTGCCAGGCACGACGGCCGACGACGATCGGGGCTGGTCGGACGGCCACGACTTCGACGTCACGCGGACGACGCTCTGCGTTCCCTACCAGGATTCGCTGCAGCGTGTCACCCGCGACCGCAGCAAGTACACGGCGGGATCGGCCCACAGTTCGGGGCTGCATGGGGTGTTTGCCGACGGCACCGTGGCCTCGATCGACTACTCGGTCGACATCCATGTTTTCAATCGGCTCGGTCACCGTGCCGACGGCGAGCAGGTCTCGCTCCCATGAACAGCCGGCGTCGAAGGCGGGAGGCTCCGGCTGCCCGTGGGTTTACGCTCGTCGAACTGCTCGTGGTGGTTGCGATCATCGCCACCTTGATCGGCCTGCTGCTTCCCGCGGTGCAGAGCGCCCGCGAGGCGTCGCGACGGACCACGTGCACCAACCACCTCAAGCAGGTGGGGCTCGCCGTGCTCCAGGTCGAATCGGCCTTCCGCATGTTTCCCAGCGGCGGCGTGGAGCCCTGGCCCCAGGTCGAAAACTACCAGTCCGGCGGGCGGCCATTCGGGCCCGAGCGGCAGGGGCTCTCCTGGGCCTTTCAGGTGCTGCCCTTCCTCGAGAACGCCCCCGTGGCGGCTCTGGTGCGGACGCGGGACATCGCAAACTCGCCGATCGCGGAGTACTTCTGCCCGTCGCGGCGCGGCCCGACGTCGCACGAGAGGGGGGGCATCACCTACTGGCTGATGGACTATTCGGCCATCCAGCCTGCCGCCAGTCGCGGCGAGCGGCCGACCGAGTTCTCCGGCTGGATCGCCCCGCGAGCCGGCACCGGGTCGCCGACCACGACGGAGGGCTGCCATTCCGGCGTCGGGTTTTGGGGCACGACCGGCTGGGACAACGACATTCCCAAGAAGTCCACCGGGTTTGGTGCTCGCTGGCTGGGCTACAACGGCGTGATCGCCCGCGGCACGATGCTCACGGAGCGGTCCTGGAAGCCGCCGATCGATCTCGGCTACGGTCCCAACGTCCGCCGCCGGCAGGTGAGCGACGGCCTGAGCAAGACCCTGATGGTCGTGGAAAAGCGGCTCAAGACACCCTATCAGCCCGGCGGCGAGGATGACGATCGGGGCTGGTCGGACGGCTGGGACATGGACACGGTCAAAAGTGCGATCTGCACCCCACACGCCGACTCGGCCGCCGAGATATCCGGTCGCGGACGGTCCACGACCGCCGGATCGGCTCACCCCGGCGGATTCAATGGGGTCCATGCAGACGGCCATGTCGTGACGCTTGGCTACGACGTGGAACCGGAGGTGCTCAATGGCCTCGCGCATCGGTCCGATGGAACCTGACCGGGCGGCTTGCCGGACCCGAGTGAAAGTGTTATGATCTTTCGCGAGTGGGAGAGAGATGGGGTTTGTGGAAGGGGTTCTTCGCAGTTTTTGCAGGAGCGTCCTTCTCCGAACTCCGGGTGTTGAACCATCAAGCAGTTCATTCCGAGTTTCTTCAAAAATCTTTCAAGGAGAATGTCATGCCTGTAGCGTCATGCTTCGGCTCGCCATGCGGACGGTGGTTCATGCACGGCCGACTTCAGTTCGTGATCGCCGTGGCGATCGGTGTCCTGCTTCCGGCCGTCGCATCCGCCGACTGGCTCGATGAATTCTCCGGTGGCGCGCCCTCGCAGACGTGGATCTGGCAGCAACTCAATGGCGCCGGCTCCCCGAGTGGTGCGTCGCCGACCTATGGACCGGGCAGCGTCAGCGTCTCCAACTCGACGCCCGTCGCCGAGGGTGGACCGGCAGCCTACTTCGGTCTCGTACCGCAGCCGTTTCAGGGGCGGCAGGTCGTCACGTCGTCGTTGATCTCGTCCGGCTCGTTGACGATGCCCATCCGCAACGCGGGCGTGCTCGGCCTGATCAACTCGACGACGCTCGACGCCTATGCGGCCACGCTCGACTACACCGACGGCGGCCTCGACGTGTCGAAGATCTCGCTTGCGTCTCCCACCACTCTGCTGCCCGCGCGAACGGTCAGGAACTTCGATCCGGCAGCCTCGTATGGCATTCAGCTCGAGCAATACGGCCAATCGATCACGGGACGGGTCTACGACGCGGCGGGGATCCTGGTGACGTCCGTTTCGGCCGTCGACCCCTTGCCGTACACCGCCGGCCTGGCGGGCCTGGGCGTCAACCGGAGCGACGATGCGGTGATCCGAAGCAGGTGGGGCACCACGGCGGCCTCCACACCGGCGAACGTGCAGTTCTGGTCCGCCAACGGGGTGATTCTGGGCGGCGCCGGCACCCTGTCGGGTTTCAGCACCACGTTCCTGACCAACGGCTCGGGCGCAGCCACCGCCTGGAATCCGGCGCAGGCCGCCGTGTTCACGGCCGACTCGGAGTACTTCCAAAACAGCGACCCGGCCGCCCCGAACTTCTACGAGGCCTACCGGGTGCCGACGCCGGTCTACGTGGCCAGCGTGCCCGCCAGCGGCGTGCCGGTGTCCAACGCGATCAAGTTCTACGCCAACCAATACTCGATCCGCTGGGTCGACGACAACGACCCGACGTTTATGAACTTCACCTCCGGTAAGGGCCTGATCCTCAGCGGGACCGTCGACTTCGACGTCGCCCCGGAGGTGATCGGCACGATCTCGGCCCGGCTCACCGGCTCCGGCGGCTTCCGCAAGACGGGGCCGGGCACCCTCAACCTCGTCAACATGTTCAGCGATTTCACCGGTGCCGTGACGATCGACGAGGGCACCGTGTACCTCGGCAGCAACGGCTACGAGAACATGGGAGTCACCAACAACCTCGGAGCGGCGAACGCTGCGCGACGGGTCGTGGTCAACGGGGGCGGCGTGCTCAGCTTCCGCTCGATCGAGTGCATGACGGAGGGGAACTCGAAGAGCCCGACCGCGGCCGTCAGCACGCAGACCCTGGTGGCCAACGACGGCGGCCTGATCACCAACAACATCATGCTCGAGCAGGCGGGAGAGGATAATCCGCTCGACAACTGGCACTACAACGGCGCCTACAGCGCCCTCGGCAACGTCGAGCTCAACAGCGGCGAGATGCTGGGCCAGGCGACCTTCTGGAACGACCTTTGGACCAAGCAGGTGCCGGAGGCGGTCACCCGCGACACCTATCCGGGCTTCCAGGCCTTCATGCTCCAGGGGAGCGTGACGTCGACAGGCAACTCGCGGATCGCCATGCGGGCGAGCACGGAGTTTCTCAACGAGTGGAATCGCGTCTCCGGGAACGGTACCGGCGGTGACGGTCTGTACACCTACAACGACAGCACCGGATTTCACCTCAACTGGTCGGGAGGCACGACGTTCAACGTCACCAGCGGCACGCTGACGGTGTCGGCGAACCTGCTCGACAGCCCGGCAGGCGACTCGAGCGAAACGCCGAGCGGGACCCGCGACAGCATCCGGGCCGGCCTGACGAAGACCGGGGCCGGAACGATGGTCTTGAGCGGCAGCAACTGGATGACGGGGAGCGTGGACGTGAGCCAGGGAGTCCTGCGGGCGGAGAATCCGGGCGGCAATCAGCCGCTGCAGTTCACGCCGGTGGCCGTGTCCGCCGGTGAGGTGCAGCTCGGTGGCAGCCCGTCCGAGGGACCTGCCACGCCGAGCCTGAACGTCGCGTCGCTCGCCGTGAACGGGGGGCGGGCGCGGCTGACCAACGGATTTTCCAGTGGCACGACCGCCCCGTCGGGTCCGCTGGTCGTCACGACCGGCAGCCTCAGCGTCGCGGCCGGTGCGCAGCTCGATCTCGGCAACGGCACGGTCGTGGCGGGGGGCATCTCGGCCGTAGACCTCGTGGCCGACATCGTGGCCGGCCGCGGAGATGGCTCCTGGAACGGCACGAGCGGCATCACCTCGAGCGTTGCCGCGGAAAGCGGCGGGAGTCGTGCGGTCGGCTGGATGGACCTCGGCGGCGGCACGATGCAGGTTGCCTACAGTGCCCCTGGCGACACCAACCTCGACTTCGTGGTCGACATTCTCGATGTCTCAAACTTCATCTCGGCCGGGAAGTACGGCACCACAGACGCGGCGACGTGGATGGAGGGTGATTTCAACTACGACGGCTTCGTCGACATCCAGGACCTCGCCGACTTCAGTGCCACGGGGCTCTACGACGCGGGGAACTACAACGCCCCGGGCGAGGGGCTCGACGTCCTCGGGCCGTCGGGAGCGATGGGCATCGCGGCCGTCCCCGAGCCCTCGTCCTGCCTGATGGCGGTGGCGGGCCTGGTGGGATGCGGAGTGGCCGCCATGCGACGCCGGCGAGCCTGATCTGGAAGACCGATGCGCATGCCCCCAACACGTATCCGCCAAGCGGAATCCGCTCGGCGACTGTCGCCGGACGGGTTTACGCTCGTCGAGTTGCTCGTGGTGATTGCGATCATCGCGACGCTCATCGGGCTCCTGCTCCCTGCCGTGCAGAGTGCGCGGGAGGCCGCCCGGAGGACGCAGTGCCGCAACCACCTCCGGCAGATCGGCCTGGCGATCCTCAACCTGGAGAGCAGTTCCAAGGCGTTTCCCAGCGGCGGCATCGGCCCGCGGCCGGAGCTTGCGAACTACTCCTCGGGGGGCAAGCCCTTCGGGCCGGATCGGCAGGGACTCGGCTGGGGCTTTCAGATCCTCCCGTACTTCGAGGAAGGCGGAAACGCCCGGATCACGTCGACGGCCGAGATCAACAGCACGTCGGCCATCGCGGCATTCTACTGCCCATCACGACGCGGCCCGTCGTCGAACACGACGAATGGCGTCCGCTACTGGCTCACCGACTACGCCTCGTCGCAGCCGGCTCTGTCGCGGGGGGAGTCGAGTTCCTACTTCGATTCCGTGTTCTCGACGGCGGGCACTCCAGCTGCGGACACGCTGAGAACGAGCATGGGTTGCCAGCGGGGCACCGCCTTTTTCGGCACCGGGACGTACCCCGACAATCCATCCCAGCCCAAGACCCGCAAGCAGTTGGGCACGCAGTATCTCGGCTTCAAGGGCGTGATCGTAAGGAGCAGCTACTTCGTGCAGTCGCCGCCGGCGGCGACGGATCTCGACTACGATCCGCTCGTCAAGGTGTCGCACATCACCGATGGAACCAGCAAGACGATGATGGTCTTCGAGAAGAGGCTCGTTCCGCCGTACGTTCCGACGAAGAACGACGACGAGTACGGCTGGGCGAACGGCTGGGACGCCGACACGGTGCGGGTGACGGTTTGCGTGCCCTACCAGGACTCCAAGCAGCAGGTGACCAGCCACAATGCCCAGCATGGCACGGCAGGTTCGGCCCACGCGGCCGGAATCCACGCCGTGTTCGCCGACGATTCCGTGCGGCTGATCGACTACGACATCGACCTCGAGCTCTACAATTGCCTCGCCCATCGTTCCGACGGCGAGGTCAGGATGGCCCCGTGACGGGGCGGGTGGGGACGCGGGTTGAAAAACCCGCGCTCTGGGGGGATCGTGATCGAGAGGAGCACGGGTTTTCCAACCCGTGCCGAATCACCAAACGTCACCGCTGTGCGAGCGGGGCCGTCAGCCAGACCGGATGGTCGGCGCCGCGGCCGTTGATGCCCTGCGTCACCCGGCGGGCGCCGCTGCCATCGCGATCGGCCACCCACAGCGCCGGGGCCTCGCCGACGGCTGCACGGCAGAAGGCGATGTGCCGGCCGTCCGGTGAGACCGTCGCGCGGAAGTCCCAGGTCGCCGGATCGCTGTGGGTGAGCGCGGCGACGGCACCGTCGCGGGGATCGAGTTCGACGATCTCGCATCCGCCGCGGGCCATGTCAGGCCGGTAGTCGCGGTTGAAGTGATCCGTGTCGGGCCGGTCTGCCGCGAACTGCCAGGCCACGCGTGATTCCGGCAGGCGACGTGGAAACAGGATCGTGCCCTCCGGGGTCCAGGTGGGCACGTTCGAGCCGCCTCCGCGCGTCTCCTCGTCACCATAGGTGGCGGCGAACCACATCGACTGCCCGGTGGTCAGCACGCGGTGCTCGCTGCCGTCGGCCCGCCCGATGCAGACATCGGCCCAGTCGTGTCCCGGATCCTGCCGATGGTGGCAGTCGACGTAGAGGATCCACGTGCCGTCGGGCGACCACCGCGTGCCGAAGTAGAGGTGCGCCGGGTCGGCGGCGATCCGCACGCGGTCGGCTCCCTTCAGGTCACTCGTCCAGATCTGATACCCCTCGGGGCCGGCCAGGTGAAACGCCACCCGGCGTCCGTCCGGGCTCAGGCTCAAGCCGTACGGCAGCCCCTCGTCGGGATGCGTGAACTCCTGGGCATCCGTGCCGTCGAGCCGCATGCTGACGAGCTGCCCCTCGCCACCGTGCGAAACCTGCACGAGGACCCGGTCATCGCCAAGCAGCAGTGCCGGGGTCTTGAACGGCGGCAGGCCCGCGTTGGTCCCGATCTCCTTGAGCGTGGCGAGATCGAAGTCATAGAGCCAGAGGTGGCACGGAGTCTGTGTGTAATACTCCGCGAACGGCCGTCCGGGGCCGTCACGGCGGGCCTCCATGCTGAGAAAGATCCCGCGCCTGCCATCGGACAGGAGCGGGCCCGGTTGCCAAGTGACCTGACGCGGCTGGTGGAGATCCAGATACCGCAGTCCCGTGCCGTCGGCCTGCACGAGACCCGTGCGCCCCTGTGAGGTGAAGAGCAGTCGGCCGACGTGGGCACCGGCCGGCGACGCGTCCACCGCCAAGGCCTCCCGCGACGCCAAGGCCCCGCTGCAGGCACAGAAGCAGACGAGGGGGAGGAGCAGGGGGGCTCCCCACGCGTGCAGCGGCGATTCATGCCGCGACGGGCGAGTCCGATGGGTCATGGGCCGCGCGGCGTGAGATGGCCACCGTCGAAACCTCGGTGTTCGCATGCTGGTCGACGCCGTCGCGGAGACACGTCGTCCTCGGAGCCGACAGGCCGTCACGGCCGTATCCTAGCAGGCGGCATGCGGCCCCGGCTTGCGGCCACCACGATGCGCGTGGGAACATTCTCCCCATGAGGAAGTCCACGACCGGTCCATCCATTCCCGCCACTGCCGAAGGGCGGTGCAGGCCTGTCATCGGCGGGGCCGGCAGGCTCGTCGCGGCGGTGGGACTCGTGCTTGCAGCGGCAGGGCCAGCGCGAGCCGTCGACATCGACCCGCTCCGGCCGATCACGCGAATCGCGCTGGGTTCGTGCATCCGGCAGGACAGGCCGCAGCCCATCTGGGAGGCGATTACGCGCTACGATCCAGACGTGTTTCTCCTGCTTGGCGACAACGTCTATGGTGACACCCGCGACATGGTCGTTCTCCGCGCGAAGTACGCCACCCTCGCGGCCAATGGGGGCTTCGCCGCGCTGCGGCGCACCGCGCCGATCGTCGCGGTGTGGGACGACCACGACTTCGGCGCCGACGACGCGGGGAGCGAATACCCGATGCGCCGTGGGTCGCAAGAGGCGTTTCTCGACTTCTTCGGCGTCCCGGCCGATGCGCCGCTCCGCACTCAGGAGGGGATCTACCGAACCGTGACCGCGGGCCCGCCCGGCCGGCGCGTGCAGTTCATCTGCCTCGACACCCGCTATCACCGGTCGCCGCTGGCGAGGCTTGCTCCGGGGCAGCGGCAGCCGGGGGGCGGGCCGTATCGGCCCACCGATGATCCGGCGGCGACGGTGCTCGGCGCGGAGCAGCGTGCGTGGTTTGCCCGCGCCCTGCGCGAGCCCGCCGAGGTGCGGATCGTGATGTCGAGCATCCAGTTCGCGTTCACGGGGCATCACTGGGAGCACTGGGGCAACTTTCCCGCCGAGCGGGCGCGGGTCTTGAGGTTGATTCGAGAGTCGGGAGCCGGTGGGGTCATGTTCGTGAGCGGTGACCGGCATGCCGCGGAGATCAGCCGCATTCCCGCCGGCCCGGAGGCGGCCGGCTATCCGCTCTACGACCTCACGGCGAGCAGCCTCAAGCAGCCCCTGCCTGCCGGAATGAGTCGCGATCCGAATCCCCTGCGGCTCGAGCCTCACCAGCGGGAGGTCAACTTCGGCACCATCGACATCGAGTGGCTCGAAGGTGCGGGCGCGGAGCCGGCCGGCGCGACCATCACGCTGGGAATCCGCGACCTGGCGGGAGCGATCGTGCACGCGGAGCGTTTCAGGCTTGCCGACCTCGCGCCGGCCACGGCGACGCCTTGACCCCATCGGCCGCGGCCGCACCCCTCCGTCAGCGCTGAAGACGTCGCCCGCCCATGCAACTCCCCGCACCGCACCCCGCCTTCGCCGGCGGACTCTGGCCTGCCGTGCCGCAGACGCAGGCCGCGGCCCTGCTCGCCGTCGTCGAGCAGCTGTCGCGTTCCCAGTTTCTCTCTGCGGAGGAGCTCGCCGCAGCCCGGCGGCCGCAGGTCGAGGCCCTCGTCGATCATGCGGTCGCGGAGGTGCCGTTTTGGCGGGAGCGATTCACCGCGGTTGGCCTCGATCCGGAGTCGCGGCGGCGGGCGGCGCCCGACGCCGCGGAGTGGCGCAGCCGCTGGGCGGCGCTGCCGCTGTTGACGCGGGCGGAGGTCCAGTCGCTTGGAGCCGCCCTCCACGCCCGGCGGATGCCGGCCGGTCACGGGGGCATCGGCGACACCGTGACCTCGGGATCCTCCGGGAGGCCCGTGCGCATCATCCGCAGCACGCTCGATTACTTCTACTGGCAGGCGTTCCAGCTCCGGGAGCACCTCTGGCGGGGTCGTGACCTGTCGGGCAGTTTCCTGTCGATTCTCCGCAACGAGCAGCGCACCAACCTCGACGACACGATCCACCTGCAGCGGAACAAGGACTGGGGTGCGCCGGTCTCCACGGTCTGGCCCACGGGCCCGAGCTACCTCCTCGACTATCGCGCGCCGATCGCCGCGTTGATCAAGACCCTGCGGGACGTCGCCCCGGACTATGTCTGCACGTTTCCCTCGCTGCTCCTCGAGATCCTGCGTCGGGCCCGCCAGGACGGCATCCCGCTCCCAAAGCTGAAGGAGGCCGTCGTCGTGGGTGAGGCGAGCCCGCCGGAACTCGCCACGCTGTGTCGCGAAGTCTGGGACGCGCCGCTGTCGAGCACCTACACGGCCGGCGAGGTGGGTGCGATCGCGTATCAGTGCCTCGCGGAGGGCCGCTGGCACATCCAGGCGGAGAACGCGATCGTCGAGGTGCTCGACGCCTCCGGCAAGCCGTGCGCCGCCGGCGAGACCGGCAGCGTGGTGCTCACGCCGCTGCACAACTTCGCCATGCCGCTCGTGCGGTATGAGATCGGCGATCTCGCCACGGTCGGGGGTGGCCCCTGCGGCTGCGGCCGCCTGCTCCCCGTGCTGGACGCCATACCCGGGCGGGCTCGCGACCTGCTGATGCTGCCGTCGGGCGACCTGCGTCCCCCATACTACGGCCATCGGGCCGTGATGCAGGTCGGGGCGATCCTTCAGCATCAGGTCCACTCCTGTTCGGCACGAGATTTGCGCCAGGCAGTCTCGGTAATTCGGGCTAAATAGGTGGAGTTGCGCGCTGCGGACAAGGCTGGCATAGTGTGGCGCATGGCTGCCGCTCGCCACAAGATTCGC
>VGYR01000048.1 GCA_016872925.1 Planctomycetota bacterium
AAAACTGACCACCAGAAAAGCGTTCGGCTTTCGGACCGCGAAAGGCATTGAAATCGCGTTGTTTCATGTCCTTGGCAAACTACCGGAGCCAGAATCAACCCACAGATTCTGCTGAGGAGGCCACTTTGAAGGAGGCTCGCCGCTTTTCAGAGGCCAGTTTCAGCCCGCGATTCGGCCCTCAAAAAGTGCAAAACCCGAGTTGAGAGGAGCGCGGGTTTCCAACCCGCGGCTGGGTTTCTGCCCCTCGGAGCGCGGGTTTGCAACCCGCGGCGCACCTCCGCAGACCCCGCATCGGCAGCCCCGATCTCCGAGCCATGCGCGCTGGCCACATGCCCGCATCGCTCACGCGATTGCGGCTTCCTGACGTCCCGCGTCGCGCCCGGCAAAGAACGATCGGTCCGGCATCTGCCGTGCCGAACTGGATTGGCAGGATGCCCGCGTCACGCCAGCCGCCGGGACTCCTGATCGAGGGCTTCGAGCACGAAGCGGATCGCAGCAGGGGCGACCTCGTCTTCGAAGCGGACACCCGGCACGCCGACCCGCGGCTCGAGCAGGGCGACGTGCGGAATGCCGAGCGCCACGAGCTTGCCGTGCAGCCGCGCGGCGCCGTCGTGCCAGTGGAGGTCCGCGGGATCGCTGGCGAAGAACTGGTGCCGCGGCCAGTTCAGGGGATGCACGTGAAGGATCGCCGTTTCCTGGCGTGCCCGCTCGACGTCGCCGAACAGCTGCCACAGCACGTCGTACGACTCCCCGTCGTCGCGATCACCCGCCTCGCGCATCCCCCGGTGGAAGTCGATCGCCGGAGCGATCGCCGCGGTGACCGGAAAGATCGTCGGATGGCGGTAGGCGATCCGCAGCGCCGCCTGTCCGCCCATCCCAATGCCGACGACCGCGATCCCGGGGGGCTGCACGCCGAACCGCCGACCGACCTCGCCGCGCACCGCCTCGACGACGTGTCTCTCCGGCGTGACGTGCGGATCGAAGGCCGGCACGAGCCGGTCGAGCCACCAGGAGCGGCCCGCGCGGGGCGCGAGGACCGGGAGCCTGTGCTCCTCGAACAGTTCCGCCAGCGCCGGCATGTCCACGAGCCGTCGCTCGCAGGCGTCGTGCAGAAAGATCACCGCCCGGCTGGCCGCTGGATTCGGCGGCGCGTGCATCTCGCACGGCCGACCGCCGACGTCGATCACCGACCAGTGGGCACGCGGCAAGGGCATCGGTGGGGCGGCGGGGCGGGAAAACTTCGGGCCTATTCTAGGCGGCTGCCGCGGCGGTATCCTGCTCGGTTTCGCCACGCTTCGTCGGAGCGGTGCACCCGCAGGAAAATCGCCACGATGGAAATCCTCCTCTCGGCCGACGACCTGGCCGCCGGCATCGGACGGCTCTCCGCCGAGGTCAAGCGCGAGGTCGGCCGCCGACCCCTGACGGTCGTCGGCGTGCTGACGGGCAGCATCGTGCTCGTCGCCGACCTGATCCGCCGGCTCGAGGGGCCGGTGAGCGTCAGCATGGTGTGGGCGAGCAGTTACCGCGGCAAGGCGACCCGGCCCGGCGAACTCGAACTCCGGCTCGACCTCCTCCCGGATCTCACCGGCCAGGACGTGCTGCTCGTCGACGACATCTTCGACACCGGGCACACGCTCAAGGCGCTGCTCGCGGAACTCCAACGGCGGGGTGCCGCCAGCGTGCGGTCGCTCGTCCTGCTCCGCAAGGCGGGCCGGTCCGAGGTGGACATCCAGCCCGACTTCGTCGGCTTCGAGATCCCGGACAAGTTCGTGGTCGGCTACGGCCTCGACTTCGACGGCGACCTGCGGCACCTGCCGCATCTCGCGGCGCTCGACGACGACGACATCGTCGCCGCCCGCGCCGCACAGGCACGATGCACAGAGCCGGCCAGCCGATCCTGATCGCCGTGCGCGGCCTGGATCCGGTCGGCACGGGTCGACAGGCCGAACTCCTCGCCCGCGGGCTCGCCGCGTCGGGCCAGGACGTGCACGTGGCGATCACCTCCTCGGGGGGCAGCCTGGCCGCGCGGCTGCGGAAGGCGGAGATTCCGATCCACCGGGTCGGCCGGCGGCCGTGCCCGGACCTGGCAGCGGCCGCCCGGCTCGTCGCGGTCATCCGGCGACTGCGGGCGGCGGTCGTCGTCCCGTTCGGCCGACGGCAGGCCGCCCTCGCGGCGGTGGCACGTGCTGCGAATCCTCGGATCCGGGTGGTCGCCCACGTCGCCGCACCGCCCCGGAACGGGCGGCAGGGCCGCATCCTCCGCGCGGCGGATCGAGTGGTGGCGGCGTTTTCGGGCGTGGCGGATTCCTGCCGGCAGCACGGCGTGCCGACGGACCGGCTGACGACCATCCCGCCGGGCATCGCGGCCGACGAGCCCGTGGGCCTGGCGCGGGGAGAGGTCGCGGAGCGGCTCGGGCTCGATCCGGCCTGCGCGTGGACCCTGTCGGTGACGCCGCTGGTCGCCGAAGCCCGGCTCGAACGGCTCGTCTGGGGAATCGACCAGCTCGGCGCGGTCCGCAAGGGCGTGCAGCACGTCGTCGTCGGCGCCGGGCCGCAGTGGCGACGGCTCTGGCGACGGGCGCGGGTTCAGGAACTCGCGGAGCGGTTGGTCGTGCTGGCGGACTGTGATCTGCTCCCCGATCTCCTCGGCCAGGTCGGGTATGTCTGGCAGTCGGGCACGACGGCGTGCGGAGGCGTGATCCTCGACGCCATGGCCCGCGGGGTGCCGGCCGTCGCCGTGGCGAGCGCCGCCGCGCGGGAACTCGTCGCCAGCGGGACGACGGGCTGGGTCGTGCCCCCGCTCCCGGAGAGTGAGTTGCCGCGCCGGGCGTTCACGCTCCTCGAGCACCCGGACGAGGCGGCGCGGTTCGGCGAAGCGGCGCGGGTCCGGGCGGTCGAGATGTTCCCCGCGGAGCGGATGATGGCGGCGTTCGCCGCCGCCATCGACGCGGTCGGGTGAGCACGACCTACGGCGCGACCGCGAACGGCCAGTTGTCCATGCAGCCCGATCCTTCGCCGTCGCGGACCGTGACGAACAGCCGGTAGCCTCCAGGCTGACGCGGGGTCCGCACAACGACCCGACCGTCGGCCGCCGACTCGACGATGCAGCCCTCGACGGCATCGGGCTGCCGCTCCCGGTCGCCTCCTTCCTTGCGGTCGTCGCTCTCGCGGCGCACCTCCCAGGCGTAGGCCAGCGGTCTGCCCTCGGGGTCGCGGTACCGGGCCACGGCGGTGATCTGCGTGTCGGCCGCGACGGTTTTGCCCGCCAGCGGCACGTCGGTCTCCTCGAGGACCGGTGCCCGGTTGGCGGGCCAGGCGTTCGTCCACGCCTTGGTGACCGCGTCGACCGTGATCGTCTTCTCGCCCGTCGGCAGGAACATCCCGAACCAACTGGCGGTCGCCTCCTGCTTGCTGCCCCACAGGAATGCGTAGCTGCCGAGGCACCGCTTCTCGTCGGCCAGGATGTCGCTCGTCGTGGTCGCGTAGGTGGCCGCCTTCTGCCGGCTCGACGGTTCGATCGGCGCCTTCCAGTCGGTCTGCGCGGTCTCCCACGGGCCGGGCAGCCCGTACTCGGTGACGCAGTAGGGCTTCTTCCAGCCCATCCGCGCGGCGGCCTCCCCCACGCCGCCGGCTCCGGCGTAGGCGTTGATGCCGAGGATGTCGACCGCCGGCGCGTGGCGGACGACGGCGGCGACCTTGTCGTCGTTGACGTTGGCGACGACGGTCATCACCGGATGGTTCGGGTCGATCGCCTTGATCCGCTCGGCGAGGTGGTTCACTTCCCGCCAGATGCGTTCGTCGGCGCCGTTGCTGGTCGGCCCCTCCATCTCGTTGCCGAGGCCCCAGCAGAGCAGGGCGGGGTGATCCTTGTAGCGGCGGATGGCCGCCTCGACGTCCTGCCGCTGCCGCTGGAGCTGCACGGGATCGTCGTAGCGGAAGCCGTGCCGCTCGTGCCCGAGCCAGAGTCCGATGGTGACGGCGATGCCCAGCCGCCGGGCCCGGTCGAGGAGCGACTCGCCGTCGGCCTCCCGGCCGGCGCTCTCGGCATCCCAGGTGCGGATCGCATTGCCGCCGCAGGCGGCGAGCACGTCGAGGTGGTCGATGCCGGCGGCGCCGCGGATGCGAAAGGGCGTGCCGTCGCGGAGCAGGCGGTAGCCCGTGGTCGCGTCTCCTTCGATCCTGACCACCGAGCCGGCGGCCCGCGCCTCGGCGCCGGCGAGGGCGACGACGAGTGCGGTGATGAGCGGGTGGGTCGCCTGCCTAATCCAGCTTCGCATCGAACTCCAACTCCTTGATGCGGCCGGCGGCGGCCTCGGCGGGCTTCCAGAACCAGCCTTTGGTGTCCCAGCACTGGGAGAACTTCAGTTCGTCGGCGAGCGTGCGGTAGGCGGCGATCGCCTCGCGTGGGCTGCCCTGCCGCTCCTGGAGTTGGCCCACGATGAACAGGCACGTCCCCACGTCGTTGAGGGCCCAGGAGTCGTGCGCCTTTTCGGCCGGTGCGAAGTCCGTGAGGGCGGCCTGCTGTTTCTTCGCCTCGGCCTCGTAGAGTTCGCGGCACTTGCCCGTGTAGGCGAGCACGAGGTCGCCATCCCCGGCGGCGAGCGCCTCCCAGGCCTTCTTCGTGAGCGTCGCCGACGAATGATCCCCGTAGTCCGGGGCGGCGGCGACGGCCACGAGGGCCGCGCCGGCGGTCACGACGCAGAGCCACGAGCAGATCGACGAGGCAGGCATGGAACTCTCCTCAACGGGCGGGTGTGCCGCTTCCCGACACCGGCTTGAGTTTACGGCCTCGGGACGGCCAGCGTCGCTCCCGTCGGCTCGCGCCGGACCTGGCCGTCCTCCGCCACGAGCAGCCCGGCCTTGAACACCTTGGCCGGCAGCGCGAACATCCGCGCCAGGTCGCGGTGGGGCCGATACAGCGTGATGTCGGCATCGGCCCCGGGTCCGAGGTGGCCCTTGTGCGGCAGGCCCGCGATCCGGGCCGGTGCCGCCCGCGTGACGATGCAGAGTTCCTGCAGCGAATACTCGCGGTCGAAATCCCGCAGCGGGCTCCGGGCACGGACCGCGGGATGGATCCGCTCGAAGGCCGCCCGCCGGAATCCGGCGTCCCCAAGCAGCGCCATCAGGTGCGGATAGGCGGTGAAGTGGGCGCCGTTGGGATGGTCGGTGGAGAGCGCCACCCGCCACGGGTCGCGGACCGCGAGAAACCACTCCAGGCCGATGGCCCACTGCCAGGCGTGGATCAGGCTCTTCTCCCGATAGGCGATCGGCAGGACGCCGCAGCCGCCCGAGAGGTGGAGGTCGTGCGACACCCAGGGAACCCCCGTCGCGTGGGCGAGGTGCTCCGCGGCGGCGGAGTCGCCCGTCATGGCCACCGTGGCGCCGAAGAGCACCTGCCCGACGTCGAGCGTGAGCGACTCGTGCGCGTTGAAGTACTCGACCAGCGGAGCCACCCCCGAGCCGAACGAGCCCTCGTCGAGATCGCCGCCGGCATAGCTGTGGAACTGCACGTGGGCCAGATGGGCCCGGCGCCCGTCGAGCGCCGACATCGTCTCCAGCAGCGTCCGCCAGTTTCCCGGCAGGCCGAGGTTCGCCGTGTGCACGTGGAGCGGGTGCGGCAGGCCGAGCGTCTCCACCGCGGCGGCGAGCCGCATCAGCATGACGCGGGGCGTGAGCCGGCGGCCCGGCAGCGGCGTGTCGAGGTCGTGGTGGTCGCCGCGGGCGTGCCGCCAGAACGTCGCTCCCCCCGGGCTGGCGACCTTCAAGGCCCAGGCTCGCCCCGCACCGAGCGCAGCGGCGATGAGCCGCTCGGTCTCGCGGCCGTCGCCCCGGTCGACCGCGTCGACGACGGCGGCATCGTCGGCGGCGAGCAGGTAGATGCCCTTGTCGAGAATCGGGAGTTCCGCGAGCTCGCGGTGGGCGAGCGCGGCGGCCGAGGTCGCGATCGCGGCGTCGAACACGGTCGTGTAGCCGAGGGCCGCGTAGGCGGCGCCCGTGGCATGGATCGTGGGCACCGCCGCGGGTGTTCCAGCGCGGCGGGCGAGGTGCGGCGCGATCCGGCGACCGGCGCCGACCTTCGGTCCGGCGACGTGGCTGTGGAGGTCGACGCCCCCCGGCATCACCACGAGCCCCGCGCAGTCGACGCGGCGGAAGCCAGCGGCGTCGGCGGGCCGGGCCACGATCCGGCCGTTCTCAATCCAGATGTCGTCGACCACACCGTCCCGGCCGTGGGCCGGGTCGTGGATCGTGCCCCCCGCCAGCACGAGGGCGTCGGCCACGGTGGGCGTCATGGCCGAACTCCCGACAGCCTGCGGATGCGCGCGGCCGCCTGCCGCAACGGGGCGGGATCGGCGGGCAAGCGCACGACCACGAGCTCCCCGCCGGCCCGGTCGATCGCCGCCGCCACGGCCGCGGTGGCCTCGCCGACGACCACGACACAGTCGACCTCGCCGCGGTCGAGCAGCCGCACCGCGTCGGCCTCGGCGGGCCTGAACGCCCCGCCGTCACGATCGGCATGCTCGATCGCACCCGCCGCTCCGTATCGCCACGTGCAGACGGCGCCGGCGTGGTCATCCCGCTCGCCCAGCGGCACCTCGAACGCCGGCTTCCGGTGGGCGATCGCGCGCACGAGCGACGTCGTGCTCCAGGCCGCGAGGCCGATCGCGTCGTCGCGCCAATCGGTCACGACGCCGACACACCGCGCGGCGGCGATCGCGGCGGCGACGTCACGGGCCGCGGCGCGCGTGGCCGGCACGCAGGCCGTGTCGTCGATCGCAACGCCGCGGATCGTGGCCTCCACGAGCCGGGCAAGGTCGACGGCCGCCTCGGCGGCGGCGAAAACGTGCCGGTGATGCCCCCCCGGCCCCACACCGCCCGCTGGGCCGACGAGGATCGTCGTGCGGGTCGGTCCGTCGGCCCGTGGAGCGCCGACCAACGAGCCCAGCACGTCGGCAGGCGCGCAGAACCAGGCCACGATCAGGTCCGCCCGCTCGTGGAGTTCACCGCTGGCCGCGGTCACGCCCCCGATTCGCGCGATCAGCGGGCCGGCGACCCTCGATGTCTCCGGTGAGCCGGGGTCGACAGCAGCGCCACAGGCCTCGGCGAGGTCGCAGGCGGCCACCGCCACCTCCGCATCAGCGCCGACGAGCCCCGTGAGCAGCACCCGCCGGGCGGTCTCGAGCGCAGCCGCGGCGCGGTCGGGGTCGGCGGCGGTGTGGGCGGCGGTCATCGGGGGCGCAGCATGATCGCTGCGTTTCCGTCAGGCAAGGCCCGAGAGCGGACCGTCGCCGCAGTAGTCGGGGTTGCCGAACCGCTCCAGGCCCGTGTGCCCCAGCGCGTGGGCCAGCGCCAGCAGGAGCCGATTGTGGGGCGCGCCCGGATACTCGACGGCCCGGCCGCTGACGAAGCCGAGCCCGTCGCCGACGAGCACCCAGGGGATGTCGTTCTGGGAGTGGGAGTTGCCCTCCCCGAGCTCGTTGGTCCAGAGGATCGTGGTGTGGTCGAGGAGCGAGCCATGCCCTCCGGGCTCGGGCGTCTCGGCGAGCCGTCTGGCCAGGTGGGCGATCTCCCCGGCGTACCAGGCGTTGATTCTCGTGAGCTTCTCCTGAGCGGCTTCGTTGGAGTTGGGCTCGTGGGACAACTCGTGCTGCCCCTCGTCGACGCCGATCCACCGCATGTGGGCCTGGCCGACCGAGTTGGTGTACTGCAGTGTCGCCACCCGGGTGAAGTCGGCGGCAAGCGCCGACACCAGCAGTTCGACCTGCATGCGGCTGATTCGCGGCATCTGATCGTTCTGTTCCACGACCCCCGACTCGAGCACCGGCACGGCGTGCGGTGCGGTCGGAAGCTCCGTCGCCAGATCCCGCTCCAGCCCGCGGACGAGGGCGGCGTGGTCTTCCAGGATCCGGCGATCCTCGGCGGGCAGCACGGCGGCCACTCGGGCGAGATCCTCGTGAATCTCGTCGAGAATGCTGCGCATGCTCTCGCGATCCTTCATCTCGCCGTAGAGCCTGGCGAACATCTCGTACGGATCGTCGACCGGCGTGACCGGCTTGTTGGGGCCGGCGTAGACCATCCGGGTCCAGGTGTCGGCCCGGTTGGGAACCAGCACCCCGAACTCGAGCGAGCCGAAGCGGGTGGCGGTCGCGGGGCTCGACTGCAGGTGCCGTCGCAGCTCCTGGTCGATCGACAGGCCGCTGGCCCAGCCGGCGGGCGAGGCGCTGCCTCCCTGAATGTTGCCCGGAAAGAGTTCGATCCCCGTGAGCAGGCAGCCCATGCCCCGCATGTGATCGTCGCCGTCGCCGCGGACCTTGTTGTTCACCCCCTTGAGCGTGAGCAGCCGATCCTGGAACGGCGCCAGCGGCGCGAGGATCGGCGGCAGGCTGCGGCCGTTCAGCGGGCCGGCCTCCGGCCAGAAGTTCCGCTTCACGACCCCGTCCGGACTGAACACGATCACCAGCCGCCGCTTGGTCGCCGGCGCGGCGGCCGCCAGGCTCGGCAGGTTGCCGAGGAAGGGAAGCACCGCCGAACTCACGCCGAGGCGGCGGAGGAGGTCGCGGCGGGAAAGGGACATGCGGCTCATCGGGCTGCCTCCGACGTGCTGGCCGTCGCCGGTGCCACGCCCCCCTGGGGCGCGAAAGCGGGAGGGATCGACGCCACGACCATGATATCGACTAGCAGGCGGCGGATGTCGTATCCGCCTGCCGCGAACGACTCCTGCAGCCGCGGCAGGGTGTCGGGGCCCCAGGCCTGCACGGGCTGCTTGACCGCCGCATGAAACAGCGCCTGCACGAAGGCCTCCTGGGCGTCGGTGCTCGTCGCGCAGGCCAGGCCGAGTTCCCGGGCTCCGCGAAACGCCGCCACGGCGCCGCTCCGCGGGGCGTAGGAGCCCGACGCATTCACCGGCTTCTCCGCGCCGCCCGCCGGCTCGACCGTGCGGTATCTGCCGATCGCGTCGAACTCCTCCAGCGCGAAGCCGAGCGGATTGATCATCGTGTGGCATGACTGGCAGGCCACCGCCGCCGTCTGCACGGCGACCCGCTCGCGCGTGGTGAGGTCGGGAGCCTGCTCGGCGGCGAGCGGGGCGATCGCCTGCTCCGGCGGCCGGAGCACGTTGCCGAGAATGCTGCGGGCGAGGAACACGCCCCGATGGATCGGCGATGAGGAGCCGGGGTACGAGAGCACGCTCATCAGATACGGATGCGAGAGCACGCCGCCGCGCCGGCCCTCGTCGAGCCGTACGGGAGTAAACGCCGCGTCGGCCGGCAGCTCGATGCCGTACAGCGGGGCGAGCCGGCCGTTGAGATGCACGTCGTCGATCGTGAACAGCCGACGGAAGTCGGCGCCGGTGCGGAGCACGTCGTCGAGCATGAGCCCGAGACTCGTCCGCAGGTCGGCCGCCACCTCGGGGGTGAAGTCGGGGTGACGGGCGGAGTCCTTGACGATCTCGGCACCGAGGTCGAGCCGCAGCCAGCACACGAGGAAGTCGCGGAGCTTCGCCGTGGTCCGTCGGTCGGCCAGCATCCGCTCGGCCTGACTGCGGATGGCCGCGGCCGTGTCGAGCCCGCCCCGTGCGGCCTCGAGCTCCAGGCCCCGGTCGGGGATCGAGTCCCACAGGCCGAACGCGAGTCGGGCGGCCGTCGCCACGCCGCCGGGATCGGTCGGCGACTCGCGAAACAGGAACCGCGGGGAGCCGAGCGTGGCCAGCAGCGCGCGGCGCAGCGCCGTGTCGGGATCGGGGGCGTCGCCGAACGGGCGCTCGACGACGAGGGCCCGGAGGTCGGCCGAGAGCGGCTGGCGGAACGCCCGCTCCGCGAACGTGGCCGCAAAAGCCCTCAGGTCACGATCCCGGTCGGGCGCGGTCGGCTCCAGGCCGGAGAGTTCGACGAGGTTGTCGAGGACGTAGTCCGCCGTCTCGACCGCCGCCGCGGTCGTGGCGGCGAACCATTCGGGCGACACGCCGGTGCCCCGGTCGTAGCCGAGGGAGCGGTCGTCGGGCGGAAACGGCGTCGCGGCCGCGAACACGGGAGGCACCTTCACCGGGACCAGAACCCGTTCGGGCACCACCTCCAGCGCGCCGTGGGGGGGCTTCCAGAGGAGCCGGATCGAGGCGCGAGTCTCCTTCTCACGCTCCTTGTTGTCGACCCCTTGGTTGGCCTTGGACAACTCGAGCACCACCGGGTGCGGTCGGCCGCCGAGCAGAAACGCCGAGCCGCGGTGCTCGGTTCCGTCGCCCGACTTGACGTAGGCGTCGATCGTCGCCGGCTCCCCGGCATGCTTGTTGACCCAGAGTTGTGCGGAGTGGTCGGTGAGGCAGACGAACTCGTGCCGACCCGTCTCCGTCGGCAGGATCGACCCGGTCCAGCGGATCGCGAATCGGTCGGGCTCGATCCTCTCCGGCGCCGGCCCCAGCGACCCGAAATCGAAGTCGATCCGCGGATCGATCCGCTCGAACACGAAGCCCGCGTCGCGATTGAAGTCGCGGGTGGCAAAGTAGTCGCCGTGCAGGCCGCGGTCGTCGGTGAGCGGCGGGGAACCCGGCCGGAAGCTACCGACGACGTCGGCCAGCACGCTGCGGTGCTGGCGGATCGTGAGCCGCTGCAGGTCGACGCGGGCCGGCCGCTGGCGGTCGCGGGCCACCGCCGAATAGAACGCCTCGTGAACATGGACGGCGACCTGTCGGGCGGCTTCCCCGGTGACGCGAGCAGGGTCGTCTTCCGGCATGGTCTCGTCGATGTAGGCGGCGAGCTGGTTGACCGAGCGGTCGCCCACGAGCGGAGCCGGCACGTCGGGAGTGCCGACACCCCCTGCGCCGTGGCACCGCTGGCAGTGCTCGCGATAGATCGCCGCGCCGGGGGACTCCTCGGACGCCGAGGCGCCGGCGATGGCGGCGACGAGCAGCATGCAGCACAGCCCCGCCGAGGTGATCGCGGCCGCCGACGGGCGGTGCGGGGGGAGGGGGCGAGGCCGCTGCCACTGCCTGGTCATGCCGGGCGGGCGAAGACGAGGCGTCCCGCCGACGTCTGCAGCGTGCTGGTGACGCTCACCCGAATCGTGCCGCCGATCCGATCACGGCCGTTTTCCACGACCACCATGGTGCCGTCGTCGAGATACCCGACTCCCTGATCCGGCTCCTCCCCCTGCTTGACGAGCCGCAAGCTCAGGGCGTCGCCGGGAACGAAGGAAGGCTTCAGGGCCTGCGCCACGTCGTTGACGTTGATGGCGGCGATGGACCGGACGCCGGCCAGTTTCGCGGCGCTCTGCTCCACGGTGATCACGCGGCCCCCGAGCTCACGGGCCAGATCCACCACCCGGGTCTCGATCGACAGGTCGTCGTGCGACTCGGTTCGCGGGCGGATGACGTCGATGTCGATCGCGTCGTTCTCGCGCAGGCGGGCAAGGACGTCGAGCCCGCGACGGCCGCGCGCCCGCCGCGAGCGATCACCCGATTCGGCGGCCGCCTGGAGCTCGTCGAGCACGAACGAGGGGACGACGAAACGGCTCTCGAAGACGCCCGCCTCGGCGAGGTCGGCGATCCGGCCGTCGACGATCGCCGAGCCGTCGAGCACGTTGGGCCGCAGGCCGCGGACGTCCCGGGCAAACTCGACGTAGGGGATCAGGAACCGGAAGTCGTCGCGGGTCTGCATGAGCAGGCTGGTGCAGAGGTAGCAGAGCACCGATCCGAGCACGAGCGGAAGCCAGGAATGGAGCGGGTCGTTCGTGCTCAGCGGCATGATCGGCTGGAGCGCGAGCATGGTGACGTAGGTGAGGAACACGCCGATCAGGAGGCCGAAGTAGATCGCCGTGATCGTGGTCAACTCCTTGCGGCGGATCATGCCGTCGAAGCCGATCACGGTCAGGGGCAAGGCCACCATCCCGGCCAGGATCGCCCATGGAACCCAGGTCGGCGAGGCCTGCACGGACGGCGAGTTGAAGATGAGCACCGCAATGCCCACCGACACCATCACGAAGATCGCCCGCAGGATGATCAGGGCCATGGCAGCGCCGACGCGGTTCCTGTCCGGTTCGAGGAATCTCCCCGAGAGTCTACCAACGGCCCCTGGGTGGCGTCACGGACGGGCCGCCGGCCTGGTCACGAGCCGGGGGCGAGCCGCCGAGCGTGGTCGAACTCGAGGTATCGGTCGGTCATGCCGGCAAGGTAGTCGGCCACGCTGCGGCGGACGCCGAAGGCTTCGGCGCGCTGGCGGTAGCCGGCCGGCATGCGGTCGGGGCGGGCCACGTACCAGTCGAAGAGTTCGGTGAGCTGGCGCTGGGCCGGCACCCGCACCGCCAGCACCCGGTCGCTGCGGTAGACCCGCTCGAACAGGAATCGTTCGAGCTGCCGCTTCCCGGCGGCGATCGTCGGCGCGTGGGCGACGATCCGGCGGCCGGGCGTGCCCGCGCTTCCCCGAAACACGTCCCGCACCCGGGCGACCGAGTCGACGCCGAGCTCGTCGATCGTCGCCCGCGACTCGCGGATCAGTTCGGCGACCTGCCTGTCGACGAGTTCGTGGAGGATCGCCCGCCGCGCCTCGACCCCCGCGAGGCTTCCGTGGCGCTCGCCGACGCGGGCGGCGGCCTCGGCCACCAGCGGCAGGCCGCAGAGTTCCTCGAGGGTGACGAGCCCCAGTTCGATCGCGTCGTCGGCGTCGTGCGTGTCGTAGGCGATCGAGTCGGCGGCATCGACCACCTGGGCCTCGAGCAGCGGGGGAGGAGCGCTGCCGTCCTTCTTCCGCGTCGCCTGAGCGTCGAGCACCTCGCGGGAGAGGTTCAGGCCCGGAAATCCAGGGTAGCGGCTCTCCAGCAGTTCCATGATGCGCAGGGCCTGCGCGTTGTGGCTGAAGCCCCCCTCGTCGCGGAGCAGTTCCGCCAGCGTGTCTTCGCCGGCGTGGCCGAGAGGCGGATGGCCGATGTCGTGGGCCAGCGCCAGGGCCTCGACGAGATCCTCGTTCAGGGCCAGGGCCCGGGCGAGCGTGCGGGCGATGCTCGTGACTTCGAGGGTGTGCGTCAGGCGGCTGCGATGATAGTCCCCGTGGTAGCCGGTGAAGACCTGCGTCTTGTGGGCCAGCCGCCTGAAGGCCGCCGAATGCACGATGCGATCGCGGTCCCGCTGGTAGGGGCTGCGAAACTGGTGCGGCGGCTCGGGATGGTGGCGGCCGGCCGAGTCGACGGCGTGCATCGCCCAGGGAGCGAGCAGCAGGCTCTCCCGGGTCCGCCAGTCCGGTCGACTCCAGCCGGAGTCGGCGGGGGTCATGCGTCGTCCTCCGCCGTCGCGGCCAGCTGGTCCCAGAGGGCGTCGAGCGACTGCGGCAGCACCCGCACCCCGGCGATCGTCGGCATGAAGTTCACGTCGCCCGGCCAGCGCGGCACGACGTGCCAGTGGAGATGGCCCGGCACGCCGGCGCCGGCCGATTCGCCCACGTTCAGGCCCACGTTGAATCCCCGCGCCTGCATCGTCCGGGTGATTCGCCGGCACCACGCCACGATCCGCCGCTGGAGGTCGAGGAGGACCTCGTCGGCGAGATCGGCGAGATCGGCCCGGTGGTCGAGAGGCGATACCAGCAGGTGCCCGTTGGCGTAGGGGAAGCGGTTGGTGACGACCAGCGAATGGGCCGTCCGCTCCAGCACGCCGAGCGTGCGGAAGTGAGGGGCGTCGATTGCCGCGGCCCGACAGAGGAAGCAGTCGTGATCGGCGCCCGGTCGCCAGGCCGGAGTGCCCGTGTCCGGCTGGGTGCTTGCCAGCCCCTGGACGTATCCGAGCCGCCACGGTGCCCAGAGCCGCTCGTTTTCCATGCCGCGAGTCTACCGTCGATTCCGGCGTTCAGCCGAGGGCACCGGTTCCCTATCATGCAGGCGTTGCATCCGGTGCGTTCGAGGCGCGTGGCGGCGAGGTGATCGTGGAGTTCAAGGTCGCCCTCGACGTCTTCTCCGGCCCGCTCGACCTCCTGCTGTACCTCGTCAAGAAGCACGAGGTCGATGTCACGGAGGTGCCCATCGCGGCGATCACCACCGAGTTCGTGGCCTACCTGGACGTGCTCGAGGACCTGGCCATCGACCAGGTGGGGGAGTTCGTCGATCTGGCGAGCGTCCTCCTCGAGATCAAGGCCCGGGCGCTGGTGCCACGCCCCGAGGAGACGGAAGAGCCGGCCGAGCTCGTCCGCGAGGACCTCGTGCGTCGGCTGCTCGAATACAAGCAGTACCGGGATGCCGCCACCATCCTCGAGGATCGTGCGCGGCAGTGGGAACTGAGGTTCGCCCGCCAGGCGGTCGACGAGGCCGCGTCCCGGTCCGGCCCCGCGGAGGTGGCGATCGCCGACGTCCACGTCTGGGATCTGGTCGGTGCCATGACGCGGGTGATGGCCAAGCGGGAGAAGCGGCGGCCGCGGCAGATCGTCCACGACGACACCCCGATCGAGCAGCACGCGGCCCGCATCGAGGGGCTCGTGGCCGAGCGGGGGAGGGTGGCTTTCACGAGCCTGTTCGACGACGATATGCCCCGCTCGCGGATCGTCGGCATCTTCCTGGCGGCGCTCGAACTCGTGCGGCGCGGAAAGCTCTCGACCCGACAGGAGAAGCTGTTCGACGAGATCTGGCTGGAGCAGGCCCGGCCGCCGGCCGCCGTGTCCGCCGAGCCCACGCACCCCGCATGATCGACAACTCCCCCTACCGCACGCTCGTCCACAAGGGCCTGACCATCGAGGGGTACTCGCGGGCGGCCGTGCAGAGCTGCTGGCGGATCCCGGAACTCAAGCTGGGCTTCGATCTCGGTTCCCAGCCCTGGTCCTTCATGGCGACGGCGACGTGGTTCGTGACCCACACGCATCTCGACCACATCGCCGCCCTGCCGGTCTACGTGGCCAGGCGCCGGATGATGAAGATGGACCCACCCACGATCTATCTCCCCGAGTCGGCGATCGAGCCGATCGAGCGACTCCTCCGGGCCGTCTCACGGCTCGACCGCGGTCGCCTGCCCTGCCATCTCCTACCGGCGCGCCCGGGGGACGAGATCGAGCTCTCCCGAGAGCACGTGGTGACCGTTTCGGCCACGTGCCACACCATCCCCAGCGTGGGCTACGTCGTCTGGGAGCGCCGCCGGAAGCTGAAGCACGAGTACCAGGGCCTGCCGGGGGAACGGATCCGCGACCTGCGGCTGTCGGGAGTGGAAGTCACGCAGGAGATCCGCACGCCGCTGGTGGCGTACCTGGGCGACAGTTCCCCCGAGGGGCTCGACCACTGCCCGGCGATGTTCGAGGCGATGGTGCTGATCACCGAGCTGACCTTCGTGGCGCACTCGCACCGCAAGGAGAAGATCCACAAGTTCGGCCACATGCACCTCGACGACCTCCTCGCCCGCCGCGACCGGTTTCGCAACGAGGTGGTGATCGCGACCCACTTTTCGACGCGCTACACGGACGACCGGATCCGCCGGATCCTCGCCAAGAAGGTGCCAGACATGCTCGGCGGCCGGCTGAACGTCTGGCTCTGAGCGGGCGGTGGGCCTGCGTGCGAGCGTGGGTTTTCAACCCGGGCGCACGCCCGCCGGCCCCGCGGCGGAAGCCCCGATCGCGTGAGCGATGGGGGCGGAGCCCGGCGTGGCGCCGCCGTACCGCTTACGCGGTTACGCTTCCGAAGCCCTGGCCGACCCACCGGCCCTGTCGGAAGCCCCGATCGCGTGAGCGATGGGGGCAGGCATACTACGGGGAACGTCTTGCCCGCCGCGGCATCCATGAACCCGTCAGCGACCCCGCCCCGCCACGCCTACGTCCACGTGCCCTTCTGCCGGCACCGGTGCGGCTACTGCGATTTCACGCTGCTCGCCGGCCGCGACGACCTCGTCGGTCGCTACCTGACGGCGCTCCAGCGGGAACTGGAGCGGGTCGCCGAGCCACTCGCCATCGACACGCTCTACCTCGGCGGCGGAACGCCGTCGCACCTCGGCCCCGACGGACTCGAACGCCTGTTCGGCATCCTGAACCAGCGCCTGCGGCTCGGCGCCGGGGCCGAGGTCTCGCTCGAGGCGAATCCGCTCGACGTCACGGCCGCGCTCGTGTCGAAGCTCGGAACCGTGGGCGCCACCCGCGTGAGCCTGGGCGGCCAGTCGCTCGACGCCGCCACGCTCCGTGCCCTCGACCGCGATCACGATCCCGACGACGTCCGCCGCGCGGCCAGCATGCTCCTGGCCGCCGGACTCCACGTGAACCTCGATCTCATGACCGCCGCCCCGGGGCAGTCGCTCGCCGCGGTGGAGGCCGATCTTGATTCAGCGGCGTCCCTCGGCGTGCATCACGTCTCGGTCTACTGCCTGACGTGGGAGCAGGGGACGGCCTTCGAGTCGGCTCGGCGGCGCGGCGACCTGCGGCAGGCCGACGAGCGGCTCGAGCGGGCGATGTTCGAGGCCGCGATCGATCGCCTCGAAGGGGCCGGCTACGAGCAGTACGAGGTTTCGAACTTCGCGCGGGCCGGCGGCCGCTGCCGACACAACGAGGCCTACTGGGACTGCCGACCGTGGGAGGGTTTCGGTCCCGGTGCGGCCCGGTTCGACGGCTTCACGAGGATCACCAACCACCGCTCCACGACCACGTGGATGGACAGGGTCTTGTCGGGCCGGGACTTCGCAGGAGAGGTCGACGCGATGACCGCCGAGGACGCCGCCCGTGAGCGGATCGTCGTCGGACTCCGCCGGCGCGACGGGATCGACCGCACGGCATTCAGGCAGGCCACCGGATTCGCGGTCGACGCGCTCGCTGCCGAGGCGTTGAGGCGATGGGTCGCGGCGGGCCTGGCGACGTCGGCAGGGGACCGCATCCGACTGACCCGGGAAGGCATGCTCGTGTCCGACTCCCTGTGGGCGGACGTCCTCCGCGGCTGACGCGGCCCCGGTGAAAGCCAGGCAAGCGGCGCAAGCGGGGGTGTTCGCCCGCCACCTTCGCGCCGGAAACCAGGCTGGTGCGGGTGGGCGACGGCGGCGACCATCCCCGGCCTCGGGGGATCGGTCGCCCCCCGCCTTCTGACCGGAGTCGAGAGGCCGCGATGATCGTCGTGACGGGTGCCGCCGGATTCGTGGGCTATCACGTGTCGCGCCGGCTGCTGGAACTGGGCGAGGAGGTCGTCGGATTCGACAATCTCAACGCGTACTACACGCCGCGCCTCAAGCGGGATCGGCTCGCGGCGCTGGCCGGCCTGCCGGGCTGGCGGTTCGTCGAGGGGGATCTCGTCGACGGCGGAAACGTCGCGGCCCTGGTCGCCGACGCGGTGCCGCGCTGCGTCGTGCACCTCGCGGCCCAGGCCGGCGTCCGTTGGTCCCTCGACCACCCGGCGGCCTACGTCGAGTCCAACCTGGTGGGCTTCGCCCACGTGCTCGAGGCCTGCCGCCATGCGGCGACGCCCCATCTCGTGTACGCCAGTTCCAGCAGCGTCTACGGCGCGAACACCAAGACGCCGTTTTCCGAGCTTGACCGGACCGACCGGCCGGTGAGCCTGTACGCCGCGACCAAGAAGGCCAACGAGGCGATGGCCCACGCCTACAGCCATCTGTTCGGCCTGCCCTGCACCGGCCTGCGCTTCTTCACCGTCTACGGCCCGTGGGGCCGCCCCGACATGGCCTACTGGAAGTTCACGGAGTCGATCCTCGCGGGCACGCCGATCGAGGTGTATGGGGGGGGGACGCTTCGCCGTGACTTCACCTACGTGGACGACGTGGTGGAGTCGATCGTCCGGATGGTGGACCAGCCCCCCGTCGCGGCCGACGACGCCGCGGCGTGCCGCGTCTACAACGTGGGCAACCACACGCCGGTGACCGTCGCCGTGCTGCTGGCGACGCTCGAGCGGCTGTGCGGCAGGCGGGCGGTGACGGTGATGAAGCCCCGCCCCCCAGGCGACGTGGAGGCGACGTTCGCCGACGTGTCGGCCCTCGCGCGGGATTTCGGCTTCGAGCCGGCGACGCCGCTGCAGGTCGGGCTGAGCCGGTTCGTGGAGTGGTACCGCGGCTGGCGCGAGGCGAGTCCCGTGAAGGCCGCGGCATGAGCGGCCCCCGCGAGCCGCTCTCGGTCTGCCTGCTCAGCGACGTGTCGCTGCCGAGCCTCGGCGGCGCGCAGACGGTGCTCGACTGCCTGGCTCGTCGGCTCACGGCCCTCGGCCACCGTCCGGTCGTGCTCGCGCCCCCGCGGCGCGAGCCCGGCACCGACGACTACGGTTACCCGCTCGTGCGGCACCGGCGGATGATCTCGAAGCGGTTCGGCACGCGGCTGCTGATTCCGCGACTGCTCGCCATGCACAGGCGGCGGCGGTTCGATCTCGTCCACTGCCACGCGGCCTACCCGCAGGCGCACGTGGCGGCCAGCTTCCGGGCTGTCAGCGGGGTGCCGTACGTGGTGCGGCCCCACGGCAGCGACATCCTTCCGGGCGAGTCGATCCGCCGCCATCCGCGGCTCGAGCGGCGGATGCGACGGGCGATCGTCGGGGCCGACGCCGTCATCGCCCAGGGGGAGTTCCTCCGCGGCGTGATCGAGGAGGTCGGGGTCGATCCGGCCCTGGTCCGCGTGATCAACAACGGCGTCGACCTGACGGAGTTCGCAGATGCGGCGCCCCACCCGCATCCCCGCCCCTACATCCTCAGCGTCGGCAGCCTCGTGCCCCACAAGGGGTTCGACGTGCTCATCCGCGGACATGCCGCGCTGCCCGCCGGGAGCCCAGACCTGCTGCTCGCCGGGGCGGGCCCCGAGGCAGGCTCGCTCCGTCGCCTCGCCGCAGAGCTCGAGGTCGGCGACCGGGTGCACCTCCTGGGGATCGTGACGGGCCGCGAGAAGGTGGCGCTCTACCGGTCGGCCGTGTGCTTCGTCTGTCCGTCGCGGCGGGAGCCGTTCGCCAACGTGATCCTCGAAGCCTTCGCCTCGGGGCTCGCGGTCGTGGCCACCGACGTCGGGGGCAACTGCGAGATGATCCGACACGGCGTGAACGGCCTGCTCGTTCCAGCCGACTCGCCCGCGGCGATCGCCGGGGCGGTGCGCCGCCTCGTCGGCGATCCTGCCGCGCTGGCAGCCCTGTGTGCCGGCGCACGGCAGACGGCCGTCCGCTATGCCTGGGAAGCGGTCGCGGATCGCTACCTCGAGCTCTACCACGAGGTCCAGGGCGATCGCACCATATCTCAAGTGCCGACAAGTACTTGAAGCAGGTAGTCCTCGTCCCAGCCGGCTGAAAGCCGTTTGTTCTTCACTCCGAGTTTTGCCGTCTTCTCGTTCTTCAAGAGCGTCA
>VGYR01000049.1 GCA_016872925.1 Planctomycetota bacterium
CGGCGAGCGTGCCGATCGCGAGCATCGCGGCGGCCAGGGCGGCGACGCCGAAGGCAACGAGGGTGCGGCGGGGAAGGCGTGGCGTGGTCATGCGGCGGGCCCGTCGGCCGCCTCGGCCGGCGCGAAGTCGGCGGCCGCGATCGTGTCGAGGTCGATGAGCGTGGTGAGCCCCGCGTTGGCGGTGGCGATGCCGGTGATGAAGCGGACGTCCACCGCGCCGCCGAAGTCGGGTGTCGGTTCGATGTCGTCGGCCTTGAGCGCCACCACCTCCTCCACGCCCTCGACGATCACGCCGTACAGGCGGCTGCCCGCAGGGGCCGCCACCTGGGTCACGATGATGCAGGTGCGGTCGTTGTCCGGCGTTGACACCAGGCCGAAGCGCATCCGCAGGTCGACCAGCGGAATCACCTTGCCGCGGAGGTTCACGACGCCCCGCACGTGGGGCGGCATTGCGGCGACGGGGGTGATCGGGAGCAGGCGGATGATCTCCCGCACGGCGAGCACGGGCAGGCCGTAGAGCGCGCCTGAGAGCCGGAAGGTCAGGTACTTGCCGGCCTGTGCCTCGGCGGGCGTGCCGTGGGGAGTCGGTGCGGGAGCGTGCATCGTGCGTCCGCCGGCCGTTCAGGCCGCGGCCTCCGGAGTGGTCGTCTGCCTGAGTCGTACCAGGGCCGTGGTGTCGAGGATCAGCCCCACGCGACCGTCCCCGAGGATCGCCGCGCCCGCGAAGCCGGCCCGCTCGGGAAACATGTCGCCGAGGCTCTTGATGACCACCTCCTGGCGGCCGATCAGGCCGTCCACGAGCAGGCAGCGGCTGTCGCTGCCCGACTCCACGACCACCACGATGCCCTGCGCCGGATCGGCCACCGTGCCCGGGACGCCGAGGTAGGGCCCCAGCCGCAGGAGCGGCACCTGCCGCCCCCGCACCTCGACGAGTTCGCCGCGGCCGTGGATCACTGCGACCCGCCCGGGCTCGGGGCGGAACGTCTCCACCACCGAGAGCGTGGGAATCACGTACCGCTGGTCGCCCACCGCCACGAGCAGGCCCTCGATGATCGCCAGCGTGAGCGGGATCGAGACGGTGAACGTGGTGCCGCGGCCGGGCGTCGACTCGATCTCGATCTTGCCGCGGAGCTTTTCGATGTTGCGGCGGACCACGTCCATGCCGACGCCGCGGCCGGAGAGGTCGGTGACCGCCGCGGCGGTGGAGAAGCCGGGGGCGAAGATCAGCTCCAGCACCTCCCGCGGCTCGAGCGGGGTCGACCGGGCGATGATGCCGCGGGCCTCGGCAGTGGCCCGGATCTTCGCCGGATCGAGGCCGCGGCCGTCGTCGGCGATGCGGATCACGACGAAGCCCCCCTGGTGACATGCCTGGAGCGTGATCGTGCCGGCAGGCGGCTTGCCGGCCGCCACGCGCTCAGCGGCCGGCTCGATGCCGTGGTCGGCGGAGTTGCGGATCATGTGCACGAGTGGGTCGCCGATCTCCTCGATCAGGGTGCGGTCGAGTTCGGTGTCTTCCCCCATCAGCACGAGGCGGATGTCCTTGCCGACCCGCGAGGCGACGTCGCGGACCAGCCGCGACATCTTCTGGAAGACCCCGCGGATCGGCACCATGCGGAGCGACATCGTCGTCCGCTGGAGGTCCTTGGTGATTCCACGAAGCTGGGCGAAGGCCCGCGCCAGCAGCTCGTCGTCTCCTGCGGTCACGCCGCCGTGCTGCACGACCATCGACTGGGCGATCACCAGCTCGCCGACGAGGTCGATCAGGCCGTCGAGCTTCGTGGTGTCGACCCGCACGCTGCCGGATGCCGGCATCGGTCGTGCCGCCGGGGGCGGCGCCGGCGGGGCGGTCGGCTCGGCAGCGGGTGGATGAGGGGCCGGAGGCTCGGGCACGGCGACGCGTGGGGCCGGCGCGGTCTCGGTGGCGACCGGCGGCTGCGCCTGCGGCGGCGGAGGCGCAGCGGGCCGCGGCGTGCGGGCGAGCAAGGCCCGCACCGCTTCCATGATGCCGTTGACGGGGAGGAGGATCGTGCGGCCGGTCTCACGGCCGTCGAGCTGCGCGCCGGCTTCGGCGACGAATCGCGAGAAGGCGTCGGCGCCGCCGAGGATCACGTCGATGGCATCGCGATCCAGGCGCAGGGTGCCGCGCCTTGCGGCGTCGAGGAGGGACTCCAGTTCGTGCGCCACAAGCTGCGGGGCGGCGAGCTTCAGCAGGCCGGCGTTGCCCTTGAACGTGTGGAACGCCCGGAACACGGTGGCGATCGTCTCGGGATCCTCCGGTCGCGTCTCGAGCACGAGCACGCCCTGCTCGATGTCGCGGAGCAGGTCGGCCGCCTCCTCGCAGAACATCCGCATGATCTCGGGGTCGTGCCCGGCCGCGAGCACCTGCACCGGTTCGCCGCCGCCGAAGACGGCAGGCTGCCGCGGCGCGGGCGTCTCGGTCGAGGCGCTGGCCGACGGCTCGGCCGGCGGAGCGGCGTGCGGCACCGATGGCGCCGGGGGCAGCGGCTGCCCGCGCTCCCAGGCGGTCACGGCCTCGACCATCCACGGCTGCCAGGCATTGCACCGCGCGATCGCATCGGCGGAGAGCCGCGCGGCGTCGCTCGCCGTCCCGGAGAGCCAGCCGAGCGCCTGCTGCACGGACTCCCTGATCGCGGGGTCGGCGGCGTCGACCGCGGCGTCGAGCCGGCGGACGAGCTCGCGGAGCACGGCCGGATCGCTCGTGCCCCGTGGGTCGGCGAAGGCCAGTTCCAGGGCGATCTGTTGGAGGGCGTCTCGCGCGGCCGCAACGGCGGTGGGATCGGCGGGCATGGGCGCGGCGGCGTGGCGAGTGGAAGGGACGACGACTCGAGCCCCCAATCCTAGCTTGGCCGCAGGGATGGTTGCCGTGCGGCGGCCCGGCCGGCGGCCTGCCGTCGGCGCCGGTTGCAACGCCTGTGCGGCCGCGGCCCGCAGGGCCGGAAAGGCCGAACTACACTCGCACAGAGAGACGTCGCCGGGCCGAGACCGGCGGCGGGATGCGCATTCGGGGAGAGAAGGCAGCGACGATGAACACGCTCCAGCGGCTTTACGTGACGACGCTCGTCCCGATCATCGGGCTGGTGGCCCTGTCGGTCCTGGCATTCGTGAACCAGAACGCGCTCAACCGCGCGCAGGCGGACCGCTTCGAGTCGTACCGGCTGGCCCACGAGCTGCGGGCGAGCTCCGACGAGCTCACGCGGATGGCCCGAACGTACGTGGTCACGGGCGACCCGGCCTACGAACAGGCCTACTGGAGCATCCTCGACGTCCGCAACGGCGTGAAGCCCCGGCCCGACGGCCGCACGGTGGCGCTGCGGACGCTCATGGAACGGCAGGGATTCACCGCCGACGAGTTCGCCAAACTGAAGCGATCCGAGGACAACTCCAACGCGCTGGTCACCACCGAGACGATCGCCATGCATGCGATCAAGGGCGAGTTCGATGACGGCACGGGGGGCTACACGAAGAAGGGGCCCCCCGATCCGGAGCTGGCCCGGCGGATCATGCACGACGCGAAGTACCACGCCGACAAGGAGACGATCATGAACCCGATCGGCGAGTTCGAGGAGATGCTCGACCGTCGCACGGAGGCGGCCGTCACCGCGGCCCGGATTCGCAGCGACCGCCTGATGCTCTGCATGATCGGCCTGGCGGCGCTGGCCGCCGCGATCGCCTGGCAGAGCATCCAGGCCCACGGCCGGAGCCTGCGGCGGGCGATCGACGAGCTGTCGAAGACATCGGAGTACGTCGCCAGCGGGGCCTCGCAGGTGGCCGCCGCGAGCCGCTCGCTGGCCGAGGGCACCGCGGAACAGGTGGCGTCGATCGAGGACATCGCGGCGTCGGCCCGCGAGACCAGCTCGATGGCCACCATCAACGCCCAGAAGACGAGCACCGCCGGCGACGTGGTGGGCCGCGAGCAGGAGCAGTTCCGCGGCACCGGCACGCTGCTCGGCGAGATGGTCACCGCGATGGACGAGATCGACACCGCCGGCGGCCGCATCTCGCGGATCATCAAGGTGATCGACGAGATCGCCTTCCAGACGAACATCCTCGCCCTCAACGCCGCGGTCGAGGCCGCCCGGGCCGGCGAGGCGGGGCTCGGCTTCGCCGTCGTGGCCGACGAGGTCCGCAGCCTCGCCCAGCGGTGCGCCAAGGCGGCCCGCGAGACGGCGGAGCTGATCGAGGAATCGATCGCCCGCTCGCAGTCGGGCAAGAAGAAGGTCGACGACGTGGCCGCGGCGATCCGGACGCTCGCGGACCAGTCGGCCGGCGTCCGCACGCTCGTCGACGAGGTGCAGCTCGGCAGCCGCGAGCAGCTGCGGGCCTTGGAGCGGATCGGCTCCGCGCTCGAGCAGATCGAAGACGTCACACAGCACGCCGCCTCCGGCGCCGAGGAGGGCTCGGCGGCCGCGGATGAGCTGACGGCCCAGGCCGGCGCCCTGCGGGACGTGGTCACGGCGCTCGAGAAGGCCGTCGGATCGCAGAACCGCCGGCTGATGCGACGCTGAAAAATGCCCCGGCGTGGGCGGACGAGGCGGATTGTCCGCCCACGCCATTGGGGCATCCTTCTGGATCGTGTTCCGATCCCGGGCGGGGTCACCCGGCCGGAGCCGGGCGCCCTGCCCGAGACGGTTGCGTATGCGCTACTCCGTTCGCACCATGACGAAGCCGTGGTAGGCCTCGTTGCCGTGCTCGCCGATGTCGAGTCCCTCGACCTCCTCCTGCGCGGCCACCCGCAGCCCGACGACGGCCTTGATGATCAGCCAGCAGATCGCCGAGACCGGCACCACGTAGGCACCGACCAGCAGCACGCCCACGAGTTGGGCGATGAGCTGCTTGGTGCCGCCGCCGAAGAACAGGCCCGCGTACGGGCCGCCGACGGCAGCCGCGCCCATCGGGGTGTTCGCGACGGTGGTCGAGAGGTCGCTCGAGGTGAACAGTCCCACGCAGAGCGTGCCGAAGATGCCGCACACCAGGTGCACGCTCGTGGCCCCGACCGGGTCGTCGATCTTGATGCGGTCGAAGAACAGGACCGAGAGCACCACCAGCACGCCGGCGATCGCGCCGATGATCGCGGCACACTGAATGGTCGTGAACGCCGCGCTCGCCGTGATGCCCACCAGGCCGGCGAGGCAGCCGTTGAGGGTCATGCCGATGTCCGGCTTGCCGAGCAGCAACCAGGCCGTGATCGTGGCGGCGACGGTGGCGGCTGCGGCCGCCATGTTCGTGTTCACCGCGACCTGCGAGGCGAGGGCCCCGCCGTCGGCGGCGACGCCGAAGGTGCTGCCCGGGTTGAAGCCGAACCAGCCGAACCAGAGCACGAGGCAGCCGATGAAGGCGGCCATCATGTTGTGGCCGGGCAGCGCCTGGACTTTCCCCGACGAGGAGTATTTGCCGATCCGGGGACCGAGGATCAACGCCCCGGTGAGGGCGGCCCAGCCCCCCACGGAATGCACTGCCGTGCTGCCGGCAAAGTCCCAGAAGTTCCACTCCTTGGCGAGGTAGCCGAAGCCCCAGATCCAGTGGCCGGTGATCGGGTAGATCACCAGGGCCATCAGGAAGCTGAAGATGATGAAGGAGTGGTACTTGATCCGCTCGGCGACGGCCCCCGACACGATCGTGGCGGCGGTTCCGGCGAACACCAACTGGAAGAAGAACTTCGTCCACAGGGGCACGCTGGCCCAGGCGATCGAACCATACTGGCCGACGTACTTGTCACCCACAGCCGGACTGTTGTCAGCGGCCCCCACCATCCAGGAGCCGGAGTTGCCGACGAAGGCACCATCGCCGGCGCCGAACATCAGATCCCAGCCCAGCAGGAAATAGGCCAGCGACGTGGCCGCGAACACGATGAAGTTCTTGGACAGGATGTTGACGCAGTTCTTCGAGCGGGCAAAGCCCGACTCGACGCACCCGAAGCCGAGGTTCATGAAGAACACGAGCATGCCGCAGACCAGCACCCAGACGGTGTCGGCCGCGACCCAGAGTTTTGGCACCATCTCGTCAACGGTGGGGGATGCCGGCGTCGCCGCGGCGACCGTGGAAGGATTCTCCCCCTCGGCGAATGCCAGAGGTGACAGGTCAACCGGACCGAACAGCACCGCGGCCAGAATGGCCGCAGCGCAGAACCAACGCGTCATGCGCTTCGTGAACATGGGATCCGCCTCGTATGGATCAGGTGGGAACGAAAGGTGGGAGATGCGGAACGACCCGCAACGCGGCTCAGCAGGGCAAAGTTCGTGCCACTGAGGCTGTCTCATCGGCGAGACGAAGCCGGCCTGCCGTCCGGTCGAGCGCCTCTGGCGCGGCTTTTTTCCGGGGGGTTCTCGTCCCCCCGCCCAGCCCCCCCAGGTCCTGAAAATGCCCCGCATTCGCGCCGATGGAGCGCGTCGTGGCCGCCAGGGCCGCCCGCTTCACAGGCAGCGAGTGATGCAAGTCCGGGCAGGGGCCAGGTTCAAAACGTGACCACCAATCCCGCATCGTGGGGATCGCCCGGGTCGGGCTGAGCCCCTTGGCGGGCCACGTCCTCGTCGAGCGCGTCGACGAGCCGCTCGTGATGGGCGACGCCCGCGGCCGCGAGGAAGTTGGCCAGCAGCCGGAATCCGTGCCGCGTGAGGATGCTCTCCGGATGAAACTGGACCCCGTAGGCGCAGCGGCGTTCGTCGGCGATGGCCATCACGGTGTCCTCGCTGTCGCGGGCGATGATCGTGAAGCCGGCCGGCAGCGCGGCGGCATCCACGATCAGCGAGTGGTAGCGGCAGGCCGTCATCGGGCTGGGTATCCCGGCAAACAGATTGAGGCCATCGTGGATCACGGCGCTCGTCCGGCCGTGTGTCGGCTCGCCCGCCCGCACGATCCGGCCCCCCTCCGCGGCGGCGAGCACCTGATGGCCGAGGCAGACGCCCAGGATCGGCACCCGCCCCAGGGACCGCTTCACGAGGTCGAGCGAACAGCCCGCCTCCGCGGGCGTGCAGGGGCCCGGCGAGATCACGATCGCGGCCGGTGCCGCCGCGAGGATCGCCTCGGCGGTCGCGGCATGGCTCGAAACCACGGCGGCGTCGACCCCGAGCAGGTGGAAGTGCCGGGCGAG
The DNA here is from genome assembly GCA_016872925.1 of Planctomycetota bacterium. Lineage (GTDB taxonomy): Bacteria > Planctomycetota > Planctomycetia > Pirellulales > UBA1268 > QWPN01. Next base: position 7,109 of record VGYR01000049.1, read on the forward strand.
GTTGAACACGAAGCTGTCCCGGTTGTCGACGACGACGATCATGCGGGCGGTTGCTCCAGTCCCCCGCCGATGCCCAGCGCGTCGAGCACCCGGAACATCCCTTCCGCCTTGGCCAGGGATTCCGCGTGCTCCGCCGCCGGATCGCTCGCGGCCGTGATCCCGCCGCCGGCGGCGCAGGCGATCGTGCCGGGCGACATGACCAGGGTGCGGATCAGGAGGTTGAAGTCCGCGGTGCCGTCGAGCCCCACGTAGCCCAGCGAGCCGCAGTAGCACCCGCGGGCCGCCCCTTCGAGCGCCGAGATGATCTCGCAGGCCCGGTGCTTGGGGGCGCCGGAGATGCTGCCGCCGGGGATCGCCGCCTCCAGGACGTCGAGGGCGTTCAGGCCACGCTCGAGCCGCCCCGACACGATCGAGACCAGATGCTGCACGTAGCGATACCGCTCCAGTCGGCAGAGGGCCTCCACGCGAACGCTCTCGGGCGAGCAGACCCGCGACAGGTCGTTGCGGAGCAGGTCGACGATCATCACGTTCTCCGCCCGATCCTTGGCGCTGGCCTCGAGGTCGGCCGAGGCATAGAGGTCGGCCTCCGGCCGCGCCGTCACCCGCCGTGTGCCCTTGATGGGATGCGTGCGGACCAGCCCCCTGGCAACCTGCAGGAACCGCTCGGGCGACATGCTGGCCACCTGCACGCTGCCCGCGTCGAGGAAGCAGGCGAAGGGCGCGGGATTCACCTCCCGCGCCCGCAGGTAGAGCGTCATGGGATCGACATCGGCGGTCACCTCGAACCGCTGCGCCAGGTTGACCTGGAAGATGTCGCCGGCCCGCACGAACTCGATCCCCCGGCGAACCATCTCCAGGTAGGCATCGGGGGTGTGCGTCGACCGCACGCCCGCGCGGCCCGGCAGCGGGAAGCGAGCGGCCGACGAGCCGGCCGTGGCCGCGGAATCGCGTGCGGCGGCGCCCCCTTCGAGCACGGCGGCCAGCCGACTGCGGGCTCGCGCGGCCCGCTCCAGCGGTCCGCGGGCCGGCACGCCCTGCGACATGAACCAGCCGCGGCCGAGATCGTGGTCGTAGGCGAAGACGAGGTCGTAGACGTGCAGCGAGAGCAGGGGGTCGGGGCCCGCGGCGGCAGGGGGCTCGAGTCCGAGACGGGCCAGCCCGCATTCGTAGGCGATCAGTCCGGCCACGCCTCCTTGGAAGGGCGGCAGTCCGGGGACGGTCGGGCTGGCGAGGTCGCCGAGCAACCGCCGCACGGCGGCGAAGGCGGCTGCGACATCCTGTCGGCAGGCGGACCAGTCGGCGCGGCGCTGGACCTGCCAGGAGTGGATGGGGTCCGCCGCCACGAACGAGTAGCGGCCCAGGCGCGGCGGCGCCGCGCCGTCGGCCGGATCGGGTCGATCGACGACGGCGCTGTCGAAGAACACGGCGTGCGACAGCCGGCCCGCATGCCGAAACACCGCCACGGGATCGAGGTCGGGGGCGGCCTCGGCCACCAGGCAGCCGGACGGCGTGAACCAGGAGTGGCCCAGCCAGGCATGCCGGGGAGCGGCCGGCGCCGCGATGAAGCCCGACGCGGAGGCAGTAGGGGAGTTCATGCCGGGGCGGGCTTCGTGGGGGTGGCCTCGGTGCCCCGTCGGGCCGAGGTCTCGGCAGCGCGGGCGGCCGCTCGAGAGGGGCCGTGCCCGATCTCCTGCTCGGTGAGATGTCCCCAGTCGAGTGGCTGGTCCTGCCGGTAGTCCTTGCCCAGCGTGACCGCGGTCACCGCCTTCGCCATCTCGTAGCCGAGGTAGAAGGCGTGGCTCGGGTCGACGTCGTCGCGGCCCGCGGCGGCGAGGTCGTCGAACAGCTGGAACGGGTCGCGGGAGTGCAGGTGCAGCCCGGCGCCCACCAGGTGGATCGTGCCCGCTTCGGCGAAGATCCGGAAGTTCTGGTCGCGGATGGCCGCCGCGAGCCGGTCGAGCGACTCGTGTCCGTGGGCCCGCGGCTTGCCGCCACGGAGCGTCACCAGCTGCGGCTCGACGTGCTTGGGGAGCGTGCGGTTGGTGACGGCGTGCCAGACCAGGGCGCGGGCCAGCGCGCACTCCCGCACGCTGCTGGAGGCCCAGTGGATCACCTCCGTCGTGAGCACCGAGCGGATGCCGGTCTCCTGGCAGAAGCCGAGCAGCAGGACGTTGATGCCGGCGGAGTCGACATCGGTGAGCTCGGTGAGGTTGCCGATGCCCATCATGATCTCTGCGGCCGGATGGCGACGGCGGACGTCGAGGTAGCGGCCGAGGCTCTCCGCGAACCCGAAGCCGATCGGCTCGAGCACCGGATCGAGCCGATGCCGCACGCCCGCCTTCGCCACCGCCTCGATCGTCGCCTCGAAGCCCTCGAGGCTGGACGGCACGTCGGGCACCACCACCACCTCGCAGCCCCAGTCGGCGGCCGCCGCGACGTTGGTGGAGTTCACCGACAGCACGAGGTCGGCGCCCGCCCTCACGGCCGCGGCCACCTCCACCGGATCGAAGCTGTCGATCGACACGCGGAAGCCCGAGTCGACGAGCGACCGAACGGCATCGCCGACCCCGGCCCACCGGTCGCCCGGATCGCAGCCGACGTCGATCCGGTCGGCGCCGGCGGCGGCGAGCCGGCGGGCCTCCGCCAGGAGATCGGCGGCCGCCAGCCGCGGCGCGTGGTTGATCTCGGCGATGATCTCGATGTCGTGGCGGCCGTAGCCCGTCAGGTCGCGTGACTTCTGCCCGAAGAACTCGTCGAGGGCTCGCAGGTCTTCGGGGCCGCGCTCGACGGGCAGCGGCGTGACCTCCGCGCAGGCCTCCAGGGGCCCGCGGCAGCCGCCCGGGATCTGGATCCGCGTGGTTCCCGGCGGCACCTCGAGCCGCTTGGCGATCCAGGGCGTGGTCATCAGTGCGGCCACGGTGATCGGCATCACCTGCACGCTCCAGTCGAAACCCGCCCGGGGAGCGAGCCGCTCCAGCACCTGCCGCAGCGAATGCTCGGCGAGCCGGCCGGTGACGAAGTGGATGCGGGGACGGTCGGCGGTCACGATGGGCTCGCGGAACGACGGAATCGGCAGTTTATCATGCTGGTCGTCGCCTCCCGCCCCGGGTTCGTCGAGCCAGCCGCCATGATTCTCGAGGGACTCGTGACCACGATCGCCCCCGACGGCCGCCTCCACGTGGCCGCCATGGGGCCGTGGATCGCCGACGACGAGCGGGCGACGGGGCGGATCACGCGGCTCGTGCTCCGGCCGTTCGCCACGAGCCAGACCGCCGAGCACTTCGCCCGCACCGGCTGCGGCGTGTTCCATGCGACCGACGACGCGCTGCTCGTGGCCCAGGTGGTCACCGGCGCCCGTGCCGCGCCGCCGCCGTCGCGGCCGGCGACCGCCGTGGCCGGCCGCGTGCTCGACGACGCCTGCCGGGCCTGGGAGTTCGCCGTCGACCGCGCCGACCGGTCCCAGGAGCGGCACGAACTCTCTGCCCGGGTCGTGGCGGAGCATGCCGGCCGGCCGTTCCTGGGCTTCAACCGGGCGGCCCACGCCGTCGTCGAGGGGGCGATCCTCGCCACCCGCGTGCACCTGCTCGGGGACGCCGAGGTGGGCCGTCGGCTCGAGGACCTGCGGGTGCTCGTCGACAAGACCGGCGGCCCCCGGGAACGCGAGGCCTTCGCCCTGCTCGAGGCCTTCGTCCGCGGCGGCTGACGGGGGGCCGTGCGAGACCGCTCGCTCGGGGTATGCTTGGAGGGCTATGCCCGATGCCCCCTCCTCCGCATCCCTGCAGCCCGATGCCGTCGAGGTCCGCGCGCCGTCGCGGATCCATCTCGGCATGCTTTCCTTCGGCGTGAAAGCGGCCCGCGTCTACGGGGGCGTCGGGGTGATGGTCGACCGGCCGGTCGTCCAGGTGCGGCTGCGGCGGTCGAAGCGGCTGGAGGCCCGCGGCCCCCACGCCGAGCGGGTCCTGAAATACGCCAAGTCGTGCATCGAGGCCTGGCGGCTCGGCGACGCGGCGTGTGCGCTCGAGGTGATCACGGCGCCTCCGGCGCACGTCGGCTTTGGCAGCGGGACGCAGCTCGGGCTGGCCGTTGCCGCCGGCGTTCGCCACCTGTTCGCGATGGGGGCGGAGGCCTCCGTGCCCCCCGGGGCGCCGCATCCGGTGCAAGACGAGCTGTCGCCCGGCGAGCACGACTGGCTGTTCGACATCCGGGACGCGATGTCGTTCGCCAGGGCGGTGGGCCGCGGGCGCCGGTCGTGCGTGGGGGTGTACGGATTCAGCCGCGGCGGCCTGATCGTGGAGGCCGGCCGCGTGATCCGCGACGACGCCGACGACGACACGACCCGCGACTTCTCGCCGATGGTGGCCCGCGTGCGGCTCCCCTCGACCTGGCGGTGCGTGCTGCTGATCGCCCGCGAGGCCGTCGGCCTGTCGGGCCAGGCGGAGCTGGAGGCGTTCGGCCGCCTGCCGCCGGTGCCCCACGAGGTGACCGCCGAACTCTCGCGGATCGCGATGCTCGACCTGCTGCCGGCGGCGGTGGAGGGCAAGTTCATCGAGTTCTCGCTCGCCGTGCGGAACTACGGCGCGCTGGCGGGCGGGCCGTTCGTGGCCGAGTCGCGGAAGCTGCCCTACGCCCAGGCCACGGCCGATCTCCTGGAGCTGCTCACCGAACTCAACGCCGTCGGCTGCACGCAATCGAGCTGGGGGCCCGCGGTGATGGCCGTCTGCGAAACACTCGACAAGGCCGGCGGGCTGGTCGACCGCCTGGAGTCGCTCGGCATGGGCAAGCATCACGACATCGTGATCTCGAAGTTCGACCAGCAGGGCGCGATGCTCCGCGTGATCGAGTGACGCCGCGAGGCTGACGGCAGCGGTCAGCCCCGGACGGGCAGGCCGTAGGCCGTGAGCACCTGCCGCAGCTTGGCGGCGAGCGGCGGCTCGAGCGGAACCAGCGGCAGCCGGATCTCGCCGGTGTCACGGCCGAGCATCGCCATCGCGGCCTTGATCGGGATCGGATTGCTCGCCAGGCCGAGCAAATCGCGGCACAGGCCGAAGAGCTTCGCGTGGAGCGCCCGGGCCGTGGCGCGGTCGCCCGCGTCGAAGGCGTCGCAGAGCGCCTTCATGTCGGCCGGCACGACGTTGCCCACCACCGAGATCACGCCCCGTCCGCCGACGGCCAACAGCGGCAGTGTCATGCTGTCGTCGCCGGAGAGCACGGTCAGGTCGGTGGCGGCGAGGATCTGCGAGGCCTGGTCCATCGAGCCGGTCGCCTCCTTGAGCATGGCGATGGAGGGGAGTTCGGCGAGCCGGATGATCGTCTCCGGCTCGATGTTGCGGCCGGTCCGCGTGGGAATGTTGTAGACGCAGATCGGGATGTCGACGGCCTCGGCGAGGGCCTTGAAGTGCTGGTAGATGCCCTCCTGCGTCGGGCGGTTGTAGTACGGGCCCACCACGAGCGCCGCGTCGGCCCCGGCCTTGGCGGCGAACTTCGTGAGCCGCACCGCCTCGGCGGTGGAGTTGGACCCCGTGCCCGGCATCACGCGGATCCGGCCGGCGGCCGCGGCGATGCTCTCGGCGATCACCCGCTCGTGCTCGTCGTGCGTGAGCGTCGGGGACTCTCCGGTCGTGCCCACCGGGCAGATGCAGGTCGTGCCGGCCCGGACCTGGAAGTCGATCTGCTCGGCGAGCCTGGCCGAGTCGAGCTTGCCGTCGCGGAAGGGCGTGACGATGGCGACCGACAGGCCGGCGAACTTCTCGGCGCGGGTGGGCATGGCAGACGGACCTCGGAAGGTGCGGGGGCTACGGCGGGAGCCACGGCGGCCGTGCTTGCCGATTCCCGTGGCGGGCGGGAGGATAGGGTTTTTCCGAACATGCGGCAAACCCCGGACAGCGGCGGGCGAGAGGACGAACCATGGGCCAGCGGAGTGCGGACGTCGCCAGGCCGACGCTGCGGATGGGCCGGCCCCGGCAGGCGGCGGTCGCGGCGGCGGAGACGGTCGTCGCCGGCGGCGGCCATCCGGCGACGATCGGCGTCGTGCTCGGCACCGGTCTCGGCGGACTGGCCGACCGGCTCACGGGCCGCTGGTCGATGCCGTCGACGGAGACCGGCTGGCTCGCGAAATCGACCGCCACCGGCCACGCCGGGCGGATCGTCTGCGGCACGCTCCGCGGAACGCCGATCGCGATGCTCCAGGGACGCGTGCACGGCTACGAGGGCTTTCCCCCCGAGACGCTCACCCGCGGCATCGAACTGCTCGCGGCGCTGGGGGTGACGCAGGTGCTGTTGACCAACGCCTCGGGCGGCCTCAGGCACGACATGACCGGCGGCGAACTGGTGGTCGTCACCGACCACATCGACATGGTGCGGCGGCCGTGGGGCGATGCGCTCGAGCCCGACGCCGCCGGGGAACGGCCGCCGCGGCACGGCTCCTACGATCCGGCCCTCGCCGACCTGGCACTGGCGGCGACGCGGCAGGCGGGCGTGATCGCCCGCAAGGGCGTCTACGCATTCCTCTCCGGCCCGACCTACGAGACGCGGTCGGAATACCGCATGCTCCGCCGCATGGGCGCCGACGTGGTCGGCATGTCGACGGTGCCCGAGGTGGTGGCCGCGGCGCGGATGGGGCTCGACGTCGTCGTCTGCTCGGTGGTGACCAACGTCGCCAAGCCCGACGCGCTCGCGCACGTCGACACCGACGCGGAGGATGTCTGCCGCATGGCCGCCACCGCGGCAGACGGCGTGTGGGCGATCCTCGAGACCCTCGCGGCCCGCGCCGCCGGACGGCCATGCGTGTCGTGCTGACCAACGACGACGGCGTCGACGCGCCGGGCCTGGCGGCGCTCGAGCGGGCCGCGGCGGTGCTCGGGGCGACGCTCGTGGTCGTCGCCCCCGCGGAGTGCCATTCGGGCTGCGGTCACCGGGTGACGACGCGGGCGGCGATCCGGATCGACGACGTGGGGCCGGGGCGGTTTCGGGTCGCCGGCACGCCGGCCGACTGCGTGCGGATCGCCCTGGCGAAGCTGGTGCCCGACGCGGCGCTGGTGCTCTCGGGCATCAATGCGGGCGGCAACCTCGGCGCCGACATTCATCATTCCGGGACGGTCGCCGCCGCCCGCGAGGCGGTCTTGCACGGTGTGCCGGCGATCGCGGCGTCGCAGTACCACCGCGCCGGCCAGCCGATCGACTGGAGCCGCTCGGCCCGCTGGGTGGCGGACGTGCTGGCCGACCTCCGCGGCCGTTCGGTTGCGCCGGGCGAATTCTGGAACGTGAACCTCCCCGACCTGCCGGCTGATGCGGCCGACCCGCCGGCCGTCGACTGCGCGGTGGACGGGTCGCCCTTCGGCCTCGGCTACCGGCTGACCGCCGAAGGGTGGGCCTACGAGTCGAGCTACCACGAGCGGCCGCGGGTCCCGGGGGGCGACATCGACGTCTGTTTCGGCGGCGGGATCGCGGTGTCGCGGGTCCGAGCCGTGTAGCGCGGGTCGTGTGGTGGAGCGCGGGTTTTCAACCCGCGTGCGCTCGGCACAGGTTGAAAAACCTGTGCTACTCGGGGAAGGAGCGCGGGTTTCCAACCCGCGACACGTGGGCACGGGTTGAAACCCCGTGCTCCACCTACGTCACGCCAGGTCCGCGTCGAACACCCGCACCTGCGCCCACCCGGTGGCGTTTTCGGCGATGAACCGCCGGTGCCGCTCGGCATCTTGATAGGCGTCGTGGGCGGCGTGCGACTCGAACACGATCACCAGTGCCACGTCGTGTTCGCGGTCGTTCACCTCACGGTCGTACTCGGGGGCGCGGGTGCCCGCCGAGAAATACACCGTGCCCGGATGGCCGGTGAGGTGCTCCCGGCAGGCGGCCACCAGCCGCGCCGCAGCCTCGGGCGTGCGGTCGCGGAGCGTGAAGTAGACGGCGTGCGAGAGCTGCGGCATCGGTCGGTGGTCAGCCCGGGTTCGAGTCGCGGGCCGCCTGCACCGGCGCGGGATCGGGGCTCGGCATCGACTCGCCGGCACGCCGGGGCACCGCCGGGCCGATGATTTCCTCCACCTCCGTGTCGTCGAGCATCTCGCGGGTCTCGAGCGCGCCGGCCAGGCGGTCGAGCTTGTCGCGGTTGTCGGAGAGCAGCTTCACGGCGCGCTCGGCGGCGTCGTTGAGGATCCGAGCCACCTCCTCGTCGATGATCTGCGCGGTCCGCTCGCTGAACTCCCGGTGCTCGTAGACGTCGCGGCCAAGGAAGGGATGCTCGTTGGAGGTGGCGCAGGCCACCGGCCCCACGCGGTCGCTCATGCCCCAGTTGGCCACCATCTTCCGGGCGATGCGCGTGGCCTGCTGGAGGTCGTTCTCCGCGCCGGCGGTGTACTCGCCGAACACGATCTTCTCCGCCGCCCGGCCGGCCAGGCCGAGGACGAGCCGATTGACGAGCGCCGACTCCCCGATGTTCATCCGGTCTTCCTCGGGCACGAGCTGCGTCACGCCGAGCGCCCGGCCGCGGGGGATGATCGTCACCTTGTGCAGCTTGTCGACGCCGGGCAGAAGCCAGGCGCCGAGGGCGTGCCCGGCCTCGTGGTAGGCCGTCATCTTCTTCTCGCGGCCGGTCAGCACCTCCTCCCGCTTCGGCCCCATCAGCACCTTGTCGCGGGCGTAGTCGAAGTCGGAGGAGTCGACCGCATTCTTGTCGTGCCGGGTCGCCCACAGCGCGGCCTCGTTGACGAGGTTGCGGATGTCGGCGCCGGTGAGCCCGACGGTGCCCCCGGCGAGCCGCTCGAGATCGACGTCCGACGCCAGCGGCACGTTCCGCGTGTGCACCTTGAACAGGGCCAGGCGGGCCTTCTGGTTGGGGCGGTCGACGGTCACGTGCCGGTCGAACCGGCCGGGGCGGAGCAGGGCGGGGTCGAGGACGTCGGGGCGGTTGGTCGCCGCGAGCACGATCACGCTCTCCGACGGGCTGAAGCCGTCCATCTCCGAGAGGATCTGGTTGAGCGTCTGTTCCCGCTCGTCGTGACCGCCCCCGAGGCCCGCGCCGCGGACGCGGCCGACGGCGTCGATCTCGTCGATGAACAGGATGGCGGGCGAAGCGTCTTTGGCGGTCTTGAACATGTCGCGGACCCGCGAGGCCCCGACGCCCACGAACATCTGGATGAACTCACTGCCCGAGATCGAGAAGAAGGGCACCCCCGCCTCGCCGGCGACGGCCCGGGCGAGCAGCGTTTTGCCCGTGCCCGGCGGACCCATCAGCAGCACCCCCTTGGGCACGCGGCCGCCGAGCCGCTGAAACTTCTGTGGATCCTTGAGAAACTCCACGATCTCCTGAAGGTCGGCCTTCACCTGGTCGAGGCCGGCCACGTCGGCGAAGGTCACCTGCTTTTCGCCGGCGGCGTAGCGCTTGGCCGGCGACTTGGAGAAGCCGCCGAGAAACCCGGTGTTGCCCAGCGGGTCGCGGGCCCGGCGGAGCGTCATCCAGAAGCCGGCCATCAGCAGCAGGGGCACGAGCATGTAGAGGCCCATCAACAGGCCGGTGCCGTCGGTGGGCGTCCGGGTCAGCTTCTTGATCTCGTCGTGCTCCTGCATCAGCCGATCGAAGCCCTCCCGGAGGTAGGGATTGAGGTCGAGCGAGAAGGTTTTCTGGGGCTTGCGGCCGGGGGTCTCGCCGGCGGGGAGCTCCTTGACGAACTCGCCGTCGAGGTGGTCGCCGGCGAGGACGACGCGGGCGACGTTGTCGGCCTTCACCTGCCGGACGAACTCGTCGTAGGAGATGGCGTCGCGCGACGCGGTCGCGTTGCCCGTGAGGAGAGTCGCGAGAGCCACCGCGCCGAGGATCAACAGGATCACCATCGGCATGCCCGCAGGCCGGCCGAGGAGGGGATTTTTCGAGGACGGTCCCTGCGGTCGCGGGGCGGAATCCATGAACGCGAACTGCTCTTGATTGGGGAATCGGAACGCCGACTGGCGGCACGCGGGCGGGAGGCCGGCGGTCGCGGGTAGTCTACTCTATGCATGTGGCGGCGGGCTGCCCGCGGCGGCGGCCTCCGCCTCCGCGGCGGAGGCCCGGATCGAGCCCGGCGAGGGATCGTGATGCAGGAGAATCTGTCGGCAGGCCGCGCGGTGAAGCGGGGAGTCGTGGCCGTGGCCCGGCGGGGCGGTCGCTTCCTGGCGATTCGCCGCGGCAGGTCGGTCGCCGCCGGCGGCCGGGTCTGTTTTCCCGGTGGCCACATCGAGCCGGGGGAGGCCGAGCAGGAAGCGGTGGTCCGCGAGTGCCGCGAAGAGCTGGCCGCCGTGGTCGAGCCCGATGCGTGCGTGCATCGCAGCGTGACCACCTGGGGCACGTCGCTCGCGTGGTGGACCGTGCAGCTCGCCGAGGGAGATCTCGTGCCGCATCCGGTGGAAGTCGACGAGATTCTCTGGCTCTCGCTGGAGGAAATGCTCGCCGAGCCGACACTGCTCTCGGGCAACCGGGAGTTTCTCGAGGCGGTGATCGCCGGTCGCGTGCAGCTGTAGGCCGCCGTGGCCGACCGGGCAGATCAGCGGGTCACGGCTCGGGCGGCGTTGGCGCGAGGGGCGGCTCCGGCGTGGTGCCGTCGTCCCGCTTGAAGATCACGCCCGGGGGATCCCGCGGAGGCTCGAGCGGCGCAGGATTCGCCTCGGCCTCCAGCATCGCGCGGAAGCGATTGGGCTCCGCGGGCGCGGTGGCGGAGGCCTGGCGCACGCGAGCATCCGGGCAAGGCCGCGTCTCCGCCATGCGAACCTGGGCGAGCCACGACTCGAGCGTCCTCCGTTCGTGGGCGGTGAGTGGAGCGGCGACGCGGCGGGAGCGGCCCGCATCGGTGGGATGCGTCGCGGCGAGCATCCGCACGAGCGTGGTCGGATCGCGGTCGGGACCGACCGTCTCCAGGAAGGTGGCGATGTTGGCGAGCGTGTCCACGCGATCCGGGCGGGTGGAGGCGGGACCGCGCTCGAATCGCGGTTCGTGCCCCGCCGGGCCCCCGTGGCAGGCGCCGGCAGCGCAGCGATTCACGAGCAGCGGCTGCACCTGACGGGTGAACTGGCCGACGAGTTCGGGAGGCAGATCGGCCGCAGACGCCGAAGCGAGGGTAAGAGCAAGCAGCGGGAACAGGCCGACGCGCGCGGGCATGGAAGCGGCTTCCGGAGGGGGGCGGGGAGGGTAGGCTTTCCGCATCGGCGGCTCAAGACGGCTCGCTTGTGGCGAACGCCGGAGAATCCCTAGACTCCGCCGCCACACGCCCCGACCACATCCACCCGAGGAGATCCATGGAACGCACCTTCGTCATGTTCAAGCCCGACTGCCTGGAGCGGGCGCTGCTCGGCCGGATCCTTTCCCGGTTCGAGGAGAAGGGGCTGCGGTTGGTGGCCATGAAGATGATGCGCGTGACGCCGGCCCTCGCGAAGCAGCACTACGCGGAGCACGTCGAGAAGCCCTTCTATCCGGGGCTCGAGCAGTTCATCACGGCCTCACCGGTGGTGGCCACGATCTTCGAGGGGCCCGAGGTGATCCGCGTGGTCCGCGAGATGCTCGGTGCGACCAGCGGCTTGAAGGCGGCGGCGGGCACGATCCGTGGCGACTACTCGGCCAGCCGGCAGATGAACCTCGTGCACGCCTCCGATTCCCCCGAGTCTGCGGCCCGCGAGATCGGGATCTACTTCAAGGCCGATGAGATTCAGCGCTGGGATCCGACCCTGGCATGCTGGCTGCAGGCTCCCGGCGAGGCGTGACCGCGGGATCGCGCTGGCTTGCCTGGAAGCGTAACCGCGTAAGCGGTACGGCTGCACCACGCTGGGCTCTGCTTCGGCCCCCATCGCTTACGCGATTGGGCTTCCGGGAGAGGCGTGTGCGAGTGTGCGCACAGCACAACCACCCCTGGCCGCCGGCGTGACGCCGTAGCGGAGCCGATCCGGGGCTACTTCCGCGTTCCTCGGCGCCGGGCCCGCTTGGTCGCCTTGGCATCGGCTCGGGCGGCCCGCTCCTCTTGGCGGTACACGCGGACCGCCTCGGGGTGGGCCCCCTTCCAGACGTCCGGCCGGAGCGCGTGGTAGTCGGTCTCTCCGGCCA
>VGYR01000050.1 GCA_016872925.1 Planctomycetota bacterium
AACCGCGCCGGAGTGCTCCGGCCCCGCGACCACTTCATCAGCGTCGCTCGCTGCTCAACCGTCAGAACAACTGGCTTGGCAACACGCATGACGGAATCCTCCATGAGTTGAGGATTCAACGGCACTGACAGCAATAAGTTGCGTTATTTCGGAGACACTACACTAGAAGTAGAACGGGATGCCGTGCTCCTTGAAATACGCCTTCTGCTCGGGGAGAAACTCGTCGCCGAGCCTCTCGAAGCCGCCATCCGCGCGAAACGTCGCCAGGAACTCGTTGATCCGACGACGAAGGTCCTCGTTGCCCTGCTTCAGACCCACCGCCCACGACTCCCGCTTGAACGGGGCCAGCGCGGCCCGCGTCTTGGCGGGATGCCTGCGGTGGTTGGTGTAGACCGACATCGAGTCGTAGACGAAGGCGTCGGCGCGGCCCTGCACCACTTCGAGGACGGCGGCCGCCTCGGTGTCGAGCACGAGCATGCGGGCCCGTTTCAGGGACGTCGCCGCCCACTGCTGGCCGGTCGTGCCCTGCTTGACCGCGACGACCCGGCCGGCCGCGTCGAGATCGGCCGCGGAGGTCACGGGCGACTTCGCGGCGATCAGCAGGGCCAGGCCGGTCTCGAGGTAGGGATCTGAGAACGCGATCGACTTCGCCCGCTCCGGGGTGGCGGTCATCGAGGAGATCACGCAGTCGACGTGGCCCGCCTTGAGAGCGGGGATCAGGCCGTCGAAGGCGATGTTTTCGATCTTCACCGGCCGGCCAAGATGGCCGCCGAGCGCCTCGGCGAGCCGCACGCTCACGCCGGTCGGACGCCCCTGCGGGTCGGTCATCTCGAAGGGCGGGTAGGAGAGTTCCATGCCCACGCGCAGCGGTTCGCCGGCACCGGCCAGGCAGGACCACGCTGCGGTGAGCCATGCCGCCAGCAGGAGCGAAGCGTTGCCCGTCATGGGCGGCAGTGTACCTTCCGCCGCCATGCGGGTGCGTCAGCCGCGGCGACCGCCGGTCGGCAGGCCCAACTGGGTGCGCCGTTCCTCCATGGCGCGCCGGTACTCCGTCTGCCGGGCCCGCTGCTCGGGGGTCGACTGGTCGATGCGCCGCTTGCTGCGCTCGTTCCACGCCTCCTGAGTGCCACCGCCACGAGGACCTCCGCCACCGCCCGGGCCTCGACCTCCGGGGCCTCCGTCCCCGGGCCCACGGCCGCCCCCGGGAGGTCCGCCGGCTGCCTGCTGTCCACCTTGTCCGCGGCTCGGGTCACGCTTCTCGCGCTCGGCCTGCCACTGCTTCCGCCGCTCCTCCTCCGCCTTGATGCGGCGGTCCAGCTCCGCCTGCCGCTTGTCCGCGGGAAGCGCGAAGTACGACGCCAACTCCGCCCGCTCGCGTGCCTCCCAGAGGCGGCCCATCTGCTGGCCGACCTGCTCGCGGTACTGCGGAGGAACCTGGCGCATCTTGTCGAACATCGCCCGGCCGCTCGGCGAGGAGCCGAATGGAACTTCGCCACGGGCGATGCGATCGTACTCCGCCACCTGCTGGTCGACGGCCTGCCGGATCTCGGCGATCGCCTGTGGAGACGAGAAGAAGCCGAACGCCCAGAGCACCGGCAGGGCGATCAGGGTCAGGAGAACCGCGACCGCCGCCGCTCTCTTCAGCCACCGTGCGGCCGCCCCCCGACCGTTCCGCTCCGCCGCCAGGGCCGCGACGGCACTTCGCCGGTCGGTCGTGGATGCCATGCCTCACCTCTCTCCAGATGCACCGGTGGCATCGGCGCAGGCCGACTGCCTGCCGCTTCAACGGTCGAGCCGGAGCGGAGTTGCGTCCGTTCGACTCGTTCCCGGGAAACTCGCGGATCAGCGGCGAAAAAACGCTTGTCATACGGGTCACACGTGATCCTCGCGTTGCTTCAGCACCGCCGCCGGCCGCTCTCGGGTTCCATGATCCGCAGGAACGAGGCTGCAGGCCCGAGCCCGTGCCACGTGTGGCCCAGTCCCCATCGCTTACGCGATTGGGGCTTCCGGTGCGGGGTCTGCGGCGGTGCGCCGCGGGTTGAAAACCCGCGCTCCTCTCGGCACGGGCGGCCCCGAGCCCGCGAACGCGCGAGGCTCCTCTGTGACCCGTATCAGACGCCCCGCAGGCCGGCGTCCAGCACCTCGAGCATGAAGTCGGCATCGGCCGCCGACAGGCACATCGGAGGCTTGATCCGCAGCACGTTCCCGTGGAGGCCCCCCTTGCCGATCAGCAGGCCCAGCTCACGACACCGCTCGAAGACCCGGGCGCACTCCTCCTTGGCGGGGGCTTTCGAGGCCTGGTCCCTGACGAGTTCGATGCCGAGCATCAGCCCGAGGCCGCGGACGTCGCCGATCAGGTCGTGCCGGCTGGCCAGATCCTGGAAGCCCGCCTTCAGCCTCGCGCCGATGCGGGCGGCGTTGGCCCGGATGCCATCGTGGTCGATCACCTCGAGCACCGCGCGGCCCTGCGTGCAGGCCACGGGATTGCCGCCGAAGGTGTTGAAGTGGATCCGAGACTGCAGGGTCTGGGCGATCGCCGGCGTGGTCACGACCGCGGCGAGGGCGACGCCGTTGCCGATGCCCTTGGCCATGGTGACGATGTCGGGGATCACGCCCTGCGTCTCGAAGCCCCAGAAGTGGGAGCCGGTGCGGGCGAATCCCGACTGCACCTCGTCGGCGATGCACAGGCCGCCGGCCGCGCGGACGTGTTCGTAGGCCGACTTCAGGTAGCCGTCCGGGAACACGACGGCTCCCCCCACGCCCTGGATGCTCTCGGCGATGAAGGCGGCCACCCTTCCGGGCGTGCCGAACTCGATCAGGTTCTTCACGTCGGCGGCGTACTTCGGGCCGGCATCGGGATCGTCGTAGCCGTACGGCCCGCGAAGCCGGTCCGGAAAGATCGCGTGGTGCACGCCGAAGGAGTGCGGCACGTTGAACTTCCAGGTGTGGTGGCTGGTCAGACCCATCGTCTGCATGCTGCCACCGTGGTAGCAGTTGCGGAGCGCCAGCACGTCGAAGTTGCCCGTGTAGGCCCGGGCCATCAGGATCGCGAGATCGTTGGCCTCGGAACCAGAGTTCGTGAAGTAGCAGACCTTGAGGTCGCCCGGCATTCGGGCCGCGAGGTCGCGGGCATACTCCGCGATGCAGGGATTGAGGTAGATGGTCGTCGTGTGCTGCAGGATCTCGTTCTGGCGGTTGACGGCCGCGACGATCCGTGGATGGCAGTGACCGACGCTGACGGTGACGATCCCGCCGAAGCCGTCGAGGTAGCGGCGGCCCGTTTCGTCGTAGAGGTACTGCATGTGCCCCTCGACGATCATCAGGGGCTCCTTGTAGTAGGTGAAGATCGCGGGATTGACGAACTGCTTCCGCAGCGCGAGCACGTCCTGCTTCGAGGGACCGGCATAGGCCCGGGGCCTGTGGTCGCACGGCGGAAGGGCGGGGGTAGACGGTGCGATGGTGGCCAAGGGGGCCTCCTGTCATCGGGGCGGCTAGGAGCGGGGAAACAGCGGACGGACGATCGAGTAGACCACGAACGCGAGGGTGAAGCCCGTGAACCAGGCGTAGTGGTAGCCGGCCACCAGCCAGCCGGGAAATGCCGATTCGGCTGCCGCCCCGATCCGCACCAGGAAGCCGGGCAGGTTGGGCAGCACCGCGAGGATCAAGGTCGCGAAGGCGACCACGCTGAACCCGCCCGTGTACCGGTATTCGCCGGTCGTCCGGTAGAGATCCCCGACCAGGAGGCGGCATCGTCGCCAGACGAAGTAGTCGGCGATCATGATGCCGGCGATCGGCCCGAGCAGGGCGCTGTAGCCGATCAGCCAGGTGAAGATGTAGCCGCTCGGGTCCTGGTACAGCTTCCAGGGAAACATCAGCACGCCGATCGCCGCGGTGATCAGGCCGCCGGTGCGGAAACTGACGAGCCGCGGGGCCAGGGCCGCGAAGTCGTTGGCGGGAGAGACCACGTTGGCCGCGATGTTGGTGGAGAGCGTCGCCACCACGAGCGTGATCAGGGCCAGCGCCGACAGCCAGGGATTCCCGAACGTGGCGATCACCTGCACCGGATCCCAGATCGCCTCACCGAAGATCACGACCGTGGCGCTGGTCACCACGATCCCGATGAAGGAATAGAAGGTCATCGTGGTGGGCAGGCCGACCACCTGGCCGATGACCTGGTCGCGCTGTGAACGGGCGTAGCGGGAGAAGTCGGGGATGTTGAGCGAGAGCGTCGCCCAGTAGCCGATCATCGCCGTGACCCCCGAGCCGAACACCGGCCAGAACTCGGCGGCCGACCTGAACTTCGCCGGCTGGGCGAAGATCGGACCGAATCCGTGGGCGGCCTTCCAGGCCCAGCCGACCAGGGCCAGGCCGACCACGAGCAGGAACGGTGCGCTGGCTGCCTCCATCCACTTGATCGATTCCATGCCGCGGACGATGAACCACACGTTCACGGCCCAGAAGATCATGAAGCAGAGGAACTCGCCGGCGGAGATGCCGAGCACGGGCAGCGGCTGGCGGGCCGCGGGGTCGAAGCCCAGGATCACGGCCGCCGTCGCGTAGATCGCGGCCCCACCCACCCAGGTCTGGATCCCGAACCAGCCGCAGGCCACCAGCCCCCGCATCAGGGCCGGCACGTTGGCCCCGCGGGTGCCGAACGGCGCCCGGAGCAGCACCGGAAAGGGAATGCCGTAGAGCGTGCCGGGATGGGCATTGAGCGTCATGGGCACCAGCACGATCGCGTTGCCCAGAAAGATGGTGAGCGTCGCCTGCCACCAGTTCATGCCCTGCTCAATGAGGCTGGCGGCGAGCGTGTAGGTGGTGATGCAGACCGCCATCCCGATCCACAGGGCGGCGACGTTCCACCACGTCCACGTCCGCTTCTCCTGCGGAACGGGCGCGAGGTCCTCGTTCCAGAGCCGCGGGTCGTGGGATCTATTCCGGGTCATGACCGCCGGCTCCGCAAGGGCTCCCTCGACTTGTCTCATCGTCCCGGACCGCACCCTACGAACACGTCGGCCGCCGCTCCAGGAACCGCCCCCGGCCGACCGTCCCGCAGAATCGCCCATCGCGGACAGCCACCTCACCGCGAACGGTGACCACTGCCGGCCGCCCCTCGATCGCCCAGCCCTCGAAGGCGTTGTAGTCGACCGCCTGCGTCTGTGTCTTCGCGGAGATCGTGCCCCGGTAGTCCGGATCGTAGATCACGAGGTCGGCGTCGGCCCCGGGCTGGATCACGCCCTTCCGCGGCCAGAGATCGAAGATCTTCGCCGCGTTGGTGCTGGCCACGGCGACGAACTGCTGGGGGGAAAGGCGGCCGGCCTTCACGCCGTGGGTCCAGAGCAGGTTGATCCGGTCCTCGATCGACGGGATCCCGTTGGGGATCTTCGTGAAGTCGTCCCTGCCCATCGGCTTCTGGGTTCGGAAATCGAAGGGAGCGTGGTCGGTGCCGACCGTCTGCACGAGCCCGCTCGCCAGGCCGTCCCAGAGCACCTGCTGGTTCGCGCGGTCGCGGAGCGGCGGCGACATCACGTACTTGGCCCCTTCGAAGCCGGGCTTCTCGGCCCAGGTCTTGTCGAGCACGAGGTACTGGATGAGGGTCTCGACCGACACATCCACGCCCCGCAGGCGGGCGGCCACCGCCGCCTCCAGGGCCTCGCGGCAGGAGAGGTGGACGACGTAGACGCGTGCCCCGGTGAGTTCGGCGAAGGTCATCAGGTGGTGCACGCCCTCGGCCTCGACGCGGGGCGGCCGGCTGTCGTGATGGGCGTCCGGCCCGGTGCGGCCGGCCGCGAGCAACTGCCGCTGCAGCTCGGCGACGAGGGTCTCGTTCTCACAGTGCGCCGTGACCACCACGCCGAGATCGCGGGCGAGCGCGAGCGTCCGCCAGAGCTCGGCGTCGTCCACGCCGAAGGCCCCCTTGTAGGCGAGAAACACCTTGAAGCTGCCGACGCCCGCCCGGACGATCTCCCGCAGCTCGGCCGCCGCCGCATCGTCGAACCGGGTCACACCCATGTGGAAGGTGTAGTCGCAGCAGGCCTTCCCTTCCGCCTGCCGGCGCCAGAGCGCGAAGCCCTCCGCGGCCGACATGCTCCGCGCGGGGCAGACCATCTCGAAGATGGTCGTCGTGCCCCCCACGAGGGCCGCCTTGGTGCCGGTCTCGTGGTCGTCCTTGGAAAACGTGCCCATGAAGGGCAGGTAGATGTGCGTGTGAGGATCGATGAAACCCGGAAACACGTGCCTGCCGGCCGCGTCGATGATCTCGGCGCCGGGCGGCGGGGCGATGCCCCGGTCGATGCGGGCGATGGTCTCCCCGTCGCAGAGGATGTCGGCCGTGAAGCGGCCGTCGGCGTTGACGATGTCGGCGTTCTTGATCAGCAGGGACATGGGCACGTCTCACGGTGTCAACGATCGGCCCAGATCGTCCCCTCGCCGTAGCTGAACCACCGCGTCGTGGTCACCTTCTGCTGCGTGAAGAAGGCCACGCTCTCGCGGCCCTGGAGGTGCAGGTCGCCGAAGAACGAGGCATGCCAGCCGCTGAAGGGGAAATACGCCATCGGGGCCGGCACGCCGATGTTGATCCCGACCATGCCCGCCTGGACGCGGTGGCGGAACTCGCGGGCCGCCTTGCCGCTCCGCGTGAAGATCGCCGCCCCGTTGCCGTAGGGAGACGTGTTGGCCAGCTCGATCGCGGCGTCGAGATCGTCCATCCGCACCACGTTGAGGACCGGCCCGAACACCTCCTCCTTCATGGTCACCATGTCGGGCCGCACGTGATCGAGCACCGTCGGCCCCACGAAGAAGCCATGCGGGGCCGTCGCGACCTTCGTCGTGCGGCCGTCGGTGAGCGGCTTCGCCCCCTGCCCGGCCGCCTGGGAGATCAGCTCGCAGACGCGGTCGGCGTGCTGGCGGGTGATCACCGCCCCCATCTGCGCCTCCGTGTCGCGGTCGGTGGGGCCGACGCGGATCTTCGAGACCACGTCCACGAGCTGCGGCAGGACGGTGTCCGCGGCCTTGCCGATCGCGATCGCGGTGGACCCGGCCATGCACCGCTCGCCGGCACACCCGAAGGCCGCCTCGAGGATGCCGGTCGAGGAGTTCGTCACGTCGGCATCGGGCATCACGAGCACGAAGTTCTTGGCGCCGCCGGCGGCCTGCACCCGCTTGCCGTGGGCCGTGCCGATCCGGTGGATCTCGCGGGCCACGGGGGTCGAGCCGACGAACGACACCGCCTTGATGGTCGGATGGGCCAGGATCGCGTCGACCGCCTCGCGGCCGCCGTGCACCACGTTGAGCACCCCGGCGGGGAGGCCGGCCTGCTGGGCGAGCTGCGCGATCCGGATCGACGTCAGCGGAACCTTCTCGCTCGGCTTGAGCACGAAGGTGTTGCCACAGGCGATCGCGATCGGCCACATCCAGAGGGGCACCATCGCGGGGAAGTTGAAAGGGGTGATCCCCGCGACCACTCCGAGCGGCTGGTGAATCGAGTCGCAGTCGATGCCCCGGGCCACGTTTTCGGCCGACTCGCCCATCAGCAGGCTCGGCGCGCCGCAGGCAAACTCGATGTTTTCCAGGCCCCGGCGGACGTCGCCGCGGGCCTCGGCGAGCGTCTTGCCATGCTCGGTGGTCACGCTGCGGGCCAGTTCGTCGAAGTGGTCTTCGAGGAGCACCTTGAGCCGGAAGAGAATCCGCGCCCGCTCCACCGGCGGCGTCTCCATCCACCCGGGAAACGCCCGTGCGGCCGCCTGCACCGCCTGGTCGACGACGGCCGCCCCGCAGAGCGGCGTCTCCGCGATCACGTCGCCCACCGAGGGATTGTGCACCGGCGTGGTCGGCACGCCCGACACGGTGGTCCACTCACCGCCGATGAACAGGGGGCACGGGATCAAGTTCGGCATGGCCGGAGGCTCCTGGACGGAGCGACCAGTGTAGCCGATCAGGAGCCGTCGGCTCCGTCGGTCGGAGCCGTCGGATCGTTGCCGTCCCCGATCGAGCAGTACCAGCGGAGCACGGTGGGGTCGATCTCGCTCTCGATGGCCTCGACGTGCCCGTCGAGGAACGAGAACTGCGCCAGCCCGGGATGACCGCTCCCGTACTTCCGCCGGTTCATGTCGTCGGGGCCGCTGGCCAGTCCGCGCGCCGGGTCGCGAAAGCAGTTGTAGGGATTGTCGGCCGCGAAGAACGCCGTGTCGCCCTGCGCCCACTGCACCATGTTGGCCGCCACCGACGGGTCCGGTCGGGGCACGTGCTTCTCACCCACAGCGAAGGTCTTCGAGAGCCCGTCGCTCACCTGGGCGGCGCGGACCCTCGAAAAGGTGTGGATCGGCCCGGCCTGCTTCGGGTCGAGCGGGGCGGCCGTGCCGGAGAAGTAGTTGAAGAAGGTGCCGGCGTTGGCCGCGTAGTCGCCGCTGGCCCCCACCCCCTCCTTCACCGGCGGCTGGTCGTTGTTGTCGAAGTTCCGGTCGGCGACCGGGCTCCGCCGACTGGGGCAGACGAAGGTGGGCACCACCGTCCGCATGGCGGTCGCGTTCTTGTCGTCCCACATCGGCACCGTCTTGTCGCTCGAGAGCGACGTGTAGACCGACGCCTGCTCCATGAGCGGCAGCAGCCTGAAGGACCAGGACGTGCCGAACGGGTCGCGGCTGTCACGGCCCATCGGAAATGTCCGCTTCTGGTCGTGCGCCAGCACGACGGCGAGGCCGACCTGTTTGAGTTGGTTGCCGCACTGGGTCCGCCGGGCCGCCTCGCGGGCACTCTGCACGGCCGGGAGGAGCAGGCCGACCAGCGTGGCGATGATGGCGATCACCACGAGGAGTTCGACGAGTGTAAACCCGCGCGGCCGGGAGGCGCGGGTGAGGTTCGTGACGGGAGCCATGGGTGTCTCCTCTGATTCTGAAGGCGGGGAGGAAGGGGCGGGAGTCGGATTGTATCCGCAGGCCGCGCCGTCAAGCCACCTGAAAAGTGAGCCTGGTCCGGACGCCGCCACGGCCGCCACAATCCCGGGCGCGGCCGCACTCGGGGAAGATAACGCGAGACTCGCCCGGGCGACTCACTCGGCCGTCTGCCTGGCCCGACGTGCCGCCCATGCCGAGGCCCGATTGAAGGCCACGGCCATGACGGCGCAGCCGCCGGCGTAGAACAACGGAGCCGAGCCGAAGGAAGCGTCTTTAGGATTGGTTGCCAGCAGAAAAAACAGGGCGACAGCCGTGACGCTCGTCAACGACAGCCCTGTGAGCACCACGCTCCAGGCATCCCACTTCATGGGGAGACTCCGTGTTCACGCAGGAGGTGTTCTGCCGCGGCGAGAGCCCGCCGAGCCGGTGGATCGAGGGAGAGTATAGGGTCTCGGCGGGCGCTCGCGAGCAAGGCGCGAACGAAGAGCCCCAGCTTCCCGAGCGTCGACACCCGCGCCCGGTCATCGAGCACCTCGAAGTTTCGCCGCCGGATCCTCGTCCCGATGGCATGGTAGACCCTCGACGCCGCCCGAACGGCGAGGCGCGAGTCGGGATCCAGCCGGCCGATGCCCGCTTCCCCGGCTGCGTAGTAGCCGTCGGCGACGTCGAGGATCGTCTGCACGCCGCGCCGCACCTGCCGCGGGTCGGGCGGCCCGCCGCCGGGCGTCAGGCCGTCGGTCCATTCAACCGGCAGGTAGCAGCGTCCGCGACGCCAGTCTTCGGCGACGTCGCGGGCGATGTTCGTGAGCTGCATGCCCATGCCCAGGGCCGCGGCGTGAGGAAGATGGCGGCGATCGCCGAGACCGAGGATCGGACACAGGAGCACGCCGACCGTCCCGGCGACCCGGAAGCAGTACCGCAGGAGGCCGCCCTCGCTCAGGCCGGCCGCCGGCGCGAGGTCCGTCCGCATGCCTTCGAGCAGCGCGAGCGCCGCCTCCAGCGGCAGGGCGTGTCGGCCGGCAAGGTCGGCCAGCCAGCGGCTCTCGCGGGCGAGCGGTCGCGCGCCGGCGGCGATCCGGTCGACGTCCTGCGCGGCGCGTTCGACGAAGTCCAGCGCCTGCCGCGGTGAGGTGGCGGCATCGACCCCGTCGTCGCACCATCGACACCACGCGTAGAGCCGCTCGACGTCGGCACGCTTGGCCGCGGGCAGCAGTCGGCTGGCGAAGGAGAACGAGCGGCTGTGCCGGCGAATCGATTCGCCCGCGTCCAGACCCCTAGTTGCGGACGACATGGAAGTCGGCCGCGAGCGTGTCGCAGGTGGCCTTGGCGGAGTTGACGACCCCGGGCACCCCGGCCCCCGGATGGGTGCCCGCGCCGACGAGGTACAGCCCGGGAATGTCCGGGTCGCGGTTGTGGGGGCGGAAATACGCACTCTGCGTCAGCGTCGGCGCGACCGAGAAGGCGGAGCCGTGATGGGCGTTGAACCGCGCCGCGAAGTCCGTGGGCGTGCAGTGCCGACGCGTGACGATCGCCGCTCGCAACCCGGGAAGATGTTGCTCGAGCGACTCGAGAATCGCGTCGCCGTACGCGGTCGCCGCGGCCTCCCAGTCGATCGCCGCGTTGCCCAGGTGCGGCACGGGGCTGAGCACGTAGAACGATTCGCCGCCCGCCGGGGCCATGCCGGGGTCGGTGATCGACGGTGCGTGGAGATACAGGCTGAAGTCGGCGGGCAGGCGGTGGCCGTGAAAGATCTCGCGGAGCAGCCCCTGGAACCGGGGCCCGAAGAGGATCGTATGGTGCGCCAGGTTCGGATACCGCCGGCTGGTGCCGAAATAGAGCACGAACAGCGACATCGACCAGGCCATCCGCTCGAGCCGCCGCTGGCGATGGCCGGCCGCGGCGATCCCGCGGTAGAGCCTGGCGTAGGTGTGGTGCACGTCGGCGTTGGAGACGACCGCATCGAACGGCTCAGGGGGACCGTCCGCGGCATGGACGACATGCCTGGTCGCGTCGTCCGCGGTCTCCAGGGTGATGCGATCGACCGGAGCCCGGAGGCGGAGCGTGCCGCCGAGATCCTGGAACAGCCGCACCAGGCTGCGAACCAGCGCCCCGGTTCCCCCCTCGGGAAAGAACACGCCCCACTTCCGCTCGATCCAGTGGATCAGCGTGTACACGGAGCTCGTCTCCAGCGGATTGCCGCCCACGAGCAGGGGGTGAAAGCTGAATGCCTGCCGGAGGTGCTCGTCTTTGACGAATCGCGCCACGGTCGCATAGACGCTCCGGTCGGCCCGCAGGCGGGCCAGGTGGGGGACGGCGCGGAGCATGTCGGTGAACCGGAGAAACGGGACGGCGCCGAGCTCCTCGTAGCCTTTCTGGAACACCTGCCGCGAATAGTCCGCGAAGCGACGGTAGCCGTCGACGTCGGCGGGGTTCACCCGGCGGACCTGCTCGATCAGCCCCGCCTCGTCGGCGACGTAGTCGAAGGCGACGCCGTCGGTCCACTGGAGCCGGTACAGCGGGCTCACCGGCACGAGGCGCACGTAGTCGCCCATCCTCCGCCCGGAGAGCGCGAAGAGCTCCTCCAGGCAGTGAGGGGCGGTGATCACGGTCGGCCCCGCATCGAAGATGTAGCCCTGGTCCTCGTAGACGGCGGCCCGGCCGCCCGGCTGGTCGTGGGCTTCGTAGCAGACCGTCTCGAAGCCCATCGACTGCAGGCGGATGGCAGCCGCCAGGCCGCCGAAGCCGCTGCCGATCACGGCCGCCCGTCGTCGCGGGCTGCTGCGTGACCGCGGCCGCCGCGGCCCGGCGTCGGTCGCGAGGCTCACAGGAGCGCCCCTGCCTTCGTCGGCTCGTTGGCGATCCGCAGGGCGTCGCAGACCTCGGCCAGCGGGCCGACGTCCCGGCTGCCGTCCGTCGCGCCGGTGAGCCTCTCGACCGCCCGATCGAGCCGGGCGTTGATCGTGGCCGTCGCTCGGCGGCGGGTCGCGTCGAGCAAGTCCTTGGCAAGCGGACGGAAGGCGGCCGGCTGACCGACCGACCGCCGGAGGCGATGTTGCCAGGCCGCAAACTCCCGGTCCGACAGCTCGCTCGCCGCCCAGGCCCAGGGCCATGTCACGCGATGATTGCGGAGATCGTCGCACCGATCCGACCCGGCGACCAGCTCGGCCAACTCGTCGAGGTCGTTCTTCATCTGCAGGCAGATGCCCACCCGGCAACCGAAGGCGGCAACGGCCAGGAGCGTCGGGGAGTCCCCGGCCGCGGCGTGGGCCCCGCTCCAGCCTGCCAGTGATGCCAGCCGGCCGGTCTTCCAACGCGAAATCGCCAGCGCGGTGACCTGGGCCTGCCGCGGCGTGACCTCGCCGACCCGCGTGGCCAGATCGATCGCCTGTCCTTCGTGACACTGCCGGGCCACCGTGATGAACCGCCCCACGAGTTCCGCCGAACGGGCCGGATGCTCCACGGCGGCCGCCGCCAGTTCCAGCGCCCGAAAGTACATCCAGTTGCCCGCATTGACGGCCCGGGCCGGACCGATCACGCGGTGCAGCGCAGGCTGTCCGCGGCGGTTGAGCGATTCGTCCTCGAAGTCGTCGATCACGAGCGAACCGGCGTGCAGCATTTCGACGGCGTCCGCGATCAGCACCGGCGCCGCGCCGCGGCCGCCGGCGAAGGCGTAGGCCTGCTGGAGCAGGTTGGCCCGGAACCGCTTGCCGCCAACCCCGGGATAGAGGTCGGGGGCCAGGTGAAGGGCCTTGGACCAGCCATGCCGAGTGCGGGCGGTCTGGTGCGCCGGGCCCGCGAAACCCAGGGGATGTGCGGTCATGTCGGCACCGGTTTCGCGAGCGAGATGAAGGATCTGGCGAACCGAATCGGTGCCAGCCCGGTCGGCGGTCTGCCGATCACGATTCGAACCGCATCGGAGAAGGTGAAGCGATGCGCATAAAACCGTGCGATCCGCTCTTCCGGCAGCACGCGGTAGAAGCGCTGAAAGATCTTCCAGCGGTCTTCGGGCCTGACGAGGCAAAAGAGCAAGCGGTTCAGAAACCGGGCGAATCCGCGCCGCAGGCGATCCTCAGCGGCGGCCGCAGCGACCACGGCGGCGATCCGGTCTGGTCGGGCGCGGGCCACCAGTTCGGCGAACCGAACGGCCAACGGCATCGAGTATCCCGTGGCGGCGTGATACCAGCCGCCGGCGTAGCCGCCGGCCAGGGATGATCCCGGGCGGCTGTCCGCCCAGGCGTAGGGCATCGGGAGACATCCGCGCTCGGTTCGGATCAGGTCCGCGGTTTCGGCACCGGCCTCGGCCAGCCGCAGCGCGATCAGTTCGGCGGCCCGCGATTCGTCGCAGCCCGGCAGCTCGTGGAAGCGGGTGTATTCGAGCAGCACCCGGTGTGGCCCCAGCGGCAGCTCGTAGAGAAACTCGAATCCGGCGGCCTGGTCTGTCGGGACATCCATGACCGTCGGTTCCGAGGGTGGCCAGCGTCGGGGAGTCTGGTATTCGTGACCGATGAACGTCTGATAGCCCGCTCCACCCGGCGCCGGGGCCGGCGCCCGTCCGCGGCAGTCGAGGACGG
Source organism: Planctomycetota bacterium (assembly GCA_016872925.1). GTDB lineage: Bacteria > Planctomycetota > Planctomycetia > Pirellulales > UBA1268 > QWPN01. Next base: position 13,463 of record VGYR01000050.1, read on the forward strand.
CCCGGCAGGAGATCTCGGTGCTTCCGTCGATTCGCACGACGGTCGGTGAGAGGATCTCACACGATTCCCCCTCGCGCACGACGAGGCCGCCGGGCCGACCCGGAACCGCCGCTCGAGCGGCCAGTGCCAGCGTCGCCTCGCGGAGGCGGTCCGACGTGATGGTCGCGTAGGGAATGCGGACCAGCCGCGACAGGCCCGGAAACCTGACGCGGTAGCTCGGCCAGCGGTGGGCCACCAGAGGGTCGACCCAGCCTCGCGCCTCCTCGGCGACGTCGGTCTCGTGAAACGACCAGGTGTGATTCCCGCAGAGTTCGGTCGACCGTTCCTCCAGCAGGATGGTCGCCTCCGGCCGGTGCCAAGCCACGGCATGGGCCAGCAGGCAGCCTTGCAGGCCGCCGCCGACGATTCCGTAGTCGAACTCCGGGGCCGACGTCATGCGGGGCTCCCGATCTGGAAACCAGGCCTCGGCCGGCGCTGGGCGGACGCCTCCAACACGGGGGCGATGCCATGCAGGACCAGATGGGGTACGGCCACGGCGCTCAGGCCGACGAACGTCGCCCGGAGGAGGGTGTCGCTCCAGCCATCACCCCCGAGCACGAGCCAGGACGCGGCGCCGATCAGGGCGATGGCGACCGCGGTCAAGGGGGCCAGGCTCGCGGCCAGTTCCGGCCAGCTCTCGCCGAGTTCCCGGCGGAGTCGCCGGAGGCCGCGCACCGAATGCCAGGCGCAGAAGTAGACGGGAAAGCTCACCAGCGGACTCGCCGCGGCGAACAGGGCCGCCAGCGATGCGACCAGCAGGTTGTCGGCGATCAAGACCCGCCGCATCCTGCCGCCGCGGTCGCGGGCCGCCAGACCCTGGAGAGCCCAGCCCACCGCCGCGATCGGCAGCATGATCCACGCGCACGCGGTCAGCAGCGTGGTGGCCTGCTGGATGGCGGGAGTCGAGCCCCCCGGCGCGACGAGACCGAGGGTCGCCCGGACCTCATCGCCATGAACGACCAGCGGCACCCACATCACCAGCCCTCCGCGGGCACAGCGAAACACCGGCCGAAGGCACGGCGGGCCGAGCGGGATTCGCGGCTCCTCCTGACCGAAGTGCCATGCCGAAGCCAGGAAGAACACCACGATCGTGGCTGCCGGTGCCACGAACCAGCCGCCTGCGATCGCAGCCGCAACCGTGACGTAGGCGGCCAGAAACACCACCATCCAGGCCCCCCCGAGAAGTGGCTCCAGCCTCGGGCGGGCGTAGCGATGGTCGGCCGCCCCATGCGGCAGGCCGACCAGCGCCACGAGCATCGCCAAAACGCCGGCAGTGACCCCCGGCAGGGGGCGTGAAAAAAAGCACGCGGCCCCGATCATCGCCCACGAGAGCATGATTACCGAGGCCGCGTGCATGTTCTTCCGGAGAAACGAGTCGGGCCGATCAGACGGTACCGTACGCGTCGCCCGCGGCACTCTTCGTGCTCTTGGCTCGGGCGATGAGGTAGATCAGCAGTCCGAAGCCCGCCTTGGCGGTCATGTCGGCGATCGCATAGCCGATCTGCAGTCCGCACACGCCCCTGGCACCGACGATGCCGGCAGCCGCATCCGCGGTGCCGGCCTTCGCCGCCAGGGCGTCTGGCGTGCCACCGATCGCGTACGCGATCGGATAGACGGCCCAGGTCAGCAAGATCACCAGCCGCGCGATCTCGAGCAGCTGTCGGGCCGCGGGGGGCTGGCTGTCGAGTGAGTTCGTCAGTTCCGTCCAGAGCACGTAGAGAATGTAAAAGAACGGAATCGATGACAGGCCGCCCCAGACGACCCGCTCGGTCCATCGGGCCGGGTCGGCGATCACCTCACCGGGATAGCCGAGCGCGATCATCAGTGCCGCCGCGATCACCAGCCGCGTCAGCAGGCTCGACGCCTTGGCCGCCGGCAGCCGGAGGACGGCCACGAGTTCCACCATCAACAGCGGCACCGTGAGAATCCAGTCCGCGTACCGGTAGAAGTCGTTGAAGGCCGCTCCGGTACCCTTGTAGCCGCCGTCGACCAGCGAGTAGGCGTCGTGCCAGCTGTGGCGAATCATGAAGTAGTGGTAACAGGCGATCGATACCACCAGGCCCGACACGAGCAGGGCCGGACGATACTCCGGATCCACGTGCGCCCGAGCCATGAACAGGAACAGGGCCGCCGCCCCCATCGTCGCGACCGTCAGCGAAAAGATGTTGTCCACCGCGTTGTACTGAAACACCGACAGGTCGGGCATCGCCAAGCCCATCATGCAGAAGCTTTCGTTCATCGCTGCGCCCCTTTCTCATATGGTTTGGAAGCACTCTGCCGTGCGCCGATCACGGCCGCCGACACGCTCACGGGGCAGACGAAACGAACGGGCCACCGGCGACGACACTGCCGTCCCGGCTGGCTCCGCTCATCTCCCCCGCGAAGTGCAGGGATGATATGCGGAGGGGGGAAGTCCTGCAAGCGCGTGCGGCTCAAAAATGGGGTGCCCGGCGTCGACCGCGGGTCCGGCATGGATTCCGCGCACCAGCTGCCCTGGCCGGCGAAATCCGGGGTCCGGCTACACTCGGGCGACGCCCGCTGGATGCGAATCCTCCAGGGCGTCGAGCCTCCGGGGCGTCGGGCATCGGTGATTCGCCGCTCACTTCTCCTGGTCGTGGCCCTCGCGCCGGCCGCCTGCGTCGCGGCGGAACCGCCCGCGGCCTCCGTCGCGTTCACGACGACGGATCCCGTCGTCGTCACGGCCCGGAGCCTGCTCGAGTGCGGCGATCTCGCCGACGTGGGGAACAGGCTGCGCGACGCCGCGCCGACCGGGCCTGAAGTCGACGCCCGAGCCCGCCAGGAACTGACGGAGATCGTCCGTCGCCTCCGCCACGAGTACTCGCTCGATCCGGAGGCCCTTGCCACCGCGGTTCGCCGACAGATTCCCGATGCCACCGACGCCGAGGTCGCTGCGTGGGCAGTGGAGGCCCAGCTGCCCACCCGGCTGGTCGCCGGTCGACGGGTGTTCCAGCGCCGCGCCCCGCAGAACCTGGTTCTCTTTTCTCCCCGGGCCCGCGGGCGACGCGATGCGACCAGGCCGCCGCCACCGCCGGCCTGGTCGCTCGCCGACCACGTCAGGGCCGTGATTGCGGAGGCAACGCGAACCGGGAGCGACCGCGTGCTGCCCGTGCGGCATCGGGTCACGCACACCATCACGGTGCCCGCGGCGCAGCCCGGGATCCGGCCGGGGGCTCGGGTCAGGGCCTGGCTGCCGTTCCCGCAGGAGACCGACCTGCAGCGGGAGGTCCGGCTCCTCGAGACTGGTCCTGGCGAGCCGTCGGTCGCTGCCGCCGGCCGGCTCGATCGGCGTGCGACAGGCTGCCTGCAACGGTCGGTGCTGCTGGAGTGCGTGGTCGCCGACCCGCCGGGAGCGATCGAGTTCCGCGAGGTCTTCGAGTTCGTGTCGTTCGCATTCGCTCCCGCCCTCGACGAGTCGCGGGCGCTGCCCCTGCCGGCTGACTGGGACGGCGCCTGTCTCGATGAGCGACCTCCCCACATCGTGTTCACGCCCGAGATCCGCCGCGAGGTCGCGGAGATCGTGGGCGGCGAGGCCAACCCGCTGGCGCGGGCGCGGCGGATCTTCCGGTGGGTGAGCCGCTCCATCCCGTGGCAGGCCGAGGACGAGTATTCGACGATCCCATCGCTGGCGGTGAGGGGCTTCGCGGTGCGGCGTGGCGACTGCGGCGTGCAGAACACGCTGTTCATCACGATGTGCCGGATCGCGGGCGTACCCGCCCGCTGGCAGAGCGGCTTCGAGACCAGGCCCCTGACCGGCACCGGCATCGGTATGCACGACTGGGCCGAGATCTACGTGGCCCCCTGGGGCTGGCTTCCGGCCGACGCGTCGTATGGCGTTCAGCCGGCCGACGACCCGCGGGTGGCCGACTTCTTCTGCGGTGGTCGCGACAGCTACCGGCTGATCGTGAACCTCGACTGGGGCCGCGATCTCTGCCCGCCGTTTCCCGGGCTGCGGTCCGAGCCGGCCGACTTCCAGCGGGGCGAGGTGGAAGTCGACGGCCGGCCCTTGTACTTCGACGCCTGGTCGAGCCGGACCACGGTGGAGCGGCAGCCCGGGCCGTAGCACGCCCTGAAGGATAGAGGGATAGGACGGTCAACGACACTTCCGCAAGCGATGGCCGGGAGCTGGTTGACCGTTGACCGGGAGTTGGGGAGGGGGTCGCCGCCCCCACGGTTGCGTCCGCCGGCTCTCCGCCAGACTGGGATGGAGCGGGATTGCGTGGTGATGTCCCCAGAGGGCGGGGGGGGGAGAGAATGCGGCGCCGGCCCGAGCGGACGCTCGTGTCGATGGAAAAACCGGAGGCGACGAGCGGAATGGCAGCAGGCTGGAGTACAGATCGGCCGCGGCGAGACCGGAAACGTCAGCCCCGCCTGGCGCGGCGCAACTCCTCGAGTTCCAGACGAAGGGGAGCCCAGTGCTGGCGATCGACTTCCCGTTCCCGATCCTCCTCGGCCCGCAACGCGGCAGCAAGAGCGATGGCATCGCCGGCCAGGGCGTGAGCGAGGAGCGGCCGGGCCGCCGACGCGGCCCGAGCAGCATCAGCGTCGGACCGGGCGACCTCGATCAACAGTGACGGGGTCCGCAGTTCCTGGAGCCAAAATGCCACCCGGACAGCGTCCGCCCGCGCATCGGAGAAGGCGTAGTCAGCCTCCATCAGCCGTGCAATCATCGGCCAGTCCTTGTCGCGCTGCGTCTTCTTGGCTGTGACGAGATCGGGAAGCGAAAGCACGTCGATCGGACCATCGTCGGTATCGATGGTTGACCGTCGCTCCCAGAGGTCCGCGAAGTCCGGTAGCCCCCGAATCCTCGCCATCACGTCGAGACGCATCCCTTCGACCCCGGGCGCATGACAGCGAAAGTGCACGGAGTGCCCGGCTTCCAGGTGACGCTTTTCGAATGGCGGGACAGCGATCACATCCGCCCGCAGTTCTCCGACAGCCGAGCGGAGACGCTCGAGGTTGTCGTCGTCGGACAGCACGACGACGTCGGTGTCGCGGCTAAACTCCGCCGCGCCGTACAACACGCAGGCCTGACCGCCCATGAGGAGCGAACGCACGCCGTTCCTCCTCAGAGTAGAAAGGACATTGAGGATCGGGCTCGGGGTCAAGGGATCCTCCCAATTGCAGGTAGGTCTGCCAGAGCTTCGACGAGGCCTCGAGCCGCTGCGCCGGGGTCATGGCGTACCACTCCGCCCACTCGTCGCCAACGAGGGGCCGCAATTCGACGACGCGTGCATCCATGACAGCCGATTCTACGACGCCATGCGGCGACGCGGCGAGCCCGGGAACGCCACCCCGCGAGGGAATCAGCCGGGGAGCGAACGAAGGATCGGACGGTCAACGGCGCTTCCGCAAGCAATAGCCGGGAACTGGTTGACCGTTGACCGGGAGTTGGGGCGGCCACCGCCCCCACGGTTGCGTCCGCCGGCTCTCCGCCAGACTGGGATGGAGGACTGGGATGGAGCGGGATTGCGTGGTGAT
>VGYR01000051.1 GCA_016872925.1 Planctomycetota bacterium
ACGTCACCTTCGGAGAGGACAAGAGCCGAATCCGCCGCGGCAACGCCCCCGAAATCGCCGGCGCCTTTCGGAGGCTGGCGCTCTCGATTCTCAAGCGAGACACTTCCGTGAAAAATTGCTCGATTCGGGGCAAACGACTCCAAGCAGGCGGGTGTAACGATGTCTTGGAAGGAATTCTGACGGGAAAACAGGCCGATTAAGATGCGATTGCCCTGAGGTCAACTGGCAGTTCGACGCGGGATCCACCGGCGATCCAGCCAGGCGGTTCCTGCTCCGCTGGGAGACACTCGGCGGCAACCGCGATAAGCCGCGGCCCGAGCCGCTGCCTCCGCCCACCATGCTCCGCGTGATCGGGATCGCCGACTGACTCATACGGGTCACACGTGATCCTCGCGCCTTTGCGAGGCTCGGGGCCGCCCGAGCCTGAGAGGAGCGCGGGTTTCCAACCCGCGGCGCACTTCTCCAGACCCCGCGTCGGAAGCCCCGATCTCCGAGCCATGCGCGCTGGCCGCACGCCCGCATCGCTCACGCGATTGCGGCTTCCTGACGTCCCGAGTCGCGCCCGGCAAGGAAGGACCGGCCCCGTATCAGGCCGGCAGATCGTCCCACATCGGGCACCAGAGCGGCTGCCGCGGAAACAGCTGGCCGGCCAGCTTCTGCGCCATCTGCGTCGAGGGCTCCATGCGGCCGGCGGCGACCGCCTCCACAGGATCACTCTGGCCGAGCAGCAGCCTGCCGAGCTCGTCATCGGAGAGCCGGAGGTAGCTGCGGCCCACGCGACCCGGATGCACCGTCGCCTCGCGCGGATCCCGCCCGTCGGCCACGATGATCGAGCCGCGGAACGAGGGGGCGTCGAGGCCCAGCTCGACCGTCTCCTTGATGTCCGCCGCGGCCACCCGGGCCGCCACGGCGGGCGCCTGGGCGGTGAGCAGGTCGAGCGGCCGGAAGACCTTGGCCACGATCATCCTGTCGCCCCCCTGGACGAGGCTACCGCCGCCGGCCACGGCCTCGTGGAGGAGATCGGCGACGCTCGACTCGTAGACGATTTCCTGGCGGTCGTTCTCGATCGCCTCGGCGCACACCCGGGCGAGGATTTCCCGCTCCAGGCCCGCAAACTCCGGATCGGCCATGATCTCGAGCACCCTGGTCCCGGCCTGGATGCAGTAGCCCACGATCCGCGCACTCGACTCGTGCAGCTCGTACCGGTCCTGGCCGACCAAGGCCACGAGGATCGAGTCGAATGCGCCGCGGCTGACGAGCCAGCGGCAATAGTTTTCGCTCCGATCCAGCGGCCCGACGAACCGCTCCGCGTTCTGACGGTAGATCCGCAGGATCGCCGGCAACTCGACGTGCCGCCACTGCCGCATGGTCACGGCCTCGCCACTCCGCTGCGGCCCTTCCAGGAGCCGCGCGAGGATGTCGGTGGGGCGCCCCGGCGTCGCGCAGTCGCGGCCCAGCACGCTCCAGCCGAGTTCGTGGAACGACGGCGCGATCCGCGTCCGCGAGAAGGCGACGACGGCACCCGACTGCCGCATCCGGTCCTCCGCCGCGCGGACGAGCCGCTGGCCGTGCCCGGCACCCCGGCACTCCGGCAGGACCGCGATCCGGTCGAGCACGGCGCCCCGGACGACCGCCGGTCCCACCAGCAGGTCGCGGGGCACGATCTCCACGTGGCCGACGATGCGGCCGGCGAGGCGGGCCACCAGGCGATTGGCCGAATCGTGCTCCGGATGGTCGACGGCTGCATGAAACTCCGCCCGCGAGGGAGGCGTCGGCAGGCCCGCGAGGAGCTGGAGGATCTCGCTCTGGTCACCGGCCCGGGCGGGGGCGACCTGGCACTCCTCGAGCATCCAAGCCGGCGGCTTGAGGGGCAGGATCGGGTGGTGCGGAAGATGGCGGATGACGGGCCGCTTTTCGGCCGGACGCCGAGCCCCCGCCGAGCCGGAGGGCCTGATTTCCACGGTCTGCACCGGCTCCCCCGAGTCGGCAGCGGAACGCTGCCGCTTGGCGACGGGCAGCTCGGGCTGCCGGTCGGTGCCGGCGGCGATCTTGACCTTCACGGACTCCGCCGCCTTCGGGGCGGCAGGTCGCTTCACCACGCGGCCGGCCGATTTCGTGCCGGCTTGAACGCGCAGCCGACTCTTCTTCCGGGCGGTGGCGGGCCGTGCGGTTGTCGCTGCCGACGCCTGAGTCCGCGCCGACGACCGAGAGGAACGGCGCGGCACTCGCACGCCACCCGACGCCCATCCGCCAACCGCGGCCGTTGCACGACGACCACGCGGGAATCGGTCGACCCGATGCATGATGCCTCCTTTCCCTGGAGCGACTCAAAATCAGTCCGTTGGCGGACAATCTAGGCGTCGCCTGCCTCGTTTTCCAGTAGCAGGAAGGTTTTGAGCGTCTTTTCCGGGAAAAAACACCAGGGAAATTCGCGTGACTGCAACACCCCACGGGCCCGCACCGCCTCGGTCAACTGCCCCACGCGGAGTTCGGTGGCGAGCCGTTGGCCGACGAGTTCCGCCGCGAGGTGCTCGTTGAGCTTGCGGATCTCATGACAGCGTCTGCGGGCCAACGTGGCCGTGGGATGCGTTTCGATCCAACGCCCCTTCGCCGCGACCATCTCGCGAACCGTCTCCGGCTGAGACTCGATCGGAACGAGGTGCCGCTCGGGGTGGTAGCGGAGGTCGCGGAGCGTGGCGCGGGCTGCGTGGAGCGCCACCGCCGGATCGGCGGACTGCAGCGCCGGATGCAGATCCTCCACCGGCAGCCGCAGCGTGCCGGTGACCACCGCATGCCGCGGCGGATCCGACCCGACGAGGCAACGGACGACATGATCGGTGATCGCGTCGTAGGCCGCGCCGCCGATGCCGTGGACGAACACGTCGGCCACCAACAGCCGCGACACGAGCGTCGTCACGATCGCCCGCGGCCGCAGGCGGATCGAGTGTTCCTCCATCCGCGAGAGGGCGTCGACCCACTTCGACGGCGACGTGTCGGGGGCGATCGGCAGTTCGACCCGCAGCGTCTCCAGGTCGGACAGCGCCAGCACGCCCCCCGGCGCCGTCTGGGCGTAGACCCGCCGGCGCCGCGGATCCTCCCGCGACCACATCCACCACGGCACCTCGAGCCATTCGCCGGACGAGTCGTGCCGCACGACGAGGTCGGGCATCGGCCGGCCGCGGCCACGGATCCGCCGCTCGCGCCGGTGCTGGGCGAGCGCCTCGTTGTAGGCGGCGTGCAACTGCTGCGCGTGTGCCAACAGCCAGCCCACGAACACCATCACCGTCGGCAGCCGCATCATCTCGCTGACCGGAAGCTCGAGCGTCTCGAGGCCGAACCGCTCCTCGAGAATGTGCCGCGCCTGGGCGATGCCCAGACCGAGCCGGTGGCTGGCCTGCGCCCGTGTCACCGCGAGCGGCCACCAGCCGCGGAGGATCGGCCGCGGCACGAGCGGCGCGAGCAGCCGCGACGCGCGGTCGCCGAAGGTCGCGAAGCACTCGGGGTCGACGACCGGCCGCTCCTCCCACGCCGCCTCGACGCTGAAGGCGTCGAACGGCACGTCCTCGATGCGCGCCGACTCGGGAGTGCCGACGGGCACCGGGGCGGTCACCCGCCCGCAGCGATCCGTGTCCACCACGAGATTGATCGCCGTGCCCCCCACCTGCCGCGCATAGGCGTCGAGGGCCGCATTTTTGAGCCACACGCCCGGATGAAAGAGTTCCGGCTGATGCCCCCCCATGATGATCGGCCGGGCGATCCAGTCCGCGACGTCCGCGGGGCGGGTGACGTCGCGGTAGTGGCCCGTGTATTCGGCCGCCACCATCAGCACCTCGCGGCGGGTGGCGGCCACGAGTTCCCAGAGCCGCATGTCTCCGATCCGCACGTCGAGGGCGGCCCGGAGCAGCCGGTTGTTGTCGACCAGGGCCTCGATCGACCCGGTTCCCGGGCCGGGCACGACCGGAGGAGCCACGAGCCTCGCCCCCGAAGGCTCGGGGGGGCTGAATGAGCGACGCGACGCAGGCATGCCGAAGGAGGGCCCTCGAACGGACGACGTCTCGCCGACGGGCAGCGCCGCCTCTAGACCGAAGCGTCGGGCCCCCCGGCCGCGGCGGCGACCGCCGCTTCGGCCCGATCGAGAACGTGGCGATAGTAGGCCAGACGGGTCGCCGCGTCGTCCAGAGCGCCGCCAAAACTCCTCGCGAGGTCGAGATACACCAGCGGCACGGGAAGCTCCACGACCGCGAGCCCAGCGGCTGCCGCCTGCACCCACACCTCCAGCGGCATCGCGTAGCCCGGCTCGGTCACCCGGAGCCGCTCCAGCGCCCGCCGCGAGTAGGCCTTGAAGCCGCAGAATGCGTCGGAGAGCGTCAGGCCGAGCCGGTCGTTGATCTCGGCGGTGACCTCGGCGTTGATCCGCCGCCGCGCCGCCGGAGGCAGGCTGTCGCCGGGCAACCGCCTGAAATACCGGCTGCCGCTGACGATGTCGGCCGGCACTGCAGGATCGGTGCAGGCGGCGATGAACTGCGGGATCAGCTGCGGCTGGTGCTGCCCGTCGCAGTCGATCGTCACCAGGCCGTCCCAGGGACCGTCGACCGTCTCCCGGAAGGCGGTGGCCAGGGCCACCCCGTAGCCACGGTTGCCGGCATGCCGCACCACGCGGATGTCGCCCCGACGGGCGACCCGCGCCGCGAGCAGATCGGACGTCCCGTCGGTCGAGCCGTCGTCGACGACGAGCACGTCGGACACATGCCGCAGCACCTCGTCGAGCACGCCGTCGACGTGGGCGGCCTCGTTGAAGACCGGCAGGGCGGTGAGAAAGCGGGGCATGCGGTGGCCGGGGGTCTGTGAGTGCCTGGCCTGCGGCGAACCCGCTCAGACCTGTGCCTTCAGTATTCGCGCGCCACACCCCCGGGGCAACGCGCCGGCCGCCGGATCTCCGCCGCGGCCGGCCCTCAGAGCCAGCCCAGCGGATCCCTTTCGTCCCGGCTCGCCCAGGATTCAACCCCCGCCGCGGCCGCCAGCCGCTCCGCCAGCGCGTCCATCGAGAAGCGCTCGCTGGCATGATGCCCGACGGCCACCACGGCCATCCCCGCGGCGGCGGCCTCGGTCGCCTGATGCAGCTTCACCTCGCCGGTGACCAGCGTGTCGCAGCCACCGCGGGCGACTTGCTCGATGCAGTCTCCTCCCGATCCGCACACGATGCCGACCCGGCCCGCGGGCCGACCCGGCTCCCCGGCGATCTGCACGTGCTGCACGCCGAGCGCCTCGGCAGCCCGGGCCGCCAGGTGGCCTACGGTGCATCCCTCCGCCGATGATCCGGCGCGGCCGAAACCCACGCGCGGAAGTTCCGCGTCGGGCTCGATCGGCGCCACGTGGGCCAGGCCGAGCACGTCGGCCAGCTGATCGTTGATCCCGCCGGCGGCTGAGTCCCACGCCGTGTGACTGCTCCAGATGCCCGCCCCCGCGCCGATGAGCTGGAGCAACACGCGGCCGGGCCCGGTGGCCGGGGTGATCCGCGCGACCGGCCGAAAGGGCAGCGGATGGTGCGCGACCACGAGGTCCACCCGCTCGCGAACCGCCTCGGCCGCCACCTCGGGCGTGAGCGTCAGGCAGGTCATCACCCGGTCCACCACCTGCCGGCGCGGCGTCACCAAGAGCCCGACCGAATCCCACGCCGCCGCCAGCCGTAGCGGAGCGATCTGTTCCAGGGCGGCGGTGACGATCTCGAGGTGCGGCATGCCGGCCAGATACTACTATAGGAGCGCCTCCAATCGCGATCCGAGACGCCCCCGCTGCCTCATGGACACCACCCGCATCTCCGTGCCGACGGCGATGCTCGCCCGTGACGTGCGCCGGGCCCTCCGGATGGCGCGGAACATCGGCGCCCGGGGCGTGGAACTCGACGCCCGCCACTCGCTCGATGCGGCGGAAGTCTCGCGAACCGGCCTGCGACAGATCCGCACGTGGCTCGGCGACGAGGGTGTCGTCGTCTCGGCGATCTCCTTCCGGACACGGGGCGGCTATGCCGACACCGAGCGGCTCGAGGGACGGATCACCGCCACGAAGGATGCCCTGCGGCTGGCCCACGACCTCGGTGCAGGGCTCGTGCTCAACCACATCGGCGAGATTCCTGCCGAATCGTCGGGCCCGCACTGGCAGCTGCTCGTCGACGTGCTCACCGACCTGGCCCAGTTCGGCGAGCACGTCGGCGCCACGCTCTGCGCCGAGGCGGGCCGCGCCGCGCCGGCCGATCTCGCCCGGCTGATCGCCGCGCTGCCGGACGGCGGCCTCACCTGCGACCTCGTCACCGGAGCGCTCGTCGTCCATGGGCACGATCCGGTCGCCGCGGTCGAGCAGCTGGGCTCCCACGTGGCGAGCGTGCACGCGACCGACGCCGTCGCCGGGCCGTTTGCAGGACGTGGCCGGGCGGTGGTGCTGGGAACCGGCCAGGTCGATCTGCCCGCCGTCTTCGCCGCCCTCGAACAGCGGGGCTATCGCGGGTGGATCGGCATCGAGCCCGTCGACGAACACGACGCCGCGACGGAACTGACCGATGCGGTCGCGCAGTTGGCGGCCTTGTGAACCCAGGGCTTCTGCGGCGCGCGGCCCCCACGACGGACCGTGACCACCCGTCAGGCCAGTCGTGCCGCCAGTGCGACGGCCGCCGTCTCCACCCGGAGGATGTGCGGCCCGAGCGACACTCTCCGGCCCCCCGCGGCGTCGACCGCGGCGAGTTCCTCCGCGGTGAAGCCTCCTTCCGGTCCGACGAGGCCGATGATCGGCCGGCCGGCGACCGCCCGGGCTTCGAGCCCCGCCGCATCGCGATCGGCGACCACCAGGACCGCGGCGGGATCCGCTTCACCCACGAGCGCGGCGACACTCGCCGGTTCCGCCACGCGCAGGAGCGTGTCGCGACCGCATTGCTTGCAGGCCTCGATCACGCCCCGCTCCAGCCGTTCCACGGCGGCGGACGTGGCCGCGGCGACGCCCCGCGTGGTCACGAGGGGGATGAGCCGATCGACGCCGAGTTCCGTGAGCTTTTCCACGAGCCACTTCTGCCGATCTCCCTTCGGCAGCGCCACCGCCAGCGTCAGTGGCGGCCGATCGGAGGAGGCCTGCGGCCTGGCCGCGCCCACGGTCAGACGCACCTCGTCGCGGCCGATCGCGGCCACCCGGGCCCGCCACGAGCCGCCGCAGCCGTCGAACACGACGACCTCGTCGCCGACGGTGCACCGCATCACCCGGGCCAGGTGCCGGGCCTCGTCCCCCGCGAGCACCGCATGCCCGTCTCGCGGCGGCGTCGCCAGATAGAACCGTTCGCTCACGGGATCACCGGGTGGGTTCCGCTCCGCGGGCAACCTGGAAAAACGAGGTCAATTCGCTCCTGACCCGCCGCGGAAGCATGGCTACACTCCGGCCATGGTACGCGATCGACTGCACCGCGCCGCAGCCGCCTTCGACGGCACGATCGAACCGGCCAGCTTCCATGTCGGGGCGGCCGAGGAGGAGGCCCTGGCGCGGATCGAGTGGCTGGTTCTCGAGCGGGGTCGGTGCGGCCTGGTGATCGCCGACGAAGGGCTCGGCAAGAGCCACCTGGTGGCGATGGCGGCCCGCCGCTGCGGCGGGCTCGGCGCCGAAGTGGCCACGCTCTCGCTCCATGGACTGCCCGCCGGCGAGTGGCTCGACCTGCTGCTCGCCCGCCTGCCGCTCGACGCCGCGAGCCGCGCCTCGGGCGACCGCCCCTGGCTGCTCTTGGAGGACCGGATCCGGGAAAACACGCTGATGGAGCGGCCGACCGTGCTCGCGTTCGACGACGTGGACCGCGGACCCGGCGACGCCCGCGAGGGCATCGCCCGGCTGGCTGCGGCCGGCGAACCGCGATTCGGTTCGCTCGTCGTGCTGGTGACCGCCACACCGCCGGGTCTTGCCCACGTGCCGGCCGCCATCCGCAGCCGGGCGGCCGTCCGCATCGATCTCGCACCCTGGAGCGAGGCCGACGTGGCTTCCTTCATCGCCCACACGCTCGGCCGCGCGGGCAGCGATCCGGGGTGTTTCTCCGACGCGGCCGTGGCGACCCTCGCCCGGTTCGCCGGGGGCGTGCCGCGGATGGTCTGCAGGCTCGCCCGGCTGGCCGCCCTGGCCGCAGCGGACGACGCGCTCGAGCAGGTCGACGCCGCCACGGTCGAGCGGGCGTGGCGGGAACTCCTGCCGACCGAACCGGTCCGCCTGCAGCGCGATGCCGTGTAGGCGGCCCACATGCAGCCGCTCGTTTCGGAGGGGGCCTGGTTCGAGTAGAATCCCGGGTGGCGCGGCACCCAGGGCCGGCTCCCGACGCTCGTTGGCAGGAACCTCTTCGCGTGGGTCGACCGTCCTCTTCCCCCTCCGGCCGCATCGTGGCCGTGTCGCCGGATGACGGCGCCCTCGTCGACCTTCGCAGCCCCGCGGTCGCGGCGGCCCTCTCGTGGCTGGTGCCCGGCCTCGGACAGCTCTACCAAGGGCGGCGGCTGAAGGGCGCGCTGTTCATGGCCGCGCTGGTGCCGACCTTCCTCGCGGGGATGTGGATCGGCGGGGGCCGCGTCGTGTACGCGTCGTGGAAGCCAGGCGAGAAGCGCTGGCCGTTCGTCTGCCAGGCGGGGATCGGCGCCGCCGCCATTCCCGCGCTCGTGCAGGCCTGGCGGCTCAACGGTCCCGCCAAGGAGCCGCTCCTGAAGAGCCAGTTTCTCGCGCCCCCGCTGGCACGCGGCCAGGTCGTGTCGCCGGGCTACGCCGCTCGGCTGGTCGAGGTCGATCCCGATCTCGACCAGGAAGACTTCCGGCCGCTGCCCCCATGGCGGCAGTTTCGCCCCTATCCCGGGCCGGGAGCGCTCGATCGGCGGCCCGCCGACCAGGTCTCCATCTGGCAGACGCGGCTGGGCAGGTTCTTCGAGATCGGCACGCTCTATACCATGATCGCGGGGATGCTGAACCTCCTGGTCGCCTACGACGCGTGGTCGGGCCCGATGCGGGCGTCTGCCGACGAGGACAAGGCCTGATGGACGCGTCGCTGTTGCTGCTGCTCGCCGCACTCGGCGACCGGGTGCCGGGAATCGTGTTCGGGCTGCCCCTGATCCTCGTCGCGGCGCTGGTGTTCGCCGCCACGCATCACGAGGATCCGGCCGCGATCCGCCGGGCGACGCTCGAATGGGTCGGCTGGCTGGCCGGCATCCTGGGGGGCGTGCTCGTCGTGGTCTGGCTGATCGGCCGCCTGGTGTGAGCGGCTTCACGCGTCCGCGGCACTGCGGCGCAGCTGGCCGCACGCGGCGGCGATGCTCTCCCCCTTGCGGCGGCGAACCTGCACGTTGATGCCGGCATCCCGCAGCACCCCCAGAAACCGCTCCCGCGCCGCTGGGGTCGGCTCCTGCCAGGGCATTCCGGCCACGGCGTTGTAGGGAATCACGTTGACCAGCGCCGCCCGTCGGCCCATCAGCCGCGCAACCGCCGCGGCGTGGTCGGGGGAGTCGTTGACGCCTCCGAGCAGCACGTACTCGAAGGTCAGTCGCCGGCCGGACGCTTCCCAGTAGCGGTCGGCCGCCGCCATCACGTCGGCCAGGCCGATCGCCTTGTTGACCGGCACGAGCCGGGTCCGCAGCGCGTCGTCCGCGGCATGGAGGCTGACGGCGAGGTGATAGCCGGGATTGGCTGCCGCGAGCCGGTCGATCGCGGCCGGCAGGCCGACCGTCGAGATCGTGATCCGCCGCTGGGAGATGCCCAGGCCCTGCGGATCCTGCGCCTCGGCCAGGGCCGGCAGGAGCCGGTCGAGGTTGGCCAGCGGCTCCCCCATGCCCATCACCACGATGTGGCTGAGTCGCTCCTCGGCGGGCAGCAGCGCCGCCAGCCGGAGGAGCTGTTCCACGATCTCGCCCGTGGTCAGGTTGCGGGCCACGCCGTCGATGCCGCTGGCGCAGAACACGCAGCCCATCGCGCAGCCCACCTGCGAGCTGATGCAGACCGTGCGGCGGTCGCCGTCGCGGAGCAGGACGCACTCGATCCGCTGGCCGTCGGCGAGCGCGAGGAGAAGCTTCTCGGTGCCGTCGTCGGCCCGCTGGTGCACGGCGATCGAGGTCGACCAGATCCGGAACTCCGCCTCCAGGTCGGCGCGCAGGTCCCGGGGCAGATCGGTCATGTCGGCGAACGAGGCCGCCCGCCGGCCGTGCATCCAGCGGCGGATCGCCCCGGCTCGCCACCCGGGCTGCCCCCGCTCGGTGAGCCAGGCCGCGAGCCCGCTGGCCGGGTCGAGCACGTGCCGGCGGCCGGGGTCCGGGGTGGCTGACGATGCGAAAGGGGCTGATTCTTGGGCCATCGGCAGGGGGCAACGGCACTGGCGGGTGCCGGACCGGCGGGGTACATTTCGATCGGCAGGGCATCATATCCCGCCCGACCCATGGTCGAACGAAGGTCCCGCACGATGAGCCACAACACCTACGACGAGCGGACCCGGTGGGTCTACGATGAGCGGGCGTTTCCCGTGTGGAACGGCTCTTTCGACAAGGCTGCCCGCGTGGAGATGATCGACGACGATCTCTGGGCCGGCCGCAGCATCGCGATCCTGCTGTCGGTGCTCGTGGCGATCGGCCTGGGTCTGGCGCTGGGCACGATCTGGTTCGTTTCGAGCTGGCGGTGAGCGATGCGCCGATCCCGGACGGCACGGCCGAAGGCCTGACGGTTCTGGCGCCGGCCAAGCTCAACCTCTCGCTCGCCGTGCTCGGCAGGCGATCCGACGGCTTTCACGAGATCGAGAGCCTGATGGTGCCGGTGTCGCTGGCCGACACGCTGCACGTGCGGCCGCGACCCATGCCGGGCGTGGGCCTGCGGGTCGCCTACGCCGGCGAGCTCGCCGGAGGATCCGGGAGGGCGCTCGCCCGCGACGTGCCGGTCGACGCCACGAACCTCGTCGTCCGTGCCGTCGACAGGCTCGCCGCGGAAGCCGGGATCGCGACCGGCCTCGACGTCGACCTCGTCAAGCGGATCCCGTCGGGCGCCGGACTCGGCGGAGGATCGAGCGATGCCGCCGCCGCGATCCGCGCCGCCGCGGCGGCGTGGGGGCTCGATTGGCCGGTGGAGCGGCTCGCGGCGCTCGGCGCGGGCATCGGCAGCGACGTGCCCTGGTTCTTCGCCGGCTCCGCCGCCATCGCCACCGGCCGCGGCGAGCACGTGGCATCCGTCGGCGGCCTTCCCGACGTGGCCGCGGTGATCGCCTGCCCGTCCGGCGGGCTCTCCACGGCGGCGGTCTACGCCCGCTGCGTGCCCGACGCCAGCCGCCGCGGCGACGCGGCCCGGCTCGTCGCGGCGCTGCGGACCGGCGGCCTGCAGGCCGCCGCACCCCTGATGACGAACGCCCTCGAGGCTCCGGCCCGGAGCCTGGCGCCCCAGATCGACCGGCTGCTGGCCGCCCTGGCCGACGCCGGGGCGTTCGCCCCCCGACTCACCGGCAGCGGCAGCGCCTGCTTCTCTCTGACCCGCACGCTCGCCGAGGCCGAGACGATCGCGGCCCGGCTCGCGGCCCGGACCATGCTCCCGGATCCGCCCTGTGCGGTCGCCTTCGCCGTCCGCTGCGGTCGGCCGACGTGATCGCCGGGCGGGCGGTCACCTGCGGACGAGCGCGTGGAAGTCGTCGGTGAGCCGCTTCGTGACCGGCCCGGGCGCGCCCGAGCCCACCGTGCGGCCGTCGATCTCGACGACCGGAATCACCTCCGCGGCCGTGCCGGTCAGGAAGCACTCGTCGGCCGTGTACAGGTCGTGCCTCACGAGCGTCACCTCGCGGCAGTCGACGCCAGCCGCCACGGCGAGTTCCATCACCGCACCGCGGGTGATGCCCTCGAGAATGCCGGCATCCGGCGGGGGTGTGAGCAGCCGACCGCCACGGACGACGAACACGTTGTCACCCGTGCACTCGGCGACCTCCCCCTTGTGGTTGAGCATCAGCGCCTCGATGCAGCCCGCCTGGAGCCCCTCGAGCTTGGCCATGATGTTGTTGAGGTAGTTGAGCGACTTGATCCGCGGGGAGAGGGCTGCCGACTGCGTCCGCTGCGTGGCGGCGGTCACGATCCGCAGGCCCCGCTCGTAGTACTCGCGCGGGTAGAGGCTGATCGTGTCGGCGATCACGATCACCTGGGGATGCTTGGTCTTGTTGGGGTCGAGGCCCAGGCTGCCCGCGCCCCTGGTCACCACCAGCCGCACGTAGCCGTCGGACAACTTGTTGGCGGCCAGCGCATCGACGACCGCCTTCGCCACCGCTGCCTTGGACATCGGGATCTCGAGACAGATCGACCGGGCGCTGGCGAACAGCCGGTCCACGTGCTCCGCGAGCCTAAACACCTTGCCCCCGTAGCTCCGCAGCCCCTCGAACACCCCGTCTCCATACAGCAGGCCGTGGTCGAACACGCTCACGACGGCCTGCTCCTCGGGCACAAGGCGGTCGTTCATGAAGATCATCCGCGACATGGCATGGGTTCCTGGCGGGCGACGTGGATGGATGGTGGCCGGTGCCGCCTCCCGACGGCCCTCAGCCGGCCCAACGCCGGGCAGCGAGGTCGGCGGGACTCGGTGCGTCGTCGACGCGGCCGGCCGCCAACCGCACGATCCGGTCCGCCCGTCGGGCGACCGTCGGATCGTGCGTGACGAGCACTATAGAAAGGCCGTCGGCGCGGTTCAACTCGCCGAGCGTCTGGAGAATGCCGCCCCCGGTGGCCTCGTCGAGGTTGCCGGTCGGCTCGTCGGCGAGCAACACCCGCGGCCGCGTGACCAGCGCGCGGGCGATCGCCACACGCTGCATCTCGCCGCCGGAGAGCTGCCGCGGCTTGTGCCGCAGCCGGCCGCCGAGTCCGAAGCGGTCGAGCAGGGCCCGCGCGGTGTCCCGGGCCCGGCGGCGGGCCCGCAGCCACTCCCAGACGCCGTGCCTCACCATCAGGGGCGCCAGCACGTTCTCCAGCGCGTCGAGTTCGGGCAGCAGGTGGTACGACTGGAAGACCATGCCGATGGCGGTGTTCCGCAGTCGGTCGCGGCGGGCCGCCGAGAGGCCGTCCACCCGCACGCCGTCGAGCTCGATCGAGCCGGCGTCGGCGACGTCGAGCAGGCCCATCAGGTGCAGGAGCGTGCTCTTGCCGGAACCGCTCTGGCCGACGATCGACACGAACTCGCCGGCGGCCAGGTCGAAGTCCACCCCGCGGAGGACCTCGAGCGTGCCCTCGCCGGAGCGGTAGGTCTTCCGCATTCCGCGCACGCACACGAGCGGGGTCCGGGCGTCAGTCATGACGCAGGGCCTCCACGGGATGCAGCCGCGCAGCCCGCAGCGCCGGCAGCACGCTCGAGGCCACGGCGATGCCGACGGCGCCGACGATGATCCAGGCCACCGTGAAGGGCCGCACGATCGAGGGAATCCGGTAGAAGTAGTAGATCGAGGGATCGAACACGCGCTCGCCCGTGCACCACTCGACGCCGGCCCGGATGGCGTTGATGTTGCAGGCGATCGAGAGCCCGAGCGCCAGGCCGGCGCCCGCCCCCACGATCCCCAGGAACAGGCCGTAGCCGAGGAAGATGCCCCCGATACCGCCGGCCCCGGCACCGAGCGACTTCAGGATGCCGATGTCCCGGGTCTTCTCCACCACGATCATGAAGAAGATCGCCAGGATTCCGAATCCGGCGACGGCGATGATCAGAAACAGCAGGATGTTGAGCACCGACATCTCCATGTCGACCGCGGCGAGGAGCGGCCCCTGCTTGTCCCGCCAGGTGGAGACGGCGTAGAGGTCGGCCGGAAACACCTTCCGGAGCCGGTCGCGGACGACGTCCAGGTCGGCACCGGCGCGGAGCTTGATCTGGATCGAGTTGACGCTCGTCAGGCCCGACTGCGGATCGATCATGCCCCGCATCCGCTGGAGCGAGGCGATCGGCACGAACACGAAGTTCGAGTCGTACTCGCTCATCTTGCTCTCGTAGAAGTCGACGACCGTGAACGTATCGCTGACCGCCTTCGGAGGGGTTCCCGCGGTGGGGAAGGTGATCTTCACATCGTCACCTGGCAGGACCAGGAACCGGTCGACGCCGCCGCCGTCGCGGAAGCTCGTCAGGCCGATGCCGGGCACGACGCCGGTGAACTGCTCGGTCGCAGGATCCATCCGCGTTCCCTCCTCGGGCCGCGCCTGGCGGAAGGGGTCGGCGGGCTTTGACCCGGCCGGCGTCGGCTCCGCCGGTGCCTGATCCGCCTGAGCGGATGGCGCCGTGGCGGTGGTGGCGGCCAGCACCGCGTCGACCTGCTGGTCCACCGACCGGCTCGGGCCGTGGTCGACCGGCTCCGCAGACGCGCCGGAGCGGCGGTCGGCCTCGAGCTTCTCGCGCCAGATCCGTTCCCGTTCCACGCGGATCCGGCGGTGGGGCCAGCCGGCGCCTTCGAGCGCAGGACGGGTCACGGCCCGGCTCTCCGACTGGCTGTCGATCGTGTCGTAGCCGCCGTCCCGGAGGGCGAACGAGAGCCGCCCGCGGTTGGCGGGGTGCTGCAGGTAGCGGCCGAAGTCGCTGACCTCCGCGTGCGTCGCCTCGTCGATTCCGATGAGCATGATCTGCCGGGTCACCCACTGGCCGCGGACTTGGAAGTTGAGCATGGCCGGCACGGCCACCGTCGGCGTCATGCCGACGATGTCGTCTCCGCCCGCCCGCTTGATCTCTTCCATGTGCCACTTCGGGTCCTGGAAGCCGGACAGCGAGTGGCTCTCGAACACGAGATCGGACAGGATCCCGTGGATCCGGGTCTGCATCTCGTGGGAGAAGCCGGCCATCACGGCGTTGACGACGATCATGGTCGCCACGCCGAGCGTCACGCTGACGATGCTCGCCAGCGCGATCCAGCGGGTGCGGAGATACCGCCAGCAGAGCAGGAGCTTGTACATCGGCGCGAGGAGCCTCCGCGGGGGGCGGAACGATACCAGCCCCCCCGCCCCGCCGAAACCCCGGAATCGACCGGGCGTCCGTCGTGGAATCTCACCCCCGTGGGCGGTGGATCGGAAACAGGATCACGTCGCGGATGCTCGCCGCGGCGGTGAGGAACATCACCAGCCTGTCGATCCCGATCCCGAGCCCGCCGGCCGGCGGCATGCCGTGCCGCAGGGCCGTGATGAAGTCGGTGTCCATCCTGGCCATCGACTCCTCGGCGGCCAGGCCCGCCAGCTGCGTGCGGAACAGCTCCTCCTGCAGGTCGGGATCGTTGAGTTCCGTGTAGGCATTGGCCAGCTCCATGCCGGCCACGTAGAGCTCGAACCGCTCGGCGACGTGCGGCTGGCCCGCCTTCCGCTTGGTGAGCGGGCAGATCGACGCGGGGTAGTCGATCACGAACACCGGCCCGTCGAGCGTCTTCTCGACCGTCGCCTCGAACAGATCGCTCTTCACCACGTCGGGATGCCGGCCCGCGGTCTCGACGCCCGCCTGGGCCGCTGCGGCGGCCACACTCGCCGGGTCGGTCGGGTCGCAGCCGGTCACCTCGCGGAGCAGGTCGTCGTACCTCGCGCGGCGGAACGGCGGCGTCAGGTCGACGGGCCGTCCCAGCCACTCGAACCGCACCGGCGAGCCGGCGGCCTCGGCGGCCTCGAGGATGATCGCCTCGGTGAGGTCCATCATCGTCTCGTAGTTGCCGTAGGCCTCGTAGGCCTCGAGCATCGTGAACTCGGGGTTGTGCCGCGTGCTCACCCCTTCGTTGCGGTACACCCGCCCCAGCTCGAACACCCGTTCCAGCCCCCCCACGAGCAGCCGCTTGAGATGCAGCTCCAGCGCGATCCGGAGCACCAGCGGCATGTCGAGCGCGTTGTGGTGGGTGGAAAACGGCCGCGCGGCGGCGCCGCCGGCCGTGTCCTGGAGCGTCGGCCCCTCGACCTCGAGGTAGTTCCGAGCGGCGAGCACGCGCCGGACGGCCTCGACGATCCGGCTGCGGGCGATGAACCGGTCACGAACTCCCTCGCCGTGGATCAGATCGAGGTACCGCATCCGCTGCCGCAGCTCCGCGTCGACCAGGCCGTGATACTTGTCGGGTGGCGTGGCGAGCGACTTGGCGAGGAACTCCAGGTGCGACACGAAGACCGTCAGCTCGCCGGTCTTCGACCAGCCGAGCCGGCCGTCCACGCCGACGATGTCGCCCAGGTCCAGGCAGTCGACGACCTTCCAGATCTCGGGGCCGACCTGCTTCTTGCCGAGCATCAGCTGGATGCGGCCGGTGCGGTCGTGGAGGTCGCTGAACACGAGGCTGCCGGCGCTCCGCAGGAGCATGATCCTTCCGGCGACCCGCACGGTCGGTCCGTCGTCCGCCGTCTTCTCGACGCCCTCTCCGCGAGCCCGCACGGCGGCGATCGGCATCCCGCCGTCGAACCGCCGGCCCCAGGGATCGATGCCCAGGGCGACGAGCCGGTCGAGCTTGTCCCGCCGCGCCTTCTCGAGCTGGGCGGCCGTCCCCAAGGTCGAGTCACCAGGCGGAGATCGGGGCGGGCGTTTCGAGTCGGCAGCGTCGTGCATGCGCGGGGTTGTGGAGTGGGGTGACGGCGGGACCGGACGGCGGTCGAGCGGGATTGTCGGCCATGGCGGGGGTTTGGGAAAGCCGGCTTTCGCCCTCCAGTGGCTAGACTTCCCGATGCCCGCCCGGAACCGCCCCGCGATGAATCACACGCCGCAGTCGCCCTCGCTGTTCAGCGTCGAACTCCGCACGACGCGGTGGGAGCTGCTCGTCGATTGGTATCGCGACATCCTTGGCCTGAAGGTGCTGCTCCGGGTGGTCGACGACCGCTACGCCCTGCTCGATGCGGGATGCACCAGGCTGGCGATCATGGGACGAAATACGCCGGGCGAGGCGAGCGGCCGCTGGAGCCTCGGCTTCGAGACCGACGAACTCGATGCCGCCTGGCAGCGCCTCGGTGCCGCAGCCTCCACGCCGCCACGCTCCAATCCGGAGGGCTTTCGCGAGTTGATCGCGGTCGATCCCGACGGCAACAAGATTCGGCTGTTCTCCTGGGCTCCGGGCCACCAGGCATGACGACCACCTCGCTCCCACCGGCGCTGATCGGCATCCTGACCGTCTCGGACCGAGCCAGCCGCGGAGAGTATGCCGATGAAGCGGGCCCCGCGATCCGCGACTATCTCGGCGCCGTGCTCGCATGCTCGTGGGAGCCCCGCGAGCGGATCGTGCCAGACGATCTCGACGCGATCACCGCGGCGATTCGCGGCCTGGCCGATGCAGGCTGCTGCCTGATCGTCACGACCGGCGGCACGGGTCCCGCGCCCCGCGACGTCACGCCCGAAGCCACGGAGCGGGTCTGCACCCGCATGTTGCCGGGGTTCGGTGAACTGATGCGGCAGCAATCGCTCCAGCACGTGCCGACCGCGATCCTCTCGCGGCAGACAGCCGGAATCTGCGGCACGGCGCTGGTCGTGAACCTGCCGGGCCGGCCGACGAGCATCCGCCAATGCCTCGATGCCGTGTTCCCGGCGATCCCCTACTGCATCGACCTGATCCACACGGGCAACCCCATGCCGCCCCGCCTGGAAACCGACCCCGCACGGCTGGCCTGCTTTCGACCGCGGCAGCGGTAGCCGCCAGCTGCCCGGCTCGCGGGGCCGGCGTCGAGAGCCCACGCACGCTGTTCATCGACCGGCGATCGGCAGGCCGTCAGTGCTGGGCGTCGACCAACAAATACCGGTCGTCCACCACGCCAAACAGCCTCTTCAGGCCGAAGATGTCGGGCATGGTGACATGGTCGTCGTTCGCTTCGGAGATGGAGGGCGACACGTAGAACACGAATGCCTGCGTCCGGGTGCCGAGCCGCAGCCTGCGGAACCACGAGGGCACGTCCACAAGTTCGTTCATGGCGGCCGCTCCGCTTCCGCTCCAGGCCTCACGTCGGGCGCTGCCATGGGCCACCATCTCATCGGCGACGTGCAGAAGCTTCTCCGACGCGTCGTCGACTGCAGCGATGCCGGCGATCGTCGGGACGAAGCCCGTACCATCCAGGTCGGCGGCGGCGCACGCAGCCGCTTCCGGAG
Organism: Planctomycetota bacterium; assembly: GCA_016872925.1. GTDB lineage: Bacteria > Planctomycetota > Planctomycetia > Pirellulales > UBA1268 > QWPN01. The sequence continues at coordinate 18,052 of VGYR01000051.1, forward strand.
CGCAGTGCTCCGATCCAGCCCCCATGGCGCCTGGCCCCACGAGCACCGGCATCGCCCTCTGGTCGCCACGCACCTCGTCGGCTGGCGCTGGTGCTTCACGATCGTGAGCCAACAGGCCGTCGCCGCCCCAGCGGGCGGCACCGCGGTCGTGGCTCGCCACGGTGATCGCGTCGATCCGACCCGCCCAGGCGTGGGTCGCCGCCAGAAGCGTCGTCGCGGTCGCGAGGAACTGCACACTGCTCCATCCATGCACGGCAAGGCGCTTCGGATTCAAGGTGGTCATGGTTCGTGCTCGGGGTTGAGGGGTGCCTGAAAAGCCCCACCACCGTCGCGACGACCGTCGACTCACAGCCCTGCGGGCAACGCTCACTCGCCGTGGGATGAACGTCCTGCGAACGGACGTCCCTCACGACGATTCACTGGCAAGACACCCGGGGAGAGAAACCCACGGGATCAAGCACTAACCAATTGCCATCTACGGCCGATTGCTCGACGCGACGGAAATGGGTGCTTTCAGGAGCGGTTCTTTACTCAGAGAATACTCAGAACGAGGTGGTTTTAGGATTTCTGCTCTGATCTGTCAATGATTCCATACTTACAAGACCGAAAGGTTATTGACGCTTGAAAAAAAGATTCATGGCCGATGGGCCGGGTGGCCGATACCCCATGCATGCCATACAGCGGAAAACGAAAAGACGCGGAAACGCGCAGGCTGAAAGCCATGGAGTTGCTGGACTCTGGGAAGTCCCAGAGCCAGGTGGCTGCCGAGTTGGGCGTGACCCAGTCGGCGGTGTCAAAGTGGGTAAGCGCTCGGCGGCAGGGCGGTCAAGATGCTTTGAAGGCCAAA
>VGYR01000052.1 GCA_016872925.1 Planctomycetota bacterium
GCCCGAGCCGATGCCAAGGCGACCAAGCGGGCTCGGCGCCGAGGAACGCGGAAGTAGCCCCGGATCGGCTCCGCTACGGCGTCACGCCGGCGGCCAGGGGTGGTTGTGCTGTGCGCACACGGATACGCCGCCTTTTTCTTTTCCCTCTACGGAACACGACTTTCGGTTATAGCTCGTGTCATCGGCACCTGATCCTCAACTGGTTCCGGGCCAAAGGCACCATTTCGGCGGGAGTTGTCGAGGGTTTGAACGGCGTCGTAAACTTGACCTCCAGAAAAGCGTTCGGCTTTCGGACCGCGAAAGGCATTGAAATCGCGTTGTTTCATGTCCTTGGCAAACTACCGGAGCCAGAATCAACCCACAGATTCTGCTGAGGAGGCTTTTTTGTTTTCACCGGCGATTCGCGCCGGGGCGCCGCCACCGCGACCACCTTCGGCATGCCGAACTGACCTGTGGCGGTCGCCGGCCCCGTGATACGCTTTCTCGCCGCGGGCCCAAGGAAGGGCGTGGATGAAGAAATCAGTCGGTCGAGCGATCAGGGAAGAGCTGCGGCGGTGTGAGCGGCGGTGGCTGAGGCCGCTGGTTCGCCGGCTCGTGCCGCGGCGCACCGACGCAGCGGCCGTCGTTCCACCGGGCCGGCGGGAAGTCGAGCCGCCGATTTCGGCAACGGAGGAACTCCTGATTGCGGTGGTGCGGGCGGAGCTCCGCCGGCGCTCCGTGGACCCTCTGCGGTCCGGCTTCACCGCTGACTTCCACGTGCCCCTCGAATCCACTGGCGACACCGAGGCCGAGCGGCTTGTGCGGGCCCTGCTCGAGCCGGCCTGGGCGGCACCGACCGACCGCGAGGCCCGCGGCGAGGCAGCCTGATGGCGGACCGCGCCGGCCGCACCGATGTGCTGGTGGACCTGCGCTGCCTGCAGGATCCGCTGTATGCCGACCGTGGGATCGGCTCCCATGCGGGCTTCCTGATCGACGTGCTCCGCGAACGGTCCGTGGGCAGGCTGCGGATCGTCGGCCTCGTCGACCCCGCGGCGCCTCCGCTCCACGCCGCCGCGGCCGAGGCCTGCGACGAGGTGCGGGGCGCCTTCGTCGCCGACGCCCTCGACAGCCATCCGGTGTTTCTCGCGCTGTCGCCGATGACCCATGATACGACGCTCCCTGCGCGGCTCCTCGACCGGCCCGGCATCCGCTCGGCGGCGGTCGTCTACGACTTCATCCCCGCCGCCTTCCCTGATCGGTATCTCGCCGACCGGCAGACGCTGTTTCGCTATGCCGCGGCCTGCGAGTGGCTGTCGGCGTACGACGTCCTGTTTCCCATCTCGGCGCATGCGGCCGGGGAGCTCGGCGACCGCTTCGACGTGGCCGCCGACCGGATCCAGGTCACCGGAGTGGCGCTCCGCGAGGCCTTCGGCCGCCGGCTCGCCGGCGCGGCGGGTCGGCGGCCGGCGGCGGCTCGCGACGAGACGGTGCTGTTCGTGGGCGGACCCGACGACCGCAAGAACCTCGACGTGGTGGTGGCGGCGTACCGGGAGCTGCATGCACGGGGGCGGCGTCCGCAGCTCGTGGTCGCCGGCGGCTATCCGGAAGACTGGCAACGCCGCGTGCGGTCGGCCTGCGGCCACGCCGCCGATCGGCTCGTGTTTCTCGACAGGCTGGACGACGAGGAACTTGCCGACTGGCACGGCCACGCTCGGGCCACCGTGATCGCCTCCCGGGCCGAGGGGTTTTCGCTGCCCGTGATCGAGGCGATCGCCAGCGGCGGGCTGGCCATCGCCTCCGACATCCCGGTCCATCGGGAACTGCTTGACGATGCCGGAGCCCGCTTCGCTCCCGACCGGGCGGACCAGCTCGCGGCTGTCATCCGCCGCGTGCTCGACTCCCCGGCGGAACGGGAGCGCCTCCGGCTTGCCCAGCGGCCGGTGGCCGAACGGTTCACCGCCGCCGCCGTCGGCGACCGCTTCTGGCGGGCCTTTTCCTGTCGCTTCCTCGCCTCCGCCGCGGCGCGGCGACGGCCCGCGGCACGACGGCCCGCGATCGCCCTGGTGACACCGTTTCCGCCGGATCGGACGGGCGTGGCCGACTACTCGCTCCGCTGCGTCGAGGCGCTGGCCGCGCACGTCGATGTCGACGTGTTTACGGAGCAGCCGCTGCCGGTCGCCACGCCGGCCGTGCGGCGGTTCCATCCGATCTCCGCGGCCGCCTGGCTGCGGCCCGATTACGACGCCACGATCGCGGTCGTCGGAAACTCCTCGTTCCACTGCCGCACCATCGAGCTCCAGCGCCGGTTCGGAGGCCCGTGCATCGTCCACGACAACCGGCTGGCCGAACTCACGGCATGGTGGCGGGGCGCCGACCATCTCCGCCACCTCGCAGAACGCTCCCTCGGCCGCGGCGTCGCTGCCGACGAGGTGTCGGGCTGGCTCGCCGACCCCGGGCAGCTGCCGACCCTGTTCTACGACGAGATCATCGACTCGGCCCGCCCCTTGTTCGTGCACAGTCGGGGCATCCAGGAGCACGTCCGCAGGCTGTATCACGTCGCCGCCGAATACCTGCCGTTTTGCACGTCCCGGGCCTTCGACCCGGCGGCGCTCGCGCCCGCCGCCCGCGCGGAGGCCCGCCGGGCGCTCGGGATCCCCGCCGACGACTGCCTGATCGTGTCGCTCGGCATCGTCGACGCGGTGAAGTCCCCCGACACGTGCGTCGACGCGATCGCGCGGCTCGAGCAATGCGGCCGCAGGGCTCGCCTGCTGTTCGTGGGCGAGTGCCCCGCCGCCATGCGCGAGGCGCTCGAGCACCGGGCGGCCGCGGCGGGCATCGCAGGGCGGGTGACCTTCTCGGCGTCGTGGCTCGACGAGCAGGACTACCGGCGGCACATCGTGGCCGCAGATGCCGGCGTGCAGCTCCGCAGCCACTTCTTCGGCGGCCTCTCGGGGGCCCTGATGGACTGCATCGCCGCGGGGCTGCCGACCGTCGCCAACGAGGATCTGGCCGCGGCCGTCGAGGCGCCGGACTACGTGGCTCGCGTTCCCGACCGTCCGTCGGCAACCGCCGTCGCCGACGGCCTCGCTGTGTGCCTCGGCCGCGGGATCGACCGCCGGCACGAGGAGGAGCGCCGGCGGTTCGTCGGCGCTCACGGCTTCGACGCCTACGCCCGCCGGCTGCTCGATGCCACGCTCGGCGGCCGCCGCGCGGCGGTGGCGGCCGTCGTTCGGGAGTGCCCGCGCGTGTTCGTCGATGCGTCCTACACGGGATCGACGGCCAGCCCGTCGGGAGTCGGCCGCGTGGTGGGCCGATCCTGGGAGGCGATCCGCGAGTCCGCCGCGCGGCGCGGCTGGCAGCCGCACCGCGTCGCCGCACGCAGCGGCCGATTCGTGGCGCTCGAGGACGCGGCGGCGACCGTGACCGGGCTGCAGTTCCGCGACGGCGACGTGCTGATCCTCCCCGACGCCTCCTGGGCCTGCCCCGCAGTCTGGCCGGCCGTCGAGCGGGCCCGTGCCGCCGGCGCCATCTGCGTGCCGGTGGTCTACGACCTCATCCCCCTGCAGCATCCCGAGATCTACGGGGCCGCTGGTGCGCGGGCGTTCCGCGGATACGTCACGGCGGTGATGCGGCATGCAGATCTCGTGGCCACGATTTCCGAGACCGTGGCGGCGGAACTTGCCGCGGAGACCCGGGCGGAGCGGTTCCTGCGCGGCGGGCCGGCGATCGTGCCGTGGCGGCTCGGCTGCGACTTCCCCGTGCCCACCGGGCCCGTCCGCAGCGTCGTGCGAAGCCTGTTCCTGGACCGCAGGCCGGAGTCGGCCTATCTGGTGCTCGGGGCCATCGAGACCCGCAAGAATCACCGCTTCGTCCTCGAGGCGTTCCGTCGGCTCTGGGCGGCCCCGGCGACGGCGCACGTCCGGCTGGCCGTGATCGGTCGGCCGGGGCACGGCTCAGGCCCAATCCTCGAGATGCTCCGCGGCGATGCACGGTTCGGTGATCGACTCGTGCTCCTCGACGACTGTGACGACGCCGAAGTCGATCATGCCTACCGCCACGCCCGCGGGCTCGTGTTCGCGTCGCTGGCGGAGGGCTTCGGGTTGCCGATCGTGGAGGCGCTGCGGCACGGGCAGGCGGTGTTCGCCAGCGACCTGCCGATCCACCGCGAGGTCGGGCGGTCGGACTGCACCTTCTTTCGGCTCGACTCGGCCGCCGACCTCGCGGCCGCAGTGACGGTGCACGAGGCGCGGCACGCGGCCGCCGCCGTGCCACCGTGCGTGGTCCAGCCACCCCTCACCTGGCAGGACGCGGCCGACCGGCTGCTCGACATGATCGCCGACCACCGCGGCACCGGAGTCCGTCGCCATGCCGGCTGAGCGATCCCGCTGGAGACGCTTTCTGCGCCGCTGGCGGCCCTGGCGGAAGCCCGGCCACTACGACTACGACCGAATCACGCTCTCCGCCTCCGACATCGAGGCCAAGGCCTACCAGCGGCACCTCGGGGGCGGCGCCGAGCAGTGGGATCGGCGGGGACGGTTCCAGGCCTTTCTGCTCCACACGCTCGGCCTGCAGGTGGGAGACCGGCTGCTCGATGCCGGCTGCGGCCCGCTCCGGGCCGGCGTGCACCTCATCGAGGCCCTGGAGCCCAGCCATTACTGCGGGATCGACTTCAATGCCGACTTCATCAAGACGGCCCGCCACCTCGTGGCCGACAACGAGCGGCTCACGGCCAAGGCACCCAGGCTCGAGTGCTTCGCCGACTTCGCCTTCCAACGCCTCGCCGCACCGCCGTTCGACTGGGTGCTGGCGTTCTCCGTGCTCAATCACTGCGATGCCGCGACGCGGCGGGTGTTCTTCGGCAACCTGCCGGGCGTGCTCGCTCCCCACGCCCGCGTGGTGATCTCCCACGCCGACTGGTTCGAGGAAGGGGCTCTCGCCGGAACCCCGCTGGAACTCATGCGGGTGCTGCGGACTCCGGCCGCCCTGGCGCCCGGGCTCGACATCACGGAGTGGGGCTTCGCATCGCCCCCGGAAGGAAAGCTGTTTCCGATCGTCGTCGTCACGCCGGCGGCGCGGGCAGCGACGCTCCCGCGCTGAAGGCCTCCAGCCGGAACCGGTAGGCGTCGGTGGCGGCGGCCGCAAAGGCCTGCTCCCGCTGGGCGACACCCGCTTCGTCGAGCACGAACGCTCCGAGCGACGCCGGCAGCACCGTGCTGGCCGAGGCGATGGTCGTCATTCCCGTCCGCGACCGGAGCGTGGCTGTCAACGTGCGCGTGGCAGCCACGTAGTCGAGCACGATACGGTAGCCCGTGCCCGTGGCGAGCGGGCCTGCCGGCGTCAGGGGCACCGTGAGGGGCGCGCCGTCGCCGGCCACCACCACCGACACGTCGTTGGGGCCGGCGATCTTCAGGCACAGCGACTGGGCGTCGACGGCCGCTTCGCTGTGAAACAGGCCCACGAGGATCGGGTTGGCCGCGTCGTTGCCGAAGGCGTCGATCGTGAGGTCCGCCTCGACGTGGAGGTCGTCGCTCCGCGTCAGCGGCTCGATCGGCTTGACGTACCGGCGCCGCTGCGGCGCGGCGAGCCCCGAGATCTCGCCGAACTCGCCGCGGGTCCAGTTGCCGCGGACCACGACCGCCCCGTCGGCCTGCTTCCAGGCGTAGGCCACGGCGTCGGTCGTCTGGATCAGCTGCGGCAGCCCTCCGTCGCTGCCCGAGCGGCGGCCGATGTCCATGAAACTGAAGTCGAAGTACCAGCCCCGCTTCATGGGGTCGGTCGTGAACTCATCGGCAAACGCCGCCACCGCCTCCGTGCCGGTGTTGAACGTCTGGTTGGCGACCGACGCCAGGAACGGGTTGAGCTTGTCATAGGTCGCCGAGTAGTGCGTGTTGGAACTCCACGTCCAGACGTACTTGTCGGAATACGCCAGCGTGTTGCCCACGTTCGACCAGGGCATGCCCGGCCACGACGACCGTCCCGCATGCACGATTTCCCCGAGATAGCCGCTGGGCCAGCCCGGCCAGAGGTTCCAGGGATCGCTGTCGAACCAAGCCGCCATGCCCACGTCGACGAAGTCGTCGTACTTCGCGGGATCGTTGGAATAGGTCCGCCAGACATTGCGGATCGAGTTTCGCGCGCCGATGTAGGGATCGCGATCGGCGTCGTAGAACGTGAACGAGTTCGACCCCGGCGGGATCGCCCGGGCCTGGCCCCACCAGAAGGAACTCTCCCAGGCATGCACGATCCGGGCGGGGTCGCGGACCCCCGCGAGCACGCCATCCATGAAGGGAACCAGGTTGTGGTAGTTCGGCCACACGGTGTACTCGTCGCCCCACGAGAAGAAGAACTGCATTTCGATGTCCGGGAACTCCGCCTGGACGGCCTCGATCCACTGCCGCCCCCGCTCCCGCCAGGTGGCGGCGGTCCCCAGGCCGAACGGATATTCGGGACGGCTGCCGCCCGGATATCGCGTGTACTGTTCGGTGTCGATGATGAACCCCTTGAGCCCTCCCTCGCGGGCAGCGCGGGCCGCCACGGCCGCATTGGCCACGACCACGCTCCAGTCCGTCGACGACGCCGGATCGACCCAGTACACGGTGTCGCCGTCCTCCCACGAGTCGTTGGTGAAGTTCTGGACGCCGTACCACATGAAGTTGTCGGTGACCTTCCCCCACTGCACCTGCTTGAGGTAGTCGACCGACTGGGAAACGGCCGACCACGGAATCGGCAGGGACGACATGCCGATCCACTGAAACGCGACGTCGGCCGAACTCACGATTCCCTGTGACCTGAGGTAGGTCGGGTCGATGATCAGCGGCACGGTCACGCCGTCGAAGGGGTGATTGGCCAGGTAGTCGGGATGCTGCGCCAGGAACTTCGGTGTCGGCGCCACGTCGCTGCCGAACTGGGTGTTGGAGAAGATCCCGGTCGAGTTGAGGCTCTTGCCGCGAAGTTCGGCGGGGCTCACCCAGGGCTGGGTGTCGAGCTTGAACCGCGGCCCCTCGAGCCGGGCGAGCTGGAGGTAGTAGCCGCCGCTCGAGTTGTCGGGGCCGTCGGTTCCCAGTCGCGTGGCGTAGACCCGCAGGCCGCGGGCCTGCACGGGAGCCGAGAACACATGTGTCACCACGCCCGACGGACGCTCCTGGCCGGTGTACGTCTGGCCCGGCACGCCGGTCCAGGTCGTCATGTTGGTCGAGGACTGGATCTCGTAGTCGACGGGAAAACCCAAGCCCCCGGACCGGGGCGTGATCGCGAGCGAGTTCACCGCAAAGGCTGATCCCAGGTCGATTGCAGCCCACTCGGTGGTCACGGCACTGCCGTGACCGTTCGAGGAGTAAACCGTGTTGTCGTCGGCGTCAACGAGCTTCGCGGGCTCCCAGCCGACCAGCGACGAAGATGCACTGGCGATCACCCGTGGGACAGGAACCGGCAGCGCGGGCGGCGGGCCGATCTCGGCCAGCGAGCCGACACGCACGTCGTCCCAGGCAGTGGCTCCGGCGGACGCCACCGCCGAGCCGAGCGTCGCCCAACGCACGAGCGCCGGATCGAAGGCCCACGAGAACGCCTTGGTCACCTGCGCCGTTCTGGCGGCGTTCCAGCCCCGAAAGGTCGCCTGCCACGTCGCCGGGTTCGCCTGATCCCGCACCAGGTCGAGCCGCATGAAGTGCCAGCCAGGCTCGACGGCGAGGCCCGTGTCGAGCTCCACCACGACCCCGGGCTGGGCCGGATCGACGTATTCGATCCGGTAGGTGCCCTTGGCCAGGGCTCCCATCCGCACGAGGGCCGCGTCCGCAGCGGTCGGGAACGACGCGAGGCCGAGCATGCTTCGATTTGAGCCCGCCGAATCCGAGAGCCAGCCCTGCACGACCACGTGGCTCGACCCGGCAAGGTCGACCGGCCGCATCAGCCGCGACGCCTGACTCGCCGCGGCCGCATACTTCCGCCCCGCCCCCCGCGCGTCCTGCTGGGCCACGGCGCCCCAACTGCCCGTCTGCAGCACCCAGGCGCTTCCCTCCAGGCGGCTCGTTGCCGCAGCCTCCCAGGTTTCCACGAAACCGGCCCCCGTTGGTGACGCGGGCAGGTAGGGGCCCCGGTTGTAGGCGGCCGCCCCGATGAAGTCGGCCAGGTCGAGAATGTCGAGCAGCCCGTCATAGTTGGTGTCGCCATCTTCCCATGTGGAGGCCTGGCCGGTGTTGAACGCCCCCGACGAGACCATGTTCGACGCGTCGAGCAGGTCCACGACCCCATCGAGATTCGTGTCGCCCGCGGCGGCAAACATCACGGTCACGCTGTCGTCCGCGTTGACCGCGTAGCCCACGCTGCGGCCCCCCGTCGCCGCCGCCACCGACGAAACCACACCCGTGTCCCCGGTCCAGCTCCCGCCGGCGTAGCCCGCGGTGAGCCATTGCCGGACGGTCGCGAGGTCGTAGCCACCGGCCGCGATCCGCAGCCCCCCGCTGCCCACGTCGACCCGCCCACCGGCCGCGATGCCCACGCCCGGCACGGCGGCCTGGACCGTGCCGACGTCCAGCCGCAGGCGGCCCGAACTGCCGACGGCCAGCGGCGCGCTGCCCAGGCCGGTGGCCTGACGCACCACCACCTCGCCGCCGTCGATCGCCGCTCCCGCCGCGAACGAGCCTGCGTTGGTCACGGCGAGCGTCCCCGTGCCCCGCTTCGTGAGCCGCGCGGCGCCTGCCAAGCCCCCCAGCAGGACCGAGGAGCCCGCGGAATCGACCTCCAGCGATGTGCCCGTCGCGCCGCTCACGATTCCCTCGAATCGCACCCGCGCCGCGGCGTCGGTCGTCCGGACCGCCACTGCCGCCGCCAGCGTCACGTTGCCGGCATACGTCTGGCTTCCCGGAGTCGTCACGTTCGCCCCCAGCGTGATCGCCGGTGAGCCGATCTCGACGCCTCCCGCGGCAGCCACGATCGCCTTGGAGATCACGGTCGCCTCGATCGTCGAGGCCACGGTGAGCGGGTCGGCGATCGGCTGAGCGCCGGTCGCCGGCACCTCGAGACGGTCGATCCCCGTCGACCCCGTCACCGAAATCGCCGTCGTCGTCGCCACCGAAAACGTCCCGATCGACACGTTGTTCGTGTTGCGGACGGTGTAGTTCGTGCCGTCGCTTGAGAGCCGCGCGATCTGCTCCGGCACCGTCGAAGACGGCGTGAAGGAGATCCGTAGTTCTCCCGATGACAGCGCGGCCTGAACGGCCAGCAGCCGGCGGCTCTCCAGGGGTTCGAACACTCCCCGAGCATCACGCCCACCACGTCGCCGGTCTCGCCTGCTCATGCGTCGCATACCTGGCACTCACTCAATCGAGCCGTCAGTTCCGGCCGGCGGTCGCCCCGCCGGGCATGCTTCTATCGTATCTACGCGTGCAGGCGGAAAAAGGATTGGGTAGGCCTAAAATGCCCCTGATTCAAGGGTCTCGCCCCCGGCCCGGGTCACCAGGGCCGTGAGCACGTCTTTGTCGGCGGAGTTCGCCACCGGCTGCACGTGCCCGTCGACGAACACGAACTGCGTGACGCCGCTGTGAGGACCGCCGAAGTTGTGGCCGGGACTCTGATTGGGCACTTCGGTGAGCGTGAACCCAGCCGCATTGCGGGGATCGAGCAGCAGGCGATACACCCCTCTCTCCTTCGGGTCCGTGCTGGCACTCACCCCCGTCAGCCGCCGCACCGAGGCCCGGTTGCCGCTGTAGACGCTGCGGTCGGCATCGCGGCCGCGCTTCACGGTCGGGTCGATCCACTTCTCGCCGAACATCAAGGTCTTGCTGGTCCCGTCGATCACCTTGCCCATCGACACCTGGTGGCGGGTCGCGACGAGCTTGGGCTCGATCCCTGGATTCGGCGTGGCCGGCTCGATGGTGGGAATGCCCGGCACGATCGCCCCGTCGGCCGCGCTGAACACGGTGTCGCCGGCCGGCGTGATCAGCGTGCCGAAGCAGGCCGCATAGTCGGACGTGATGCCGCCGGGATTCGCGAAGTCGCTCTCGCTGAGCACCATGGGAGGCCGTGACGGGCAGGAGTACATGGGCACCGGCGTCTGGTAGGCGGCCGGCGGCTGCGCCTGGACGAGCCGCTTCAAATCCCAGAGATCGGCAATCGTCTTGTTTTCCATGTAGGGAAGGATGAGCGCCGCCCACGTGGGCCATGAGTTGTAGTTGTTCTGGGCACTGATGTAGGCGTTGTTGCCGAGGAACGCCGGAACAAGGAACATCTTCGCGCTGGCGTACCCGTGGGTCGCCAACCCGACCTGACGAAGGCAGTTGGAGCACTGCGTGCGGCGCGCGGCCTCGCGGGCACTCTGCACGGCCGGCAGGAGCAGCCCGATCAACGTGGCGATGATCGCGATCACCACCAGCAACTCCACCAGCGTGAAGGCGCGACGGCCGATCTTCATGTGCCCGCACCTCCGCCGCGGCGACGAACCGCCAGCCACGCGGCAGCGGCCACCAGGGCCGCCGGCCCGATGCCCGTCGGTTCGGGCACCGCGGCGATGCCCGGCGCTGCGTTGTAGCTGCCGCCGCCGTAGAGCCCCGTCGCCGAGAAGTCGGCGACATCCTGGATGTCGACCACCCCGTCGTAGTTGAAGTCGCCGTCCATCCACGTCGCGGGGTCCGCCGTGCCGAACTTCCCGGACGACACGAAGTTGGAGACGTCGAGGATGTCGACCACCCAGTCGAGGTTCGTGTCGCCCTGGGCCGCATACGCCGCGGTCATCGACCCGTCGCCGTTGTCCAGCCAGCCCACGGCCCGCATCTCGAAGTTGGCCACCTGCGCGGCGGTGACGCTCGAGGTGATGCCGCTGGTGCCGTCCCAGGTGCCGCCGTTTCGGCCTTCGAGCAGCTTGGCCACGAGCGTCGTGGCCGAGAGGCCGCTGGCCACGGTCATGCCGCCGCTCGTGACGTCGACCAGTCCGGTGCCGGAGAGGTTGAGGCCTCCGACCCCAGTGACCAGGTAGGGAGCGACCTGGGCCGTACCGCCGGCGACGACCGCGAGAGTGCTCGAGGCCAGGGCTGCGGCGTCGGAGAGCCGGAGCACGCCCCCCTGGACCGTCGTCGAGCCCGAGAGGGTGTTGGCCTTATCCAGCACGAGCGTGCCGGCGCCGGTCTTCACCACCGGCGTCGAGCCGGTCAGCGTCGGGTAGCCGGCCTGGGTCTGCGTCTGGGTGCCGCTGGGCACGCTGATCGTGATCACGCTCGGGGCCGCCGACGTGAACACCAGGTTCAGGTCGTTGCCGCTCTGCGCCAGGCTGAACGTGCCCCCGCCGAGCGAGTTGGCGAAACCGCCGGTCCCGTTGGTGGCCGACGTGTTGATCAGGAACTTGTCGGCCGCGAAGCCCGAGATGCCCCCCGCCGCCGTGGCGATCTTCCAGGAGTAGCTTTGGCCGGCGTTGAAGTTCAGGGCACTGCCGCTGACGTCCGGACCGGTGCCCGACAGGGTCCAGAGGTTGAGGTTGAACGGGCTGGCCGACGTCGACGCGATCGTCAACGTCCCGCCGACATCGAGCAAATCCCAGGCGTCGGCGGCACCCGACGTGCCCGTCGCCGAGAACATCTGCCAGGAGTAGTTGCCTCCGGAACCGAACGACACGTTGTCAGTCACGGTGAGCGTGCCCGGGCTGGCTCCCGGCGAGACCGTGGCCCCGCCGGCGACGATCACGGCCCCCACGATGCTGCCGCCGCCGGCGAGCGTCTGCGTGGCCGGCACGGCGTAGGCACCTCCGGCGACGTCCGCCACGAAGAAGGAAGCGCCGGCCGCCACGGTCACCGACGGCGAGGAGGCGATCGAGCCCGTTTCGCCCAGCGAGAGCGTGCCGGCATCGACCCGGGTCGCCCCCGTGTAGGGCTGCGCCGTCCCCAGGGTCAGCGTGCCCGCCCCCGCCTGCACGAGCCCGCCGCTCCCGACGACCGCCCTGGTCAGGGTGACGTCGTCCGACCGCTTGAAGGCCAGCGTCGCGTTGTTCACGACCGGACCGGAGCCGAGATTTCCGGTCGTGCCGCCGTTGCCGATCTGGAGCAGGCCGCTCGAGATCGTCGTCGTGCCGGAGTAGGTGTTGGTACCCGACAGAATCCAGGTTCCGGAACCCGCCTTGGTGAGGCTCACCGGTGAAACCAGGCCGGTGTTCGCGCCGCCCGAGGCGTTCACGTTGTCGATGATCACCGTCTGGATCTCGTTGGGGCCGGTGTTGGTGCCGTTGAGCGTCAGCATGCGGCCCGGGCTCGTCACCGCGGCGTCGTTCTGGTTGAAGAAGTCGTTGCCATAGAGCGGGTGCGTCATGTCGCGGCCGACCACGGTGAACACGAGCGGCCCGCTGCCGTTGGCTGTCACCCAGCCCGTGCCCGTGGCCACGGTGTTGGGTCCGCTGCCCACCTGCACGTAGCGGTTGGTGGTCTCGCCGGTTCCCGTGTACTGCAGAATGCCGTACAGCGCCCCCGTGCTGAGTCGCACGGGCAGGTTGCCCGCCCCGAGCGGGCTCGGTTGGCCGACGTTCTCCAGCCGGTCCACCGAGACGGTCGCCACGTTGATCTGCATCTGGCCCGTGAAGATGTTCTCACCGGTCAGCGTCAGCGTGCCTCCCGTCCCGCCCTTGCGAAGGGTTCGAGGGACGCCGTCCTCGGAAATGACGCCGCTGATCGTGAGGTGGTGGGCGAAGGAGCCGTAGGTTCTCGTGTAGATCTGGGTGAAGTCGGCGAACGTGAGCTGCAGGTCATTGGCGATCTCGTCGGTGATCGTCATCGCCGGGGAGGTGACCGCCGACATCGTCTCGATGTAGCCCTTGAGCGTGATCGCGCTGCCCGACAGCCGAAACCCCGCCGTCTTGCCGAGCAGGCCGTCGTTCGAGAACACGATTCCGTTGTTGGTGCCGATGACCTTGGCCATCACGCTCGAGACCGCGCCGTCGTTGATGCTGTTCGTGCCGCTGGTGCCCGAGAAGAACAGCATCGCATCGGTGCTTGGCGGAACGGGGGTTCCGGGCGGCCCGGCCCAGTTTGCCGAATCGGACCACAGGGCGGTGGTCCCGCCTCCGGTCCACGTGTTCTGGGCTTCAGCGGGACGCAGCCCCAACCCCAGGGCCACGCCCAGCCCGAGCACGATGCCCGCCCGTACCGCCGGACTCGTCAGCCGCGACATTGCTCCGCCTCCCTTGCCCACCACGATTCTTGTCCGCCACGACTCAAGAGCCACTGCGGCGCCGCACGGCGAGCAGGCCGGCCGTGAGCGCACTGGCCACCAGCCAGACCGCCGTCGTGGGCTCCGGAACGACCGTCAGCAGAAGTGAGTTGCCCACCATGTCGAACGTCGCGGTGTTGCCGCCGCCGAGATTCGTGTAGCTGAAGTCCGAGGAAGCGAACGACGTCGTCCCCGTCCACGACGCCAGCGTGAACGTGCCGAGCTGCGTGCTTCCGCCGAAGTCGAATCGGTAGCCGCTGCCGGTGCCGGTCTTGGTGAACGGCCCGGCGATGCTGATCGCATCGGACTGATTGGCGGCCCCGAGGTCGTAGATCCAGTCGGTCGCGGCCGAGGCGGCCGAACCGCTGTTCCAGAGGAAGCTCGACGCAGCGAATGACAGCGTGCCCAGTGCCCCGGCGTTGCCGGGCGAGAGGATGCCCGACACGGTGGTGGGGCCGGAGAGCGTGCCCGTTCCGGCGAGCGTCGCCCCTGCCGCGACCTGGTTGGTGAAGAAGGCCACTCCGGTGAGCCCATCGAGCACGAGGGTACCCGCGTTGACCTGCGTGCCCCCGGTGTAGGTGTTGGCGCCGGAGAGAATCCACCTGCCGGAGCCGGCCTTCGTGACGCCGACTCGGGCCGACCCGTCGACATTGTCGACGATCACCGAGCTGACCGCGTTCGAGCCCGAGTTGGACCCCTGGAAGGTGAGGGTGCGGTTGATGCCTGCCGAGATGGTGTTGTGCCGCTGGTTGAACAGGTCGTTGCCGTACTCGGGGTGGCTCGGGCGACTCGCAGCCGTGAACACCAACGCACCCGAGCCGCTGTTGGTGATCGTGGAACCGCCCACACCACTGGCGCCCATGCCGACCTGGATGTAGCGGTTGGTCGTCTCTCCAGGGCCGTCATAGATCATCTCGCTGGTGTTTCCGGCCTGCCCGACCTCGATCGGCAGGTTGCCGGCCCCGAGTGGGGATGGATCGCCGATGTTGCCCCACTTCGGAAACTGCACCTGGCCGGCCCGCGGCGCGAATTTGCCGATGAACGTGTTGTTGGCCGTGAGGATCAGGCGGCCGTTGTCCACGACCTTCCTGAACTCGCTCGTCGCGCCACCGGAGACCGTCCCACTGATCTTGAGGAAATGACCATTGCCGCCGACGTTGACCGAGACCAAGGTGGAGCCAAGCGTGACGGGAAACGAAATTTCCTCGGTTCCGGCGGTGCCGTTCGCCGTGAAGATGCTTCCCGTGACGGTCACGGCCGTCGCCCCGCTGAGCACGAAACTGCCGCTCGTCGTCGTGTTCGTGAACCGGATCGCCCCGACGCTCGAGACGGCGCCGTCGTTCACGGTAAGCGTGTTCGTCGTACCTGAGAACACGAGCGTGGTCGCGGTCGATCCTGGTGGTGACGACCAGTTGCCGGCCGTGCTCCAGAGGCCATCGCCCCCCGCTCCGACCCATGTCTGCGCCTCGACGGATGGCGCCGTCACTCCGGCGATCAGGACCATGGCGACCGCAGTCGCCCAAAACCGACGCGTCACCCCAAACATGAGCATCCCCTCCTGAAAAGGCACCCGGACAGCGAACCAAACCGGACGGAATCAGAGATTAGTGAAGGAAGTTTATTATCGATGCGAGAAGACTGTCAAGGTCTCGGTCGCTGCCACCAGGGACGGCCGATCCCTCCGCGAGCCACGGCTACCCCACCGCCAGACGCACCCCATGCGTGATTTCGTGGATGATCGCGGAAATCGAGGCCTGCTCCTTCGTCGTGGTGGAGCGGGCGATCGTGCAGGACGCGAGCGAACCCGTGAGCGCCCGCCGCTTGACCCGGTCGAGGGCGTCGGCCAGCCGGCCCGGGTCGGCGGCGAACAACTCGCTGTGAACGAAGAGGTTCGTCGGATTGAACAGGTTCACCACGGCTGCGATCGCGATCGCGACGTGTTCGGTGACGACGGCCACGTCTTCGGCGAAGGCCGCCGGATCCGCGGACAGCGCGTCCTTGGCCTCGTCGAACCTGATCCCGCGACCGATCCGCCTGCCGATCATCCGCACGAGGGCCGCGTCGGTTGCCAGGGTCTCGAGGCAGCCGCGATTGCCGCAGCCGCACCGCATGCCGTTTGGGTCCACGGTGACGTGCCCGATCTCGCCGGCCATGCCGCTGTGCCCCGCGACGACCGCTCCCCCGGCGATCACGCCGAGGCCGAGGCCCGTGGTCATGTCCAGCACCGCGATGTCGTCGTGGCCACGGGCGGCGCCGTGGCTTCGCTCACTCAAACAGAGGGCCGTCGTGCCCTTGATCAGGCGACCTCGGAGCCCGAATCGCTGTCCGAGATCGATGGCGGGATTCCGCTGATCGAGAATCGGCAGGTTCGCGCAGCAGACGACCTCGTCGGTGCGGTGGTTGACCAGCGCGTTGACCACGACACCGATGCCCTGTGGCGCGCCCGGAGCCTCGCCGAGGGTCGCCCGGCCATGGTGCTCGAGCGCCTCGATGAGGCCGGCGTAGCTGTTCGGGGTCGGCATCCGTCGGGTGAGCGAATCCTCGATCTTGCCGTCGAGGCCGGCGACCACGACGGTGCACGTCTCCACGTCGATCAGGACGCCGAGCACGATGGCCGAGCGATGGGCCATCCGCACCAACTTGCCGGGCCTCCCCACCGCGGGACGCACGGGGTCGAGCTCCTCGAGCAGGCCTCGCGAGATCAGCGAGTCCACGGCCTTCGACACGGTGGGGGCCGTCATCCCGACGAGCCGCCGGAGCGTCGCCCGAGACTGCGGGCCATGCTGCTGCAGCGCCTCGATCAGCCGCCGCTCGTTGATGCGGCGCAGCAGTGTCGGTTCGATGCGGAGCTTGCTGCCAGGCATGGATGTCTCAGGGGCGTGCGCGGCCGTCGCGGCCATAGATCGGATGATCATCGGCGACCACCTGCGGAATCATTTCAGCGTACCATTCTTCGAAGGCCCGCTGCATGGCCGCCACCCGGCCTGGTTGGACCGGTGAGAGATCGTGCCGCTCTCCCGGATCGGTCTGCAGGTCATACAGACCGACGGGCCGGTCGCCCGCCATGACACACTTCCAGCGCCCCTCGCGCACGGCCGCGAGCCGCCGGGCCCGATTCGTATCCTGATCGGTGCGCCGCCAGTCGGCGTGGTCGTTGTAGATCCAGAACAGCCGCTCGTGTGGCACGCCTCGCGTCTCGCCGCGGAGGTACGGCAGCAGATCGACGCCGTCGATCTCCACCGCCGGCGCGATCCCGGCTGCCGCCACCGTGGTCGCGAACACGTCCATGCAATGCACCGGCGACGGGAACCGCAGTCCCGCGGGTACCACGCCCGGCCAGCGGACGGCGAACGGCACGCGAATGCCTCCCTCGAGCACGTCGAACTTCTGGCCGCGGTAGGGCCCGTTCGACGTGCCGAGCACCGGCGGCTCGCCTCCGTTGTCGCTCAGGAAGAAGACGAGCGTGCGGCCGTCGAGGCCGGCGTCGCGAATGGCATCGACGACGCGACCGACCGCGGCATCGAGCCGGCTGATGATGGCCGCAGCCATGCGCCGCTTGCCGTCGAGGTGGGCGAAGCGGGCCAGATCAGCCTCCTCGGCCTCCTGCCTGAGATGGGCCGCCATGAAGCCGACGTGCAGGAAGAACGGCTCGGCGGCATGCTCGCGGATGAAGGCCGCCGCCTTCGCCGCCAGGATGTCGTCGACCCAGCCCGCGTGCACCGCGCGGGTCGTGCCGCTGAGCAGCGGGGGGTCGAGGTACTTCCCCGAAGCGCCGATCCAGCCGCAGAACTCCTCGAAGCCGCGGGCCATGGGCCCGTACGCGCCCTGGCCGAGGTGCCACTTGCCGAACAGGCCTGTGTGGTAGCCGTGCTTTCGGAGCAGCTCCGGCAGCAGCACCTCCCGGAGGTCCAGGGCCGCGGTGGGGCCATCGAGCGGCCGGTTGTCCTCGATCCCGAACCGGCTCGGGTAGCGGCCGGTCAACAGGGCGGCTCGCGTCGGCGAGCAACTCGGCGTCACGTAGGCATCGGTGCAGACGGCCCCCTCGCGGGCCAGACGGTCGATGCACGGCGTGGGCACATCCGTGCCGCCGGAGAAGCCGACGTCGCCGACACCGAGGTCATCGACGAGCAAGACGACCACGTTGGGCGGCCCGCCGAGCAACGGGCCCGCGTTCCACGCGACCGTCAGCCACAAGACCGCCCGCAGCAGCATGCCGGACCGCTCAGCCCCGCCCGCGGGGACGACGCAGCCGCCGTCCGACGGTCGCCATGACGAGCAGGCCTGCCGCGCCGAGGCCCACGGCGGCAGGCTCCGGCACCGCAGACACCACGACCTGCAGGCTGCCCTGCTGGAAGTACGCCCACTTCCCGGCACCGAGGCTCGCGGCGTTTGCGACCCCCAGATTGGCCAGGCCCGCCGTGTTCACGGTGCCGGCCATCAGGGTGTACGTGCCCAGGTTCACGCTCGAGTCGAGCCCGACGATGTCGTCGACCCCGAAACTGCCCGGATCGGTGAACGACACGGATCCCGCAACCGTCAGCGGCGTGGAGGCGTTGAACAGAAACCTCGAGCCCGAATCGAAGGTGATCGCGCCTCCGAGGCTGCCGATGCCGCCGAGGATACCCCCGCTGGCAACGGTGGTGCCGCCGCTTCCGGCAGTCGTGCCGTTGACGAGCAGCGTGCCGGCCGTGATCGACGTCGGTCCGGTGTAGGTGTTGTTCGCATACAGGCTTACGGCGCCGGCCGCCGCGTCGGCACGATTCACGACCAGAGAACGAATCTTCGTGGCATCGGACGGCTGATCCTGCACGATGGCGTAGATGTCAAAGGTCCCGGTGCCGGTGCCGGAGAAGGTAAGCGCATGGGTGCCGGCGACCGAGTCGGCCCCCGGGCGGATGAACACTCCCGTCGTCCAGTTCGACTGGCCCATCTGCAGGAAACTCGCGCTGTTGTTGGTCAAAGTCTGAGCGTCATTCACCTCGAAGGCGAACGTGCCCGCGGGCGTCGTCGGCGCAAAGGCATTGCTCACGTAGACGCCCAGGCTCACATTGCCCGTCGCTCCGGAGGTGGAACTCAGCGTGATGCCGGACGTCGCGATGCGCAGCGTATGGTTGTTCGGATTCGCGTTCACTCCATTGCCGGAACGGAAATACTTGGCCGTCGTGTTGGTGAACAGGATTCCGGCGGCAGATCCGGACACGTTGCCCCTCAAGGTGTCGCTGCGGAACGCCATCGCCGCGGTGAACGTGTTGACGCCGACCAGGACCTCCGTCCCCGCCGATGGCACCGGCCCCGCACCGAGGTTCCACGTTCCCACGTTCCCCCAGTTGCTGAATGAACTCGCGCCATTGGTCCACGACGTCGGCGACTGGGCCGTCGCCGAACTGGCGGCGATGGAGAGCATCAAAGCCGCGACCACGCGGGTGCGAATCAGAACCTTCATGACATGCACCTCCATCTCCCGAGGAAAAGGACCTGCCTGCGGCGACACCCTGGAAGATCCCCCACGACTTCGCAACGAGTGTTACCTTAATGGCTCTTCCGAACTGTCAACGGGGCGAACCATGAAAAGTGACGAATCGGGCATGGGCGGGGACGAATCGGCGCAGGCTGGGACGAATCGGGCAGATTCAGGGACGAATCA
>VGYR01000053.1 GCA_016872925.1 Planctomycetota bacterium
AGACCTCCACTGTGCAATGCCAGCCTCGGTCTCGTGCAGCTGCCTCCGGCTTCTGGTTGCCTCCAATCGGCCCCATAAAGGACTCTCACCTTCTGTCATTCATCCATGTCCAACGCACCGCCTCGGGCATCCTGCCCTCGGCTCACTGCGTGTCCGCGGCGCTTCGCCGGGCACCGATCCGCCACAGGCGGATTGGTCGGGGCTACGCTTGCTTCCACAGCCCGCTCGAGGGCACGGGCAACCCCGAGCCTGAGTTCCTGCCGCTCAGAACGCGGGTTTTCAACCCGCGGCTGAGTTCACACCCTCCGTAGCGCGGGTTTCCAACCCGCGGCGCACCTCCGCAGACCCCGCACCGGAAGTCCCAATCGCGTGAGCGATGGGGACTGAGCCCCGCGCGGCTGATGAGCGAACCCGATCAGGCCTCGGCCACGAGCAACTTGTCGGCGGCGTCGAGGGCGAGCGCGAGGCCCGAGCGGCCGACGCGGATCCGCATCAGGCCAGCTCCGTCGGGATTGCTCTCGACCGTGCCCACCGTGCCGAGCACGAGGCCGCAGTCGGTGAGGTAGCGCAGGAAATCAGAAGACTGGTCGAGGACCCGGGCCAGCCGGAAGGCGTCGCCTTCGCCGCACGACGCGAGCGACCGCATGCCGGCCTCGTGGGCCGCGATCGCCACGGCGTCCGCCCGCGGGATCGGGTCGCCGTGCGGGTCGACCTCGGGCCGGCCGAGGAAGGCGTCGATCCGCTCCACGAGCAGGTCGCTGACGGCATGCTCCATGTGCTCGGCCTCGTCGTGCACCTCGTCCCAGCTCATGTCGAGCGTCTTGAGGAGGAAGAGTTCGATCAGCCGGTGCCGGCGGATCACCCGCAGGGCGAGCATGCGGCCCGCCCGGGTCAGCGCCACGCCCTCGTAGGGGCGATGGGTCGCAAGCCGCGCGGCATCGAGCGTCTTGAGCATGCTCGTCACCGTTCCCGGCGACACGCCGAGCGCCGCGGCGATCTGGCCGGTGGTCGCCGGCCGCCCCCCTTGGCCGCCCGTGATCTGCTCGATCGTCTTGACGTAGTTCTCGACCGTCAGGCTGGGCACGGGAACGCATCTCCGCCGAAAGGTGTCGCTCGACGCCGGGGACGTGCGGCGCGTTGTGTGCCGCCCCGGCACACCGCATTATGGTCGACTCGCGGAGCATCGCCATGTCCCTCAACGCAGCCGCCTACGCCCTCGTCCGGCCGTTCCTCGACCGGCCGGAACTGATCGGGGCGGCATCCCATCGGCGCGGCGGCGCGTGGATCCTCGACTGCGGCGTGGCGGAGGCGGGCGGCGTCCGGGCGGGGCTGCTGATGGCGGAGGCCGCCCTGGCGGGGCTCGGCAGCGTGCACGTCGTGCCGGCCGCGGAGGCGGCCGCGGAGTTCGGCGGCGACTGGCCCGCCCCTCCCTGGCCGGCGGTCGTCGTGCGGACCACCGCGCCTTTGGCGGCCTGCCTCGCCGCGCAGTATGCGGGGTGGAAGGTCGCCTCCGGCGGCTACTTCGCCATGGCCAGCGGACCGATCCGCGCCGCGATCGGCCGCGAGCCGCTCTACGACCGGATCGGTCATCGCGAGCGGCCCGACGTCGCGGTCGGAGTGCTCGAGTCGGCGCACCTGCCGCCCGAGGCGGTCTGCCTCGACCTGGCGGCGGACGCTGGCGTTGCCCCCGACCGGCTCGTGCTCCTGGTCGCCCGCACGGCGAGCGTCGCCGGCGGCCTCCAGGTGGTCGCCCGGTCGGTGGAGACGGCGCTCCACAAGCTCGCCGACCTCGGGTTCGACCTGTCGCGGATCGAGGCCGGCGTCGGCGCGGCGCCGGTGCCGCCGGTGCCCGACGACGACCTCGAGGCGCTGGGCCGCACGAACGACTCCGTCCTCTACGGCGCACGTGTCACGCTCGACGTGACGGGCGACGACGACAGCCTGGCCGCGATCGGGCCGCGGTGCGTGAGCCGGAGTTCCGCCTCGTGGGGCGAGCCCTTCCGCACGATCTTCGACCGCGCCGGCCGCGACTTCTACGCCGTCGACCCCGCCGTCTTCGCGCCGGCCGTGGTGGAGTTCGCCAACCGTGGCACCGGCCGCCGCCAGCGGTTCGGCGAACTGGCGCCCGCGGTGCTCGCCACCTCGTTCGCCACCGGCCCGGTCGTGTGACGGCATGCGGGTCGCGATCCTCGGCGGGCGGGACGGATGGCACGCGAGCCGCTTGCGTGAGGCATTCGACCGCGGCGGCCACCAGACCCGGTTCGTCGCCTGGGGCTCGGTGGAGGCGGGCATCGTGGGCGACGCCGAGCGATTCGGCCCCGAACCGCTCGCCGCGGCCGACGTGGTGGCCGTCCGCGGCATGCCCGCAGCCGCCCCGGAGGCCAATCCGCTGCAGCAGGTGATCTTCCGAATGGACGTCCTCGGCCGTCTCGAGGCGACCGGCATGCCGGTGATCAACCGACCGCGGGCGCTCGAGATCGCCATCGACAAGTACCTGACGCTGGCCATGCTGGCCGATGCCGGCCTGAATGTGCCGCGGACCTACGTCGTGCAGGAGCCGGCCGCGGCCAGGCTCGCGCTGGAAGCCCTGGGAGGGATCGGCGTGTCGAAGCCGCTGTTCGGCTCCGGCGGCCGCGGGCTCCTCCTCGTGGACGATGCCGCGACCGCCGCCGCGGCCGGCGGCGTTGGGCTCGTCTACCTGCAGGAGTTCATCCGACACGAGGGCTGGGATCTCCGCATCCTGGTGGTGGGCGACCACGAGTTTGCGATGCGCCGGGTGGCCCGGGAGGGGGAGTGGCGGACGAATCTGGCCTGCGGCGGTCGGGCCGAACCCATGGCCGTCGACGCAGCCGTCGTGGAGGTCGCCCGCCGGGCGGCCGGGGCGGTCGGGGCGCGGATCGCCGGCATCGACATCCTCCCCACGCGAGACGGGCCGGTCGTGCTCGAGGTCAACGCCGTCCCCGCCTGGAGAGGACTGCAGTCGGTGGTCGATGCGGATGTGACCGACGCCATCGCCACGGAAGTGCTGCGCCTGGGCCGCCGGGGCGGCTGATCCGCGGCCCGCCAGACGGCGGCGAGGATTCGAGACCCCAGGGTTCCCCAGCTTTCCAAACGGGGGTGACATCGGGCCGGTTTGGCGCGGACATTCTGGAAATGCGACCCAAGGGTCCTGCCCAGAAAACGAGCAGGCCACCGAATGCCCGCTCGGCGGGCAGGGCTGCCAGAAAACCAGACACGCTCGCTTCGGGCGCTGTAAGTCGCTGCTGCACAAGCACTTCGTGCAGTCGCTTGACTCTGCCGCAAGAGTTTTTCATCGCGGACGACCCGAGTCATTGAAGAGTCGCCCCGTAGGCCGCGGAACACTCCACGGCCACGAATCTCACGAGACCCTTTGAAAGGATCTTGCATGTCGACGAAGACCGCCCACCCTCCCCACGTTGACACCAGTGCCGCGACGGCCGTCCTCCAGGTCGCCGAGCGGCTCTACGCCATGGAACCGGAGTGGGTGGTGTTCTTCCGGGAGGTGCTCGGCGTCGACGGGATCGTCCGCCGCACGTTCTCGGACGCCGAAGCCCTGATGCGGTTCGAGTGCACGCCGCACTACGCCCGGATCCGCGAGATGCTCGACGGCCTCCGGGCCCGGCAGAACGACCGCCAGTCCCAGCGGGAGGCCCAGCGGGTGGTCACGGTGCGGATGCCGAAGTCCCTCCACGAAACGCTCAAGACCGAGGCCGGCCAGATGCGGGTGAGCATCAACACGCTGTGCATCTCGAAGCTGATGAAGCTCCTCGACGGCCAGGAGGCACGCGATCTCGAGGCGGCGGCCGGCGAGTCCCCTGCCGGCAAGGTTTGAATCGGACCGGAGCGGACCTGTAAGCCGGGTTCTGTGCCCGCCGCCGGATGGCGGCGGGTGGCGACCATTTCTCTAGGACACCGATTGCCCGGTGCCTCGAGCAGCCGACCCGGAAGCGGGGGCGAGACGGGCCGCCTCGCGCCACCTCCGCCCGAGGGTGGAGGCGAACTTCTTCCTGCTTGGCCTTGCTCCCGATGGGGTTTGCCGAGCCAGACCGGTCACCCGGCCTGCTGGTGAGCTCTTACCTCACCGTTTCACCCTTACCCGCCGGGACGAGCCCGGCGGGCGGTTTGCTTTCTGTGGCACTGTCCCTGACCTTGCGGCCGGTGGGCGTTACCCACCATCGTGCCCTCCGGAGCCCGGACTTTCCTCCCGCCACCGCCCGTCGATCCGGCGGAAGCCGGGCGGCGGGCAGCGGCCGGCGATCACCCGGTCCGCTCCGATCCGATGCTCACGATTCTATCCATCTCCGCCGCCGTCCGCCGCCTTGACCCTGTTTCACGACGGTCGTACCTTTCAACGGTAGGGTTTTCGGCAGGCTTCCGTCCGCTTTTCGTCACGGATTCTGGCAGGGATTTTTCGGCAGGCATGCACCAACTCGGCCAACTCCTTCCCGTCGGCGGCGGCGATCCGATCCCGCTGTTGCAGCCCCGGCTCACCGTGGGTCGCCGGGAGGGTTCGGACATCACGCTCCGCTTTCCCAACGTGTCGGGCAACCACTGCGTGCTCTGGCTCGAAGACGGCTTCTGGCACGTCAAGGACGAGGGCAGCAGCAACGGCACGAAGGTCAACGGCGTCCGCGTGACCGAGCAGCGGCTCAGCCCCGGCGATAAGATCTCGATCGCCCGGCACTCCTACGAGATCGCGTACGAACCGGCACAGCTCGGGGCCGTGGCCGTCCCCGAGGAGAAGACGAGCCAGGAATCCGTGTTCGGCCGCTCGCTGCTGGAGTCGGCCGGCCTGGAGAACCGCAAGCCGCGTCGCCCGGTCTGACAGGAACCGCATGGCCAAACCCCGCAAGCTGCGCGTCGAGTTCCGGAAGAACCGCTCGACGCGTCGCCGCAGCGGGGACCTGACCCGGGCCGAGGGGGACGACCACGAGCGATCGGAGCGGATCTCCGGCAAGGGCGACCTGACCCGCAAGCGGACCGTCGTGCTCCACGCCCCCGGGGACGACCACGTCGACGGGCTGCCCGTCGAGTCGGCCGCGGTGACCGCCTGGCGGGGCCGCGTGCTCAACGTGCACGGTCTCGAGAGCCACGTCCAGGCCGACGACGACGGCCGGATCGTCCGCTGCACGATGCGCCGGCTGCTCCGCACCGTGGCCACCGAACAGCGGCATCCGCTGACCGCCGGCGACTGGGTGCGGGTCGGCGGCGAGGGCGCGATCCAGTCCATCGAGCCGCGGTCGTCGTCGCTGTCCCGCGACAGCCGCGGTCGCCGACACGTGATCGTGGCCAACGTGGATCAGGTGCTCGTCGTCGGCAGCGCCGCCCAGCCCGACCTCAAGCCCGGGCTGATCGACCGGCTGATCGTCGCCGCGGAGTCGTCGGGCATCCGGCCGCTCGTCTGCCTCAACAAGGTCGACCTCGTGGAGCCGGCGACGCTCGTGCCGCTGGCCGGCGTCTTCGCCCGGATGGGCTATCCCGTGATCCTCTGCTCCGCCGTGACCGGCATGGGCGTGGCCCGCTTGCACGCGGAACTCCGCGGGCGGGTCACGGCGCTGGTCGGGCAGAGCGGCGTGGGCAAGTCGTCGCTGCTCAACGCGCTCGACCCCGATCTCGACCTGCGGGTCGCGGAAGTGAGCCGCGACAACGAGAAGGGCCGGCACACGACCACCACCGCGCGGCTCCTGCCGCACCGGCACGGTGGCTGGTTCGTCGACACCCCGGGCGTCCGGCAGTTCCAGCCGTGGCAGCTCGTGCCCGCGGAGGTTCCCAGCGCCTTCCGTGACCTCCGGCCGATCGCCAACCTCTGCCGCTTTCCCGACTGCACCCACGACCACGAGACGGGCTGCGCCGTCAAGGACGCCGTCGCCGACGGCCTGCTCGACGTGCGGCGGTGGGAGAGCTGCCGCCAGCTCGCCGGTGGCGACGAGCCCAGCGAGGAGGATGAATGAGGGACCGCGAACGCAAGGGCACGGAGAGTGAGCGGGCGGTGCTCGTCGGCGTGCTGCTCGAGCCGCCCGTCGATGCGGAGCACCCGCTCGACGAACTCGCGGGCCTGGCGGCCACGGCCGGCACCCGGGTCGTGGCCGAGCTGACGCAGCGGCGCGACCGGCCCGACCAGACCACCTACCTCGGGAAGGGGAAGGTGGAGGAGCTGCGCGGCGTGATCGCCCACCACGACGCCGACGTCGTGATCTTCGACAACGACCTCTCGCCGGCCCAGACGCGAAACCTGGAGCAGGCCCTCGAGGTGAAGGTGCTCGACCGCTCCGAGGTGATCCTCGACATCTTCGCCGCCCGGGCGCGGACCTACGAGGCGCGGCTGGCCGTCGAACTGGCCCAGCTGGAGTACTCGCTGCCCCGCCTGAAGCGGATGTGGACGCACCTTTCCCGCTTGAAGATGGGCATCGGCATGCGCGGCCCCGGCGAGAAGCAGCTCGAGGTCGACCGGCGGCTCGTGGAGAAGCGGATCCACGACCTGAAGACGGAACTGGATGAGATCCACGATCGCCGCGAGCGGCAGGTGGCCTCCCGGCACGACCACATGACCGTCTCGCTGGTGGGCTACACCAACGCCGGCAAGAGCACGCTGCTCAACGCCCTCACCGGAGCGGACGTGCTGGCCGAGGACAAGCTGTTCGCCACTCTCGACACGCGGACCCGCCGCTGGCGGCTGCCGGGCTGGGGGCCCGTGCTACTCAGCGACACCGTCGGCTTCATCCGCGACCTGCCGCACCGCCTGATCGCGAGCTTCAAGGCGACCCTCGAGGAGACCCGGCAGGCGGACCTGTTGCTGCACGTCGCCGACGCATCGAGCCCGCTGGTCGATGCGCAGATCGCCGCCGTCCGCGGGGTTCTCGAGGAACTCGGCGTCGACGAGAAGGACACCATTCTCGTGCTCAACAAGGTCGACGCCGTGCCGGATCGGTCGGCCCAGAAGCGGATCCTGGCCCGGTATCCGTACGCGATCGGCATCTCCGCCCGCACGTCGGCCGGATTGCCCGAACTCGCCCGCGCGGTCAGCGACGCGTTGGGCCGGGGGTTTCGCGACGTCGACGTCGAGGCCGATCCGGGCAACGGCAGGCTGTTGGCCTGGCTCGGCCGGCACGGCGAGGTGCTCTCGAGACGCTTCAGCGACGACCGCGTGGTCGTCCACTGCCGGATTCCCGCGTCGCTGGTGGGCAGGATTCCGGAAGCGGAGGCGACGATCAGGCCGCACGCCCACGACGGCGAGGAGACCGCGTCCCGCGCCGCTTCTCCGACCGCGGCGCCGCATCCGACCGTGCGGTGACGGCATGCCCAGCGGCCCTCGCAGGATCACCGGCCGCCGCTGGATCGTGACCGGCGCCTCCTCGGGCGTGGGGCGGGCGGTCGCCCGGGAACTCGCCCGCCGAGGCGGGAGGATCCTCGCCACGGCCCGCCGCGCGGAACGGCTCGAGGAACTCGCCCGCACCGCGGGGGGCGAGGTCGCGGTGCTCGCGGGCGACATCCGTGATCCGGAGTTCCGCCACCGGCTCGTGGCCACGGCCGCCGACCGCCTCGGCGGACTCGACGGCCTGGTCGCCGCCGCGGGCGGCGGCGCGGTCGGGCGGTTCACCGATCTCACGCCGGACGTGTTCGCCCGCATCATCGATCTCGACTTCATCGCGCCAGCCGAACTCATCCGCGCGGCGCTGCCGCAGCTGGCCCGGGGTGCCGACCCGGCGATCGTGCTGATCGGATCGATCCTGGGACTCCACCCCCTGCCCCTCCACGGCGAGTACTGCGCGGCAAAGGCGGCGCTCCGCTCACTGGCCGGCACGCTGCGGGTGGAGCTCGAGCCGCAGGGAATCGGCGTGCTGCACGTCGACCTCGGCCCCACCCAGTCGGAGTTTTGGGACGCGCTGGCCGTCGGCGCCAGGCCGCCGTGGTCGCGCGGCCGCCGCATGCCGGCCGAGACCGCGGCGCGGTCGATCGTCACGGCCATCGAGCGCCGCCGGTCGACCATCACGACCGGCTGGCAGGCGTGGGCCTACGCCCTGGCCGCACGGTTCCTGCCGCGGCTCATCGACCGCGCCGCCGCCCGCCACCTGCGGCGGTGACCCGCAGCCCGAAGGCTCAGGTCGCCGCGTCGAGCGCCGCGCCGATCGCGAACACCTCGGCCGTTCCGAGGAAGGCGGTCGGATCGGCGAAGATCCGCGCGACGGCGGCCTTGTGAATCTTCATTTTCGTGCCGCCGATCCCGAGCGCGCCATAGCGGATCGTGCCCCCCTCGCTCCGCGCCTTGTCGACCGGAGTCACCCCCTCGATTCCGGCCGGGGGAACGGCGTTGAGGTCGATGATCACCCGGGCGGATGCCGCCGACCGGCAGCCGGCCTCGTCGAGCAGCGTGGCCCCGGCCGCGCCGGCCGCGATGACCACCTCGGCACCAGCGATCGCCTGCGCGAACGCCGACCCCGGCAGGCAGCCCGACGAGTGATGCTCGATGGGCTCGATTCGTGCGGCGGCCGCGGGCAACTGCGCCGCGATGCCGGCGGCCAAGTCCGCGGCCCGCTCGCGTGACCGCGACACGATCGCGACGCGGCAGCCCAGGGCGGCGAGCAGCCGTGCAACCCGCCCGCCAACGGGGCCCGTCGCCCCGAGCACGACGGCACGGCAGGGCGTTGCCGATGCCCGCTCGAGAGCCACATGGCGGCCGGCCGCGATCACCGCCGCCGCGGCCGTCGTGTTCGCGCCGGCCGGATCGACCAGCACCCCGAGCCGGACCGGGCCGAAGAACGTCTTGCGCACCGTCTCCGCCACTGCGTCGGCGGCCGCGACGTCGGCTCCGCCCACGAAGATCGCGGTCGCTGCGAGGTCGGGACCACCCCTGGTGAACATCCCGCCGTGGACGAGCGGCACCACGTTCTCCGGCGTCACGCCGCCGTGACGGAGGAGCACGTCGGCTCCGGCGTCGACGGCGACGATCGCATCGAACGTGCTCGGCTGCGGGTCGCAGTCGAGTTGGATCAACACCTTCTTCGGCATGGTCGAAGCCCGGGCCGGGGCTGTCGGGGCCATGGATGGCCCGGCAGCCTCGAACTCAGAACCCGCGGAACGGGTGCGCCGCCTTGTCCTTGCCCGCGACCATTTCGTCGGCCGTCGGCTTGCCCGTCATCGCGTTGGCGATGGCATCCAGCGTGGCCTTGTAGTTGTACTCGTAGATCTTCTTGTCGTCGGCGGCGAGCCAGTGGATGAACACGCCGCACACGATCACGAGTTTCTCGGCGTCGCTCTTGGGGATCACCCCCGAGGCCACGCTGTCGGCCACGGCCTTGGCGACGGCGGCCTGGGCGGGGCCGAACATCTGCACGGCCTGCTTGGCCCCCTTGATCGTCACCTTGGTGATCATCACGGTCGAAGGCTTCACGGCCAGGTTCGGCGTCAGCACCGCGAGCAGGTTCGAGTGCCCTTCGCTCTGGCGGGCGAGCGCGTTGGCGAACGCCACGCCCACCGGGCCGTCCTTGCTGCCGATCAGCAGATCGATGTGGGCGATCTCGTTGCCCTCACCACTCAACGCCTCACCGACGAACATCGACATAGCCACGCTCCTGGAAAGAGAAAGGACGAAACGGAAAAGGACCGCACGTCGGGGCGACAGGATACCATGATCGCGTCACCCCACAAGGAGCGGCCCGGGGCCCGCGGCGCGATGGCAACGCTCTCGCACGACTCGCCCGCGATCTCGACGTGCGTCGTCGTCGGGGCAAGTGCTCGATCGTTCGCCGAGTCGGCCGCGCGGGCCGGCTGGTCCGTGCATGCCGCCGACCTGTTCGGCGATCGGGATCTCGGGGCCGCCGCCACGGCGGCCGTGCGCGTCGGCGACGGCGGCTACCCGCGCGACCTGCCGGCGGTGGTCGCGGGCTTTCCGGCCGGCCCGTGCGCCTACACCGGCGCGGTCGAGAACCATCCCGAGGTGATTGCGGCGCTCGCCGAGGCGCGGCCGCTGGCGGGGTGTGGGGCCGCGGCGGTGCGGGCGGTCCGCGATCCGATCAGGCTCGCGGAGGTCGTCCGCGAAGCGGGCCTCTGGTTTCCGGAAACCCACGGCTCGCCCAGTGGGCTGCCCGGCGACGGGACGTTTCTGGTCAAGCCGCTGGCGAGCGCCGGCGGCCGCGGGATCCGTCCCTGGCTCGGCGACGCCGTCCAGGCCGCGCGCCCGGGACTGTGCTGGCAGAGGCGGGTGCGCGGCGCGGAGTGGTCGGTGGCGTTCGTGGCCGATGGCCGGGCTGCGACGCTCGTGGCCGCCGGTCGGCCGGCGACCTGCCGACCCGCCTGCGGCGCGCGGCGGTTCGCCTACTCGGGCTCCCTCGGCGTGCCGCTCACGCAGCTCACCGACGCCCTCCGCGCGCCGCTCGACCTCGCGGGCCGCAGGATCACTGCGGCGTTCGGGCTCGTCGGCTGCTTCGGCATCGACGCCATCGTCGATCGCCGCGGCCGCATCCACGTGCTCGAGGTCAATCCGCGGCCCACGTCGTCGCTGGAACTCGTCGAGCGGGCCAGTGGGTGGTCCGCCGCCGCCGGCCACCTCGCCGCGTGCGGCTGGGGCCGGGCGGCGGAGCCGCCGCCGGCTGCCTCGGACGTCGTCTGGGGAAAGGCGATCGTGCGGATGCCCCGGGGAGCGTCTGCGCCACACGGCGACGGGATCCTCGCGGCTGCGGAGCCGTGGACCGCCGCCGACGGCCTGCCCGCCGTCGCCGACATTCCCGCCGCGGGCGTCGTGCCGGCCGTGGGCGGGCCGCTGGTGACGGTGTTCGCCTGCGGCCGCACGCTCCCGCAGGTGGAGTCGCTGCTCCGCCAGCGGGCGGTCTCGATCCGCCGGCTCGTCCGCGGACTCGTCAGCCGGCCATCCGCCGGACGGCGACGTCGGCCATCGTCGCGAGGACGTACTGCATCTGGTACGCGTCCTCGGTCGAGTCCTGGTAGAAGTCCTTGAGCACGCTCGTCGCCCGGAATCCCAGCGAGCGGAAGAACAGCTGCGCCGGCAGGTTCGTCTCGCGGACCTCCAGCATGATGCGGCCGCGGCGATCGGGCGTGAGCTTGCCGACCAGCTTCCCCATCATGTGGGTGCCGATGCCCAGCCGCCGGTGGGAGCGGGTCACGGCGAAGTTCAGCATGTGCAGCCGCGACCGGTGCAGTTCGTAGATCATGAAGGCCACGACCGAGTCGGCGATCTCGGCGACCATGCCGATGCAGTTCCGCTGGCGGAGGCAGCGGGTGAAGTCCTCGTCGGACCAGGGGAACTCGAAGGCTTCCCGTTCGATGCCGACGACCTCGGGCATGTCGCGGCGGATCATCCAGCGGACGTGAATGCCCAGGCCGTGGGAGGCGGCGGTGGTCACGATGAGAGGCTCCGAGTGATGGTGTGAGCGGGAGCGCGGCGTCGGACGTGGCAGGTCCGGCCCGCCGCGGGGCGGACGGTAGCACCGCGGCCCCGCCCCCGCAATCGCGGCCAAGGCCGCGCCGGCGCGGCGATCACGCCCCGGGAAGCGGGGCAAAGCACCCTTGACCCGCGCCGCCGTGCCCACCTACTTTCCCCCGCCCGCGCCCGGCCACACCGGGCCCGGACCGCGCCCCGCTTCCGTCGGACACAACCTCATGCGCGACACCGCGAACGCTCGCCGATCGCACGCAGAGCGGATCGGGCCACCGCGAAGCATCACGCTGGCGGCGCTCCTGCTGCTCGCCGGCTGCGCCGGCCCCGCGATCCGCAGCCAGAGCCCGGAGCTGGAGGCGCTCGCCGAACTCGAGGCCGACACGAAGCTCGTCGGCGACTACGTCGCCCCGTGGGGCCTCAACCAGAAGCGGATCGAGCGGGCCGCCCTCGTGACCGGCCTGGCCGACACCGGCAGCGACCCGCCGCCGGGTCCGCAGCGGCAGATGCTCCTGGCCGACATGCAGTCGCGCGGGGTGCTCGAACCCAACTCGCTGCTCGCCGCGCCGTCGACGTCGCTGGCGTGGATCCACGGCTACCTGCCGCCGGGCGTCCGCAAGGGCGACCGCTTCGACATCTACGTCGAGGTTCCGCCCGACAACGACACCTCGAGCCTCGCCGGCGGCTGGCTGATGGAGACGCGGCTCGCCGAGATGGCCGTGGTCGGCAACACCATCCGCGACGGCCACGAGCTCGGCGTGGCGGAGGGGCCGCTGCTCGTCGATCCCGTGTCGGGAGGCACGCTGGACTCCAAGTCCCGGCTCCGCGCCCGCGTCCCCGGAGGGGGCGTGGCGCTCACCGACCGCGACCTCGGCCTGTTCCTCGCCGCCGACCACCGCTCGTTCGCGATGTCGAAGCGGCTCGGCGACTGGATCAACCGCCGCTTCCATGCCGTCATCAAGGGGGCCAAGCGCGGCGTCGCGAATCCGAAGACCGACCGGTACATCGAGCTCGAGGTACCCCCCCTCTACAGGCACAACCTCGGCCGGTACGTGCGCGTGGTGCTGAACGTCGCCGTCATCGAGCCGCCGGGAGGCCGCCATGCCCGGATGCTGCTCCTGGCCCGCCAGCTGACCGATCCGGTCACCGCGCCGGTCGCCGCGCTGCGGCTCGAAGCCATCGGCAAGGAGGCGATCCCGACCCTCCGCGAGGCGCT
Organism: Planctomycetota bacterium; assembly: GCA_016872925.1. Taxonomy (GTDB): domain Bacteria; phylum Planctomycetota; class Planctomycetia; order Pirellulales; family UBA1268; genus QWPN01. The sequence goes on from VGYR01000053.1 coordinate 12,627, forward strand.
CTCCTCGCCCGACGCCCAAATCCGGTTCGCCGCCGCCGAGGCGCTCGCCTACCTGGGCGAGTCCGTGGCCGCGCGGCATCTCGCCGACGCCGCCGCCACGCTCCGCAGCGCCCGTCCCGCCGCCCTCGCGGCGCTCGGTGTGCTCGACGACGCCAACGGCGTCGACGCGCTGCAGTCGCTGCTCTCCAGCCGCAGTGCCGAGACCCGCTACGGCGCGTTCCGCGCCCTGTGGCGGATGGACTCCGACCTGCCGCTCGTCCGCGGCGAGCGGCTCGGGGACGCCTGCTCGATGCACGTGCTCGACGTCGACGGGCCGCCCCTGATCCACGTCACCCGCAGCCATCGCCCGGAGGTCGTGTTCTTCGGCGCGGAACATCCGGTCGCCGATGGGCTGCGGGCGGAAGCCGGGCCCGCGATCGTGGTGGTGGTCGAGGGCGACTCCGCGACCGTGAGCCGGTTCGCCGCCGGCCAGTCGGACCAGACGGCCGAGGTGCCGGCGACCGCCGACGCCATCGTCCGTTCCATCGTCGGCCTCGGGGGCACCTACCCGGACGCCGTCCAGTTCCTCCAGCAGGCGAGCGCCGGCCGCGCGATCCAGAGCCGGCTCGTCTTCGACGCGCTGCCGGACGAACTCGACGGCCGGCCGACGATCCACGAGGAGGCGTCGGCACGCGCCCGCGACATCCCGGACGAGGCCGATGCCGCGGAGGCGTCGGGCGCCGAGGATCTCGGCGCCGGCGGATCCGAATGACCCGGCTGACCGCCCTGGAACTCTTCGGCTTCAAGAGCTTCGCCGACCGCACGCGGTTCGAATTTCCGGCGGGCATCACCGTCGTGGTCGGCCCCAACGGATCGGGCAAATCGAACGTCGTCGACGCCATCAAGTGGGTGCTCGGCGAACAGTCCGTTCGCAGCCTGCGCGGCAAGGAGATGACCGACGTCATCTTCGCCGGCTCGGCCTCGCGCAAGCCGCTCAACATGGCCGAGGTGTCGCTGATCTTCGACAACTCCGCCCGGGAGCTGCCTGTCACGACGGACGCGGTGCAGATCTCCCGCCGCGTGTACCGCAACGGCGAGAGCGAATACCTGCTCAACGGCGAGCCCGCGCGGCTGCGCGACATCCGCGAGCTGTTCTCGGGAACGGGCGCCGCCACGGAGGCCTACAGCGTGATCGAGCAGGGCCGCGTCGACGCCCTGCTGGTCGCCTCCGGCCGGGATCGGCGGGCCGTGTTCGAGGAGGCGGCGGGCATCACGCGGTTCCGCAGCCGGCGCACGGAGGCCCTCCGGCGGCTGGAGCGGGCCGAGCAGAACCGGCAGCGGCTGGCCGACATCGTCGGCGAGGTGTCGAGCCGGCTGGAGACGGTCCGCCACCAGGCCGCCCGGGCCCGCCGCTGGAAGACGATGCAGGACCGCCTGCGCCGGCTGCGGCTCGCCGCCGCCGGCCGCGACCTCGCCGGCGTCGATGCGGCGATCGCCACCGTCGACGAGTCGCTCGAACTCACCCGCCGCCAGGCCGCGGAGAACGAGACGACGGGCGCGGAACTCGGGGCACTGGCCGCGGCACTCGCCCGGGGCAGCGACGACCTGCAGCCGCGGCTCGCCGCGGCGCGGGCGGCCGCCGCATCCGGCCAGCAGCGGCTCGCGGCCGCCGAGACGACCGAGGCGCTCGTCCGCGAGCGACGCGGCGAGTTCGACGCGGAAGTCGCGCGGGCCGGCGGTGCGGTCGTCGAGGCCCGCACCGCGGAGCGGGCCGCCGCAGCGGCGGTCCGCGGTGCCGAGCACGACGTGACGGCCATCACCGCGGCGCTCGAGGGCCTGCGCGGCGCGCTGTCGGCACGCGAGGCGGTCGCCGCCGGCACGCACCTCGACATCACCAGCGCCCGGGCGAGCCTCGCCGCAGCGGCCGCCGTCGTCGACGACCTGTCGCGCCGCCACCTGCGGCTCGAGGCCGAGCACGAACGGGCCGGCGTGGCCGTGCAGGAGGCCCGAACCGCGGCCGCCGAGGCCAGGAGCCTGCTCACGGAGACCCGCGGCCGCCATGCCGCGCTCGGCGAATCGAGGTCGGCCTGCGAGGGGCACCTCGAGTCGCTCGACACGCGGCTCCGGGGAATGGTGGCGGAGGTCGAAGCCCTGCAGGCGGCTCAGCGGGAGGCCGGCGAGGCCCTCCGCAAAGCCTGGACCGCACTCTCCGGCTGGAAGGCCACGCTGGAGGCATGCCGCGAACGTCGGGCGGTGCTGGCCGACGTGGTGCAGCGGCACGAGGGCGTGTCCGAGGCGGCCCGCCGGCTGCTCGCGGACGAGATCACGGCCTCCATCCCGGGCCTCACCGGAGTGCTCGCCGACATGGTGGTGGCGGGTGTGGAGTGGGCGCCGCTGGTGGACCTCGCGCTCGGCGAACTGGCCCAGAGCCTCGTCGTCGACTCGCTCGACGAGGCGATCGGCTGGCACGCCGCCTGGGCGGCGACTCCCGCGGCGACCGACGTGCTCGCGGCGGGAGGCCGGATCGGTTTCCTGGCCGCCCGGGGGCTCCGCGAGCCCGACGCCTTCGAGCCCGAGCCCCATCCCGGTCTGGTGGGCCGCCTCGACCGGCTGATCGCGGACGACCGGCCCCACGTGATCGTCGCCGACGTCGTCCGCCGGCTGCTGGGACGCGTCTGGGTGGTCGAGCGGATCGAGCACGCGCTGCCCTCGATCACCGCCGCGCCGGCGGGCACGCTGTTCCTGACGCGCGAGGGAGTCAGCCTGATGGCGGGGGGCGGGTTCGCCGTCGGATCCCCCTCCGCCACGACGGGCCTCGTCGCCCGCCGCAGCGAGCTCCGCGCCCTCGACGAGCGCCATGCCGAACTCGCCCGCACCGTGGCCGACGCCGAGCGGGAGATCGCCGTCATCCAGCAGGGGATCGAGGCCCGGGACGCAGACATCGCCCGCGGCGAGGCAGCGCGACAGGCCGCCGCCGAGCAGTTCGTCTCGGCCCGCGTCGACCTCACCCGCGTCAGCCGCGACGAGCATGCAGCCCGCGAGGCCATCGCCCGCGCCGAGGACGACTCCCGCCGCGCCGACCAGCGGGTGGTGCTCGCCGACGGGACCGCCGAGACGCTGCGCCGCGACCGCGACGACCTGGCCGCGCGGCTCGAACAGGCCCGGGCGGACGCCGCCCGCTGCCGCGACGCGATCGACGCCGTCGAACGGGATCGGGGCGCCGCCATCGACGAGATCCAGCGGCTCCGGATCGAGGAGGCCGCCACCGCGGAGAAGCGGGCCCGGCTGGAAGACGCGGCCGCTGCAGCGGCCGCCCGGCTGGCCGTCCGCCGCGACGAGGTCGCCAGGGCCGAGGAACGACTCGAAGCGGCCACACGCCGGGCCGAGCGGCACGTGCTCGAGGTCCTCGCCGCGTCGTCATCCCGCGCGGAGGCCTGCTGGATCGCCGAAACCTCCGCCGCCGCGCTCGCCGACCTCTCCGCCGAGGGCCGCCGCCTCGACGCCGACCGGCAGCGGGTGGCCGCCGAGGTCGAGGCCGCCCGGGCCGCCGCCACCCGGCTCGCCGAGCAGCTGCACGCCTTTGAACTCCAGGCCGGCGACGCCCGGCACCAGCGGGCTCGGATCATGGAGCGGATCCGCGACGAATACGACCTCGACATCGCCGCCTTGCCCCCCGAGGAGCCGGCCCCCGCCGAGCAGGAGCCGATTCCCGACCACCGCGACGAGCTCGAGGCCCGCATCGAAGAGCTCCGCCGCAAGCTCGGCGGAATGACGTCGGTGAACCTCGAGGCGTTGCGCGAGTCCGAGGAACTGGCCGAGAGGCTGGCGAAGCTCGAGGCCCAGCTCACCGACGTGACCGGCGCGAAGGAGTCGATCGAGACGCTGATCGCCCGCATCGACGAGGAGAGCCGGCGGCTGCTCGGCGAGACGATCGAGACGGTCCGCGGCCACTTCCGCGACCTCTTCGAACGGGTGTTCGGCGGCGGCCAAGCCGACATCGTGCTGGAAGAGGGGGTGGATCTGCTCGACGCAGCCGTCGAGATCGTGGCCCGGCCCCCCGGCAAGGAGCCCCGTGGCATCTCCCTCCTGTCCGGCGGCGAGAAGACGATGACCTGCGTGGCCCTGCTGCTGGCCATCTTCAAGTCGCGGCCCAGCCCGTTCTGCGTGCTCGACGAGGTCGACGCCGCCCTCGACGAGGCCAACGTCGACCGGTTCGTGGGCGTGCTTCGCGACTTCCTCTCGTCCACCCAGTTCATCGTGGTCACGCATTCGAAAAAGACGATGGCCTCGGCGACCACGCTGTACGGCGTGACCATGGAGGAATCGGGGGTCTCGAAGCGGGTCAGCGTCCGGTTCGAGTCGAGCGAGGCGGCGACCCGCACGTCTTCCCGGGCGGCGTGATGCCGGCCGCAGCCTGACGGGTTTCGCCCGCGTTTTCCGGCAGACCGGTGCGGCCCGCACAGGCCGGTCGAGCGCTGCCACCGTCGCGTTCGCGAAGAACGTCTCAAGTCTCACGACACGATCTTTCGATCTACCCTCTTGGACGTCCATGCCGCGGACGTGTCCGGGAGCGATCCCGGGTGCGACCCGGCGTGGCGCGGGGGGGGAACCTGCGAGTCTCGGCCGTCGACGGTCGCGTTCTGCCCAAGGAACGCGGCCCGCACGCGGCCTCTCTCACGCCCCCCTCCGCGCTGCAAGGCGGCCTTCGTGGGGCTCGATGACGCGGGCGGCCCCATGAACAAACTCCGCGTCGGGGGGGCTGTGTTCCACGCTCGGAAGGGTGCGGACTGGCCAGGACATTTCCGGACACGAATGATCCACAGGGAGTCCAGACGATGAAGGTCTTCACGACAGGCCAGGTCGCCAAAATCTGTAAAGTCGCGCCTCGAACCGTGAGCAAATGGTTCGATTCCGGCCGGCTCAAGGGCTACCGCATTCCCGGCAGCCAGGATCGCCGCATTCCGCGGGAGTACCTGATCAAGTTCCTCAAGGAGCACGGCATGCCGCTGGGCGACCTCGAGGACGAGGCGATGGCCAAGGTGCTCCTCGTCGGGCAGGATCAGCTGCTGATCGAGAACCTCAAGAAGCAGCTGCCGCTCGAGCGGTCCTTCAAGATCCAGGTCGCGGCCAGCGGTTTCGAGGCCGGCATCCAGGCCGAGAGCTTCCACCCCGACTGCATCGTGGTGGACTACTCGATCGGCCGGATCGACGCCCAGCAGATCTGCCAGAACCTCCGCCGCAATCCGGAGTATGCCGAAACGATCGTGATCGCCCTGCTGCCGGACGACGGCTCGCAGATCACCGTCGACCGAGCCCACGTCAACGAGAGCTTCAAGAAGCCCTTCGACGTGGCCCTGCTCGCCGAGCGGCTCCGCACGCTGATCGGCGCCCGCAAGGAGCTGGTCTAGCTCTACCGCCCGCCGGGCCATTCATGGCCCCGGCGGGCTCACGCAGCCGGAGGGAACCCCAACGGTTCCCTCGGCTGCGAGGCTCGCCCTCCGGGCGAGGCCCCACGTCCGACCCCAAACCGCCGGCCGGTCCGTGACCCACGGGCCGGCCGGCGGCGTTTCGCCGCGGTATGATCCGGCCCATGTCCGACACGCCACTTTCGTTGCACGGCATCCGGATGGTGAACGTCGGCGACAAGCCGATCACCTGCCGCACCGCCCGGGCGTCGGCCCGGCTCGCGGCCCGGCCTGCGACCGTCGCGCGGATCAGGGATGGCAGCCTCGACAAGGGGGATGCGGTGGCCGCGGCCCGGCTCGCCGGGATCATGGCCGCCAAGCGGACCAGCGACCTCGTTCCCCTCTGCCATCCGCTCCCTCTCGACAACGTCGAGGTCGCGATCTCGTTCCCGGGCGACACCGGCGTCGCGATCGAGGCCGTCGTCCGCGCCACCGCCCGGACCGGCGTCGAGATGGAGGCGCTCGTGGCCGTCACGGCGGCCGCCCTGACCATCTACGACATGTGCAAGTCGATCGACCCCGAGATGGCCGTCGAGCAGGTCCGGCTCGAGGAGAAGACGGGCGGCGTGCGGGGCGACTACACCCGACGGGTCTGAGCCTAGCCCTTATCCAAGCGAATTTGGACTTGCGCGATTCGCGCTGAGCGCATAAAAAAACTCGAAATCCCCGACGAATCGCTTGATTTCGGTTGGCGCCACTTCAAGCGACTCGCCACTCCATGAGGA
>VGYR01000054.1 GCA_016872925.1 Planctomycetota bacterium
TCCCCAGGGCGTGGCCGACCGCGGCCACGCCCCTGCCGATCCGGCCGTAGCCGACCACGCCGAGCGTGAGCCCGGCGAGCTCCACGAGTTCCCCGTCCCAGTAGCAGAAGTCGGCGCAGGCCGCCCAGCGGCCCTCGTGCACCGTCCGGTCGTGATGGCCGACCCGGTTGGTGAGCTCGAGGATCAGGGCCCAGGTCGCCTGGATCACGTTGGGCGTGCTGTACTCCGGCACGTTGCACACCGGGATTCCCCGCTCCCGCGCAGCCACGCCGTCCACGATGTTGGTGCCGGTGGCGAGCACGCCGATGTACTTCAGCTCCGGCAGCGCCGCGAGCTGCTCGCGGCCCACGATCGCCTTGTTGGTGAGCACGGCGTCCGCCCGGGCGGCCCGTTCCGCCACGGCGTCGGGCGGCGTGCGGTCGAACACCGTCAGCGTGCCGAGCCGCTCGAGCGGCGTCCATGAGAGGTCGCCCGGATTGGTCGTCAGGCCGTCGAGGATCACGATCCGCATGGCTGCACTCCCGATGACTTCACGCCGTCACTCGTCCCGACGCCGGAGGCGGTCGATCGCCACCGCCGCCACGATGATCACGCCGGTCACGATCTCCTGCACCCAGTTCGGCAGTTCGAGCTTCGTGCAGCCGTTGGCGACCGCCGTCATGATCAGGGCCCCGATCAGCGTGCCGGCCACCGAGCCGCGGCCGCCGGTGAGGCTCGCCCCGCCGATCACCACCGCCGCGATCACGTCGAGCTCCATGCCCAGCGCCGTCGTCGGGTCGCCCACGGTGAGATACGCGAACTGGAGCACGCCCGCCACGGCGGCCAGGGCCGAGGCCAGCGCGTAGACGGCCACCTTGACGCGGTCGACCGCCACCCCGCAGAGCCGCGCCGTCGGCTCGTTGGAGCCGATCGCGAGGACATGCCGGCCAAAGACCGTGAACTGGAGCAGGGCCGCCACGGCCACGGCCAGCAGGATGGTGAGCCAGACGCCCGGAGGCACCACCATCCAGCGTTGCTCCGGTGGAAGCGCCGTGAGCAGGTCGTTGAGCCAGGTCGTGGGGGCGACCACCATCGTCTCGCCGGACAGCCCCTTCGCGAGCCCGCGGAGCCCGCCCCACGTGCCGAGCGTGACGATGAACGGCGGCAGCCGCAGGCCCGCGACGAGCCCGCCGATCAGGCAGCCGCAGGCGGCCCCGGTAAGGACCGTCGTCGCCGCGGCCGCGGAGGGCGACCAGCCGTGGGCGAGCAGCGTGGCCAGCGTCACGGTGGCCAACGCCACCTGCGCGCCGACCGAGAGGTCGATGCCACCGGCGGCGATCACCAGCGTCATGCCCAAGGCGGCCGTGGCCACCACCGCGGTCTGGAGCAGCATGATCTCGAGGTTGGCCGGCGTCACGAACTGCCCCGGCCGCAGCACCGTGAACAGGAGCACCACCAGCACGAGGCCCGCGAGCGGGCCGAGTCGTCTCAGCCACGCGGTCATGCCCGTCCGATCGCCTCCTGCATGAGAACCCGCTCGTCGACCTCGTCCACGGGCCGCGCCGGCCCGAGCCTGCCCCGGCACATGACCGCCACGCGATCGCAGACGCCGAGCAGTTCAGGCAGGTGGCTGCTGACGAGCAGCACCGCCCTGCCCCGGGCCGCCAGCTCGTCGATCACCGCGTAGATCCGGGCCTTGGCCCCGACGTCGATCCCGCGGGTGGGCTCGTCGAGGAGCAGCAGGTCGACGTCGTGGTGCAAGAGCCTGGCCACGGCGACCTTCTGCTGGTTGCCCCCCGAGAGCGCCCCCACCGTCTGGGCCACGTCACGGCAGCGGATCTGGAGGGAGTCGATCCAACGGCGGGCGGCGGCGGCCTGCCGGCCCGGAAGCACCAACCCCGGCGGGCCGAGCCTGCCGAGCCGCGAGAGCGTGAGGTTGTCGGCCACCGACATCCCCACCGCCAGTCCCTCGGCCTTGCGATCCTCGCTCACCATCCCGGCACCCGCCGCCCAGCGGCGCGCGGGCGACGCCGGTCCGGCATGGCCGGCCACGCGGAGGGCACCGCTGCGGACCGGGTCGAGGCCGAAGATCGCCCGCAGGAGCTCCGTCCTGCCCGCCCCCACGAGGCCCGCGATCCCGAGCACTTCTCCGCGGCGCAGGGTGAGCGACGCCGATCCCGGCAGCCGCCGCCCGGCGAGCTCCGCGATCTCGAGCACGACCTCGCCCGGCGTCCGCGGCGAACGCGGGTAGAGTTCGCGAAGCGGCCTCCCCACCATCCAGGCGACGATCGCCGCGTCGTCGACGTCCGCGAGATCGCCTCCCCCGACCGTGGCCCCGTCGCGGAGCACCGTCACGCGGTCGGCGAACGACCGCACCTCCTCCAGCACGTGCGAGATGAACAGGATCGCATGGCCGCGGTCGCGGAGCCGCCGGACGAGCGTTTCGAGGTGCCGCACGTCCTCCGCGGTCAGGCTGCTGGTCGGCTCGTCGAGCACCAGCACCCGGCAGCCGACCGCCAGGGCGCGGGCGATCTCCACCACCTGCCGGTCGGCGATCGGCAGCGAGCCGACGATGCCGGAGGGGTCGATGTCGGGCCGCCCGAGTTCGGCAAGCGCCGCGCGGGCCCGTTGCCGCACGGCGGCGCGGTCGAGCAGGCCCCCGCGTGCCGGCTCCGCGCCCAACAGGATGTTGTCCGCGACGGTCAGGTGCGGGGCGAGGGCGAGTTCTTGGTGGATCATCGCCACCCCGCCGCTCCGGGCGTCGCGGGGCGATCGGGGCGCGTAGGGGCGGCCGTCGAGCAGCATCGAGCCGGCGTCGGGCCGCACGACACCGGCGAGGACCTTCATCAGCGTGCTCTTGCCCGCCCCGTTCTCTCCCACCACCGCCAGCACCTCGCCGGGGGCGACGGCGAGATCGACGCCCGCGAGCGCGACGGTGGCGTTAAACGATTTTCTCACGCCCCGCATCACGAGGCGGTCAGGGGGTGGCGAGGACGCGGTCAGGGGAGTTGCAGGATCTTCTGGATGGCTGGGGTGTCGACGTTGTCGCGGGTCACGACCGCAGCGCCGGTGTCGATCGCCGGCTCGACCGCCTCGCCCCGGAGGTGCCGCACCGCGGCGGTCACCGTCTGCCGCCCCATGGTGCGGGGATCCTGGGCCACGAGGGCGTCGATCTCGCCCTTCCGCAGCGCCGCGATCAGCGCGGGCGAGGTGTCGAAGCCGACGAACTTCACCTTGCCGGCGAGGTTGTGCTGCCGCAGGGCCAGCAGCATGCCGAAGCTGGACGACTCGTTGGGACAGAAGATGCCGTCGGCGGCCTTCAGCGTGTCGAGCATGTTCAGGGCCGCCGTCTTGGCCTCCCCGGCGGTGGCGCCGGAGTAGCGGCTGTCGGAGATCACCTCGATGCCCGGCCGGGCCGCAACCGCCGCCGCGAAGCCGGCCTCGCGCTCGTCGGTGCTTGCGGAGCCGACCTGGTAACGGAGCAGCACGACCCTGCCGCGGCCGTCGAGCGCGTCGGCGAGCCGGGCTCCACCGAGTTCGCCGCCACGGCGGTTGTCGGTGGCCACCAGGCTCACGAAGTCCTTGCCAGCCTCCCCCTGGAGCGCCGAGTCGAAGATCACGACCGGAATCGTGCGGGCGGCCGCCAGCGCCACGGGCCGCCGCAGCGCGGTGGCGTCGAGCGGCGCCAGGGCGATCGCGGCCACGCCCTCGGTCACGAACTGCTCGACGATCGCGATCTGCTGGCCGCGATCGTTCTCCTTGAGCGGTCCCTTCCAGACCAGGTCGACGTCGAGTTCGGCGGCGGCCTCGCGGGCGCCGGACTCGACCGTCTTCCAGAACACATGGGTGGTGCCCTTGGGGATCATCGCGATCCGCGGCCTGGCGGCGACCGCCGGAACGGCGAGCAGCGCGACCACGAGCACGACCATCACGCGGATCATCTCGTCGTTCCCCGCACGCTGTCCCCACGGACGTGACTCGCCCGTGAGCGAGGAGGATACGCCGGGCCGCGGCCGCGGGGCAATGCGCACCACAAGAGCCGGCTCACCGCCAACGCCGCTGCGCCGCCCACGCCCAGCCGGCCAGCATCCCCACGGCCGCCAGGGCGGCAGGCTCGGGGACCGGTGCGACGGACATCGACGGCGGGACGTAGGGACCGGCGTTGTACAGTTCCGCCGCGACGAAGGCCGACGCATCGAGCACGTCGAACACCCCGTCGTAGTTGAAGTCGCCCTCCAGCCAGCTGGCCGTCACCGGCAGACCGTAGGCGTTTCCCGCCGTGAGGTTGCCGACGTCGAGCAGGTCGACGACGCCGTCGATGTTCGTGTCGCCCGGGGCGGCGTAGGCCATGGTGATCGCCCCGGCGTTGCCTTCGAGCCAGCCGACCGCGCGGGAGGAGCCGGCCGCGACCGCCGCCGCCACGTCGGTCGACGTGACGCCGCTACCCCCGTTCCACGTGCCGCCGTTCATCCCCGCGGTCAACAGCCCCCGCGCGTCGGAGTCGGTCAGGCCGCCGAGCACCGTCACGCTGCCGAGGCCGACGTCGACGAGTCCGTCGCCGCCGATCGACAGCGAGCCGACGGCGACGTCGTGCTGCCCCGACACGGTGAGCCTGCCCCCCGTGACCGCCGTGAGCGACGATCCGGCGCCGGCGAGGGTCACCGTGCCGGACGAGAGGGAGTCGATCGTGGCGACCCCCGCGACGGCGAGCATGCCGCCGGTCACCGCACCGACGTCCGCCGCGGCCGTCACGTTCGTCGTTCCACCCGTGATCGATCCGCTCACGAGGCTGCCGGCCGACACCAGGCCGCCGAGGATCGGCGCCGTCAGCCGCCCCGTCACCGTGATCGACCCCGACACCACGCCGGCCGAGATCGCCGCATGGCTGCCGAACCGCGTCGCTCCCGCGCCGGTCAGGGCGGCGAGCGTGATCGTGCCCGAGGTCGCGGTGAAGTTCACCGCGGCGGCAGCCGGATTCGCGTTGCTGACGGCGGCCAGCGAGAGCCCCGTGCCGCTGATCGTTGCCGTGCCCGCCGCGGCGACCGTCAGCGGCGCCGCCGGGTTCACGTCGACCGCCGTGAGCGTGCCATTCTCGATCCTGACCGCCGCCGTGGCGGCAAGGCCGCCGGAGACGGCAGTCAGCATGCCCTCGTGGATCCAGGAGGTTCCCGTGAAGGTGGTCGGGGCGGAGAGTTCCAGCCGCCGCCCGGTCAACGCCACCCCGCCGGCGCCCGAGACCGCCCCCGTGAACCGCGCGGTGCCGCTGCCGTCGATCTCGAGCAGGTAGCCGGCCGTGCCCGTGTTCACGGCGGCGGCCGTGACGCCTCCTGAACCGACGTCCCAATACTGGTCGTCACCGAGCACGAGCGTCGCAGTGAAGGTCTGGCGGGAGGCGTCGTAGCTGGTGATCCCGCCGCGGCCCAGCGTGAGCGTGCTGCCTCCGGCGAACGTGAATCCCAGCGTGCCGCTGCCCGTCGACTTGAAAAACAGCCCCCGGAGGTTGGCGGCCGTGTCGACCGCCACGCTGCGGCCGCTGGCGGCGGCGGTGCCGCTGAACAGCACGTACTTGTCGCTGGGAGCCGATGCCGGCGGCGACAGGCCCCAGGCGCCGCGGTTGCCGATCGACGTGCTGGAGTTGCCCACCCAGGTGTTCGACGGGGTGCCGACCACCCGTAACGCGTAGCCGTCGGGAACGGTCAGCCCATTGACGGCGTCCATCACCGCTGCGGCGCCGACGAAGTTGTAGACGTTGACGGTGGCAAAGTCGCTGGCGGCGTTGTTGCCGATGATCGTCAGCTCGGCGACGCCGTTCGGATTCGTCCACGGAATGAAGTCGGGGCTGCCTGAGTCGCCGGGCTGAAGCGTGCCCGTGGCGACCGTGGAGCCGATGGAGGCCGTGCTGCCCGAGACGCTCCACCCATACGCGCCGCCGACGGTCGCCGGCGCGATCCGCGGGCTCTGCGTGCCGTCCGGTCCGCGGCCGTAGACGAGCAGCGACTGCCCGACATACGTGGAGTTGGTCGTGCTCGACGTGTTGGCATCGAGCACGCCGTACCGCGGAAGACCGTATGCGGCCGGCAGCGCCGCCGTCAGTTCGCCGATCGAGATATCGCCCAACGTCTCCCCTTTCTGCACGAAGCCGAAGCCCGTGTCGGTGACGGAGGCCTGCGTGCCGGTCACCAGCTGGCCCGATGCACTGACGAGCCTGATCATGAAGGCTCCGCCGTAGTGACGGGCCACGAGGTAGTGCTTGGGGGTGAGGAACCCGAAGCTCTTCGTGGGGTCGCCCACGGACCAGCCGACGCCCAGCCACGAGTAGGGCAGGCCGACGAACGACGGACTCGCGTTGGACACCGGAGTCGACGGGTAGCCCGAGGCGAAGCGATCGTTGGCCGCGGGCGCATACCCGACGACGTCGAGCGCCGGCGCGAACGCCGCCGGAATCCACGCCAGAAAACAGGCCGCCGCCCGCCGCCAGCCGATTGCAGCCCGCCCCGACTCGGTGGTGTGGGTTCGCCGGGACGGCATGCCATCGGCTCGCGGCTGGACCGGTCGTCGCGGGGCGGCAAGGCCCGCTGGTGCTACGAACGCCGCGACCGAAAGGATCGACCACCCACCGGGAACCCGCCGGGTCACGGGGTTTCCGCGGCCGCGGCGGCGTCCTCCCGCAGCGCCCGCGGCTCGGCTGCCGGCTGCAGCTTCCACTGCCGGTAGGGCAGTTCCTCGGCCTCGGCGGCGATCGCCCCGCCCAGGAGCAGGCGGTCGATCGCGGCAAGGTCGATCCGCCCCGGCCCGAGTGCCGGACTCGTGCCGCGGATCGCTCCATCCACGCAGCTTTCGGCCACGAGCGTGACCCGACCCGACCCGGCGACCCCCTGGACGACGAGTCCCGCTGGCCGGCCGGCGTCGGCATCCCCGTCGCCCGGCGGAGCCCCGTCCGTTTCCGGGTGCAGCCAGATGATCCGCGCGATCGACGAGCGAGGCAGCCGCTTCACCGATCCGCGGACGTCGATCACGAGCGTCTGGTCGTCCAGCGACGCGAGCCTGCCGCGCAGGTAGTCGCCGTCCAGGAGGCGGACGAGATGCGTGGGCGGCTCGGCCCGCTGCGACCGCGGAAGCGTCAGCAGCCGGTCGACGATCGCGCGGGACAGTTCGCGGGGCGGCGCGGCGGGCTCGAGTTCGACCGCTCGGATCAAATCGCCGGCCACCTCGATCGACTCGGAAGCGCCCTCGACCACCGGCGTCTTCAGCCGGACGCGGTCGCGGTCGATGCCGACGATGTCACAGGGCACGATGTCCCCGGCGCGGAGGATGGCCCGCGCCGGATGCCGCCCTCCGGCGTCCTGAGGCACGGCGGCCGCCAGCCGCAGGTGGGTGTCGAGCGCCTGCTGGAGCACCTCCCGGTCCATCAGGTGGATCGGCCCGCGCACCAGATCGATGTCGCGCGGCGGGCCCCCGGCCGTCGACACCCGCACGACGACCGGCGTGTCGACCCGACCCCGCAGCAGGTTCATCACGGTGGTGGCGTCGAGGCCCAGCGTGGTGACGAAGCCACCTTCCGGCCTCGGCTTGACGGCGAGCAGATGATCGCCGGCCTGAAGGCGGCCATCGGTGGCCGCGGCGCCGTCCTCGCTGAGCATGGTGACCACGTAGACACCGTCGGCATTCTGGTTGACCATGCCGCCGATGCCCCCCACCTCGACCATCTCGCCGGACTCGGCGGCAGCCCGGGGCACGTATTCGAGCGTGAGCGCGGTCTCCGGACCGCTCGCCAGCGGCACGGCGCGGACGGCCGCCTGCGGATGAAACGCGATTCCGGCCCCCACGTCGGCGCCGTCGACGATGCATCCGGGAATCGACGCGGCGCCGGACGTGAGGGTGCCGATGCGGCCCGGAGCGGCGCGCGGCTCCGCACGGGCCTCCAGCGGGGCGATCGAGGCGATCTCCGCGAGCGGCACGCCGACGGACTCGGCGATGCCGGCGACGCGGAGCAGGAGTGACTCGCCGTCGGCGGCCATCACGTCGCCGGCGACGGTGGCTCCCGACCGCACGGCCACCCGCACCGACGCCGGCTGGCGGTCGGCGACGCCCCCGGGCAGCGCGATGGCCGCCACGTCGTCGAGGGACACCCGCTGCGGGCCGCCGGGAGTTGCCGCCACGATCGTGCCGGCCGCCGCATCGAGCGCTACGTCCGTCGCTTCGACGACCTTGCCCTCGCGGGTGGTCACGCGGGCGGATGCGAGGTCGTCGATGACGGGTTCGGCCGCCGTCCAGGGGCCGGATCGGATGCTGTCGACGCGGACGTCGCCACCGCCGAGCGTCAGCCGCAGGCGGCCGGAGACGTCGCGGCTTGCCGCGGGCAGCGTGACCTCGGCGGCCGGTCCAGCCACGCCGTCCTCTCCAACCCGAAAGGCCACGATCCGGCCGATGCTCTGGTCGACGAAGATGGCGAGCCGCAGCGACGTCTGTCCGCCCGGCCCACAGTCCAGCGACTCGATCGCGGCCCGATCCGACTCCCGCCGCACCAGTGCCGTTTCTTCCAGGCCATCGAGCAGGGTCAAGAGCTCGACCCAATAGCGGTCGTCGGCGGCCGCCTCACCCGCCGCCACCGAGATCCGCAGGTCGGGACGCACCCGCCAGGAGATCACGATCTCGAACCAGGTTCGTGCGGCCGCAGAGATCGTCCGGGTGGCGACGCTCGGCTGGGCGGAGCGGATGCATCCCACTTCCGCCTGCCACGTGCCCGGTGGAGTGACGCTCCAGGCCTCCACGTCGCCGGGGCCGCGGAACTCGCCCGCCGTGGGCCCGCCCACCCGCGAAATGCCCTCGACGGCGGCCCGGTCGATCCGGACGGGCGTCGGCGACCAACCGGCGGGCGGGCGAATCACGACCCCCCGCGCGTCGAGCGCCACGAGCGTTCCTTCGATCGCGTCGCCGCCCCGGAGATGAACGCGATACGACGCCGCCGGCCCCGCGGCGGGCGCGGGTTCCAACCGCACTCCGACCAGTTCGTCGAGATGCAACTCGAGCGGCGCGGCGAACAGCGGAGAATGCCAGCGCAGCGTCTTCCATGGGCCGCCGTCGATCGACAGCTCGGCGATGCGGCCCGGAACGCCGTGGCCACCATGCAGTTCGACCGTGCCCTCGCCGACCTCCGCCGCGGTCGCGAGCGCGGCACCCATCGCCACCGCCACGGCGCACGCCGGCACGGCTCGACGGCGAGCGGCACGCGGAAGCCTGATCATGGGGCATCCGAACCCGGGAACTCGATTCACCCTGTCAAACATACCCGAAAGACCGCACCCACACCGTGGCGCCGCGCCCAGGTTGCAGCCTGCGGGCCGCACGACGATACTCGTCCCCGCGGTGGTTCCGGGACATTCCCGGCCAGCGGCGTGCGGGCTCCGCCCGAGGAGCGGTTCTTGAGCCACTCTCACCATGATCATCGCCACTATGCGTGGCCGCTGATCATGTGCCTCTGCGGCGTCGATTACTTCAGCACCCTCGGCTACCAACCCTCGATCGCCTTCGAGGGGGCGGGGACCCTCGCCCCGCTGGCGACGCTCGTGCTGGTGCTGGTCACCCTGTTCGGCGCCCTGCCGATCTACAGCCACGTGGCGGGCGAGACGCCCGACGGTGTCGGCTCGATCGGCATGATCGAGCGGATGTTTTCCGGGTGGGGGGCGAAGCTCGTCGTGCTCGTCCTGATCGGGTTCGCCGCCACCGACTTCGTGATCACGAAGACGCTCTCCGCCGCCGACGCCGCCGCGCACCTGATCTCGAATCCGCTCTACGAAGACCACGTGCCGGCGTGGCTTCAGGGGCAGATGCCCACCACGATGTTCCTGCTGGTCCTCCTCGGGGCGATGTTCCTCAAGGGCTACGGCGAGGTCGTGGGCCTGGCGACCGTGCTGTGCACCGCCTTTCTCGGGCTGTCGTTCATCGTGGTGGTGGCGAGCGTGTTCTACCTCGTGACCCATCCGTCCCTCCTGCAGCACTGGTTCGCCGAGATCTCCTCCGGCACCTACCACCTCGACCATGCACCGCTGTCGGGCACCGGCCCCTGGGTCGCCATGGGGATCGCGGTGCTCGTGTTTCCAAAGCTCGCCCTCGGGCTGTCGGGATTCGAGACGGGTGTGCTCCACATCCACATGGTCCGCGGCACCGAGGCGAGCCCGCACGACGAGCGGGCTCGGGTCGCCAACACGCGGCGGATGATGCTCGTGGCGGCGCTGATCATGTCATTCTTTCTCATCTGCTCCTCTCTGGCCACCGGCACCAACACGCTGATCCCCGCCGAGGATCTCGCGCTCGAGCCGGTGAAGGGCAAGGCCATGGACCGGGCCCTCGCGTACCTGGCGCACGGCGAGAGCCCGCACGCGATCTGTCCGCTGTTCGGCCGCGTGTTCGGCACGGCCTACGACGTGAGCACGATCCTGATCCTCTGGTTTGCCGGGGCCTCAGCCATGGGGGGCCTGCTCAACATGGTGCCGCGCTACCTGCCGCGATACGGGATGGCTCCCGACTGGGCCGCCGCCTACCGGCCGCTGGTGCTCGCCTTCACCGTGATCAACCTGCTGGTCACGCTCGCCTTCCGGGCCGACGTGTCGGCCCAGGGAGGCGCCTACGCGACGGGCGTCCTCGTCCTCATGACCAGCGCGTGCGTGGCGTCGTTCCTCCACGAGATGCGGAAGCGGCCCGAGCCGGGCCATGCCCTGGGGCTCTACGGTCAGCGGATCGGCTTCGGCCTGATCACGCTGGTGTTCGTCTACACCACGCTCGCCAACATGATCGAGCGGCCGGACGGCATCATCATCGCGTCGATCTTCATCGCCACGGTGATGGCGATCTCGTTCACGTCGCGGTTCTTCCGCAGCGACGAACTGCGGCTCAAGGCCTTCCGGTTCTCCGATCCGGCCGACCGCATGCTCTGGACCGACATCGTGCTGGAGGGGGCGTTCCGCGTGCTGGTGCCGCACCGGCCGGGAAGCCGCTCGCTCGCCGAGAAGGAAGCCGAGATCCGCCGCAAGCACCGGATTCCCGAGAGCGTGCCGCTCGTTTTCCTGGAGGTGCACTACGGCGACGTGAGCGAGTTTCAGAATGCCCCGATCATCTCCGCCCGGCAGGAAGGCACCCGGTTCGTGATCGTCGCGCGGGACGTGGTGAGCGTGTCGCACACGATCGCCCAGGTCGCCATGGAGATGACCAAGGGGGGCGCGCCGCTCGACATCATCTTCGGCTGGAGCAAAGGGAGCAGCCTGAAGCTCGCCCTCGACTACGTGCTCTTCGGCCAGGGCGACGTGCCGAATCGCGTGGTGGACCTGCTCGACAAGGCGATCGCCGATCCGGCCCAGCGGCCCACGGTGATCGTGGGGTGAGCACCGGTGGCCGATCCCGGGGGCCGGTCGTGCTGGGCGTCGATTTCACGTCGGCGCCGCGGCCGCGGAAGCCGCTGACGGTGGCGGTCGGCCGGCTGGTGGCCGCGTCGCGGCGTCCCGTCTATCGGGTGTCCGAGATCCGTGAACTGGCGTCGCTGGCCGCTTTCGAGGATCTGCTGCGGGAACCGGGCGCCTGGATCGGCGGCTTCGACCTGCCGTTCGGCCAGCCGCGGCCGCTCGTCGAGCACGAGGGCTGGCCGACCGACTGGCGGGAGTTCGTGCACTTCTACTGCGGCCAGCCGCGGGAACGGCTCCGCGGCGTGTTTCGTCGCTGGTGCGATGGCCGGCCGGCGGGCGACAAGTTTGCTTGGCGGAAGACCGACAAGCCGGCCGGCTCGAGCCCGGCGATGCGGTGGACCAATCCGCCGGTGGCCTGGATGATGCACGCCGGCATCGGTCGGATGGTCGCCGCGGGCCTCGCGTTCCCGGCGCACCGCGTGCCCGGCCGGGGGGGCGGCCGCCGCAAAATCGCGTTCGAAGCGTATCCCGGCTTCACGGCCCGCCACGCCTGCCGCGCGTCCTACAAGAGCGACACCCCGGCGGCGCAGACGCCGCAGCGGAAGGCCAGTCGCCGCGTGATCCTCGACGCGCTGGTCGCGGGCTCGGCCGGTCTTGATGTGAGGCTCGACGTGCCCGCTGGGCTTGCGCGGCGCATGATCGCCGACGGCGCGGGCGATCTGCTCGACGCAGCGATCTGCGGCCTGCAGGCAGCCCACGCCTCACTGCTGCCGCGTTACGGGCTTCCTCGCGACCTTGATCCGCTCGAGGGCTGGATCGCAAGCGTGCCCGGGTAGTGCGGGCAGCCCCAA
Source organism: Planctomycetota bacterium (assembly GCA_016872925.1). Classification (GTDB taxonomy): domain Bacteria; phylum Planctomycetota; class Planctomycetia; order Pirellulales; family UBA1268; genus QWPN01. The sequence goes on from VGYR01000054.1 coordinate 12,227, forward strand.
GCCGAACGATGCAGGCAGACGCGGGTTGGAAACCCGCGCTACGGAGGCCCAGCGAGGGGCTGGCCGTGCCCCGAGAGCCGGGCTATGGGAGCAAGCGCAGCCAGGATGGCGAAGCGCCGCGGACATGCAGTGAGCGGCGGGCACGATGCCCGACGCGAACGTCCGGCGACGGGGTGCGGGCAGCCCCGGACCGAACGCGGCACAAGGACGCGGGTTGAAAACCCGCGCTCCGGATCGCCCGGGGCTTGGTTCGCGGTTTGCATCGCCCCCGTCCCCGTGGCACCATTTTGCCGACTTTTCTCCCCGGGAGTTCACTCGCCATGCGTCGCCTCGCCTGTCCTGAGCGTCTCGAGTCACGGATCGCCCTCGTCGCCGACGTGTTCACCGTCAGTTCGCTTGCCGACTCCGGAGCGGGCTCGCTCCGCCAGGCGATCCTCGACGCCAATGCCTCCGCCGGCTTCGACGTCGTCGAGTTCACGGTCGCCGGCGTCATCCGCGTCGGCGCGACTCCGCTGCCGGCGATCACCGAAGGCATCGCCCTGCTCGGCGACACCGCGCCCGGCTACACGACGGCGCCGGTGGTCCGGATCGACTTCCAGAACACACCGGGGCTGACGCTCGCGGCCGGTTCGGCGTTTTCGACCGTGCGGTCGCTGTCGCTCGTCGACGCGGCCGGGGCGGGGATCACGGTCGCCGACCATTCCACGAGCGTCTCCGGCAGCTATGTCGGCGTCTGGGGCAACGGGATCACGGTGGAGCCCAATCGCGGCGCGGGCATCGTGGTCGAGAAGGGCGCGTCGGGCACGCGGCTCGGGATCAACCTCGCGACGACGTTCCAGGCTTCGAACGTGATCAGCGGCAACCTGGGCAACGGGATCACGATTCTCGGCGACAAGACGACCGTGGTGGCCAACCTGATCGGTACCGACGCGGGCGGCACGATTCCGCTCGGCAACGGCGGCCACGGGATCTGGATCACGGACGGGGCGGCCGACAACCTGATCGGCGGGGAGGCGACCGGCGGCAACGATCCCACGGACAGCTATTTCGTGAGGCCGCCCGAGGGCAACCTGATTTCGGCCAACCGCGGCTGCGGCGTGCGGATCGAGTCCGGCGCCACGCGGAATCAGCTCAGCGGCAACTTCATCGGCACCACGGCGTCGGGCAACGCACCCCTGGGCAACTTGAAGGACGGCGTGGCGATCGTCAACGCCGACGGCAACGGGCTGCTCGGCACCACGGCCATCCAGGATCCGTTCGTGTTCTACAACGTCGTCTCGGGCAACGTGGGCAACGGCCTGCGGGTCACGAACTCCGACCACACCATCGTCCATGCAGGGTTCTTCGGCATCGGGGCCAACAATGCCACCCGCGTGCCCAACGGCGGCAGCGGCATGCTGGTGACGGGTGACTCGCAGCGGATCGAGGCGGGCGGCGAGATCCCGCTGGGCAACGTGATGAGCGGCAACTCCCGCTATGGCATCGAGGTCTGCGACACGGCCGGGGGGCTCGTGTCGTTCAACAACTTCGTCGGCCAGGTGGCCTTCGGCGGCGCGGCGGCCAATGCAGCGGGCGGCATCCGGATCACCTCGAGCAACCCCGGGTTCGACCCGAACGACTCGAACACCTGGAACCGGATCCGCACCAGCCTGATCGGCGGCAACTGGGGCAACGGCGTCGAGTTCCTGGGCAACGCGCGGGGCGCCGAACTGACCGACACGGCCGTGGGCACGAACTATGACATCAAGACCGCCCTGCCGAACTTCGGCCACGGCATCGTGGTCGGGGGCAAGGCCAGCCAGATCGCGATCGGCGGTTTCCAGCCGTCGATTCAGAAGGGGGACGGCGGCTTCAGCGTGCACGTCGGCGGCAACAAAGGCTATGGGATCCTGATCCAGGAGTCGGCCCACGACACGTTCGTGTTCAACACCCGTGTAGGCCTCGGCGTGGGCTCGATCATGCAGACCGCGTACAAGATCCCCAACGCCGCCGGGGGCATTTTCGTCGGCCCCGGCACGTCGCGGATCACGATCGGTGGTGTGCCCGACGCCACGAAGCCCCTGATCCGCTACGCCGACGAGATCGTGGGCAACAACGGCAACGGCCTGACCGTGGTGTCGTCGCAGAGCCTCGTGCTGCTCGGCTGCACGATTTCGGGCAACACCGGTTCCGGCGTGGTGCTCAACGGCGTCAGCAACGCCACCCTCGGCTCCGCGGTGGCCAACAACATCATCGCCCGCAACAAGGCCTTCGGCCTGTTGGCGACGGGCAATCTCACCGGCACGACGGTCCAGGCCTCGGCGATCGTGCAGAATGGATCGAGCGGCGTCCGGCTCGTGGCCGCCCGCGGAATCACGCTGGGCGGTGGTGGCCTCGGTCAGGCCAACCTGATCACGGGCAACAAGCTCTGGGGCCTCTTCGCCTCGGGATGGTGCAAGGGTGCGACGATCTCGGGCAACCAGATCACGAACAATACCCCGGGCAACGTGAACACGAAGGGCGCGACCGGGCTCCAGACGGTCACGGTCGTCTGACGGCGGGCTCGGCCGGTGCGACGCGGAACGGGACCGAACGCAACTCGGGGCTGCCCGTGCCCCGGGAGCCGGCGTATGCCGCCAAGCGAAGCCAGGATGGCGGAGCGCAGGCGGCATCCGAGTGAGCGGCGGGCACGATGCCCGCCGCGAACGTCCGGCGACGGGGCACGGGCAGCCCCGAGCCTCGCGAACGCGCGAGGCTCACGTGTGACCCGGATCAGGCCAGCTCGAACACCGCCTCGATCTCGACCGCCACGCCCAGCGGCAGCGAGCCCGCGCCGAAGGCGCTCCGCACGCCCACGCCCTGATCGGGCCCCCAGACTTCGGCGAACAGTTCGCTGCATCCGTTGATGACGTGCGGGTGCTGCACGAAATCGGCCGGGCAATTCACGAGGCCCATCAGCTTCACCACGCGGCCGACCCGGTCGAGGCTGCCGAGGGTGGCCACGAGCGTGGCGAGGATCGAGAGGCCCGTGAGCCGGGCCGCCGCCTTGCCGGCGTCGGCGTCGAGATCGACGCCCACCTTGCCCTTCACGAGCGACCCGTCGGCCTGGAGCGGGAGATGACCCGAGACGTAGGCCAGTCGATCGACGACGAGGCAGGGCTTGTAGGCGCCGGCCGGCCGGCCCACCGGGGGCAGCACGAGTCCGAGTTCGGCGATCCGGGCGTGGGGCGAAGACGACATCGCGGTGTCCTTGGTGCAGGGTGAGGAAACAGGAACTCAGCCGGCCTGTTCGGGCGCGTGCAGGGCGGCATCGATGCGGGCGAGGATGGTGGCCACGATCTCCCGGTCGCTCGCCGGCCGCCGCGGGCTGTGGGGGTGCGGCTCGTCGGTGGCGATCAGGCCCTGGAGGTGCAGGGCCTGGGCCATGGTGTGCTTGTAGGCGGGCACCGGCGGCCGAAAGGCGAAGTCACCGAGGGCCTGGAGGGCGTCGTCGAGTTCATCGAACCGCGAGTCGGCGGCGGCCCACCACCGGTCGCGCTGGGCGAAGGCGGCGGGCGCCGCCGTGGACAGGCCGAGCAGCCAATCGCTCCCGTAGCGGACCATGTCGATCGCGAGGTCGTTGCCGGTGAACACCTTGAAGTCGGGCCGCACGCGGTCGCGGAGCACGAGCCTCTGCCATTCGAGCCGGCGCGAGAGGGACGAGTGCTTGGCACCCAGGCAGGTGGGGATCTGCATCAGCTCCGCATAGGCGTCGAGCGAGAGCATCCGGCCGCAGGGCACGAAGGCGGTGCCGAGTTCGAATCCGATGAAGGCCGGCATCCGCCGGGCGAGCGCCCGGTAGCCCGAAAGCATGGCGGCATCTCCGCCGGAGGTCAGGCCGAACGACGGAAAGATCACGGGCGTGGCGTCGGCGGCGCGGATGATCTCGATCTGCCGGCCGTAGCCGGCCTCGTCGAAGGCGGCCCCGGGCTCGTCCACCACGCAGGCCCCGGCCACCAGCTCTCCGCCGGGCCCGACCACGTCGCGGGCGAGTCGCAGCGCCTGCCGTCGGGACGCGTCGTCGATCAGCTGCACGTAGCCCGTGTCCATGTTGATCGCGGGCGTGATGCCCGCGGCGGACGTGCGGGCGACGTGCGCGGCGAAGCCGTCCCAATCGACGGCCCGATCGGCCCGCATCGGCAGCAGGATGGCCGACATCCCGATGATGGCCCGTCGCGGGCGGACGAGCGAGGCGGGATCGAGCGGCGGCGAACTGGCGACGGGAGGCATGGCGGCGAGTGGAAGGGGCGCGACCGTGGAGAAGATAGCAGGGAAATCGACGTTCGCATTCCCGATTTCGCCCCTCGACTCGCGCGGCCCTCGCGGATGGCCGCCGCCGATCCCGAGATTGGGATTCGTGCCGCCGCCTCGTATGCTCTCGGGGCTCGAGGAGCCGCCATGTCCGTCTACCCCCGCATCGCCCGCTTCCGCACCGTGGGCGAGCTCCGCAGCCACCTCGCCGCGCTCGAAGCCCCGATCCCGCTCGACGACGTGCCGCTCTCCGCGGCCGCCGGCTCACCGCTGGCGCAGCCGCTCACCCTCGGCGGCCGCACCGTCGGCAACCGCTGGTGCATCCATCCGATGGAGGGCTGGGACGGCAGCGCCGAGGGAGCGCCCACCGAGATCCTGCTCCGCCGCTGGCGGCATTTCGGGGCCAGCGGTGCGAAGCTGATCTGGGGGGGTGAGGCGGTGGCCGTGATGCACGAAGGCCGGGCCAACCCGAACCAGCTCTGCGCGCCAGCCTGCGGTCGGGCCGGTTTCGCGGCCCTGCTCGCCGAGGTGCGAACCGCCCACCGCGAGGCGTGTGGCCGCGACGACGACCTCGTGGTCGCCTTGCAGCTCACGCACTCGGGCCGGTTCAGCAAGCCGGTTGCCAGCGGCCGCATCCCCCGAATCGCCTACCATCACCCGCTCCTCGACGCCCGCCACGGCGTCGATCCGGCCGACACCGCCTGCGTGCTCACCGACCGTGACGTGGAGCGGCTGATCGACGCCTACGTGGCCGCCGCGAAGGATGCCAACCTGGCCGGATTCGAGATGGTCGACCTCAAGGCCTGCCACGGCTACCTGGTGCACGAGTTCCTCTCGGCCCGCCGCCGTCCGGGCCGCTTCGGCGGCGACTTTGCGGGCCGCACGCGGCTCCTCGTCACGCTCATCGAGCGGGTGAAGGCCGAATGCCCGCGGCTCCTCGTCGGCGTGCGGCTCTCGCTCTTCGACGTCGTCCCCTGGCACATGGTGAACGGCCACGGCGAGCCGTGTTCGTTTCGCGACTCGCTTCCCTACGACTGCGGCTTCGGGGTCGACGAACGCAATCCGCTGGCCTACGACCTCGCGGAGCCGATCGCCCTGCTCAAGGTGCTCCGCGATCTCGGCGTGTGCGCGGTGAACCTCACCGCCGGCAGCCCCTACACGGTGCCCCACATCCAGCGGCCGGCCGCGTTTCCGCCGTCAGACGGCTACCCGCCGCCGGAGGATCCGCTCGTCGGCGTCTGGCGGCAGATCGACGCCTGCCGGCAGGCGAAGGCGGCGGTGCCCGATCTGCCGCTGGTGGGCTCGGGCTACACCTATCTGCAGGACTACCTCGTCCACGCCGCGCAGGGGGTGGTGGCCCGCGGCTGGATCGACTCGGTGGGCCTCGGCCGGATGGTGCTCTCGTATCCGGCGCTGCCGGCCGACGCGCTCTCGGGCACGCCGCTCGTCCGCGGGTCGATCTGCCGTACGTTCTCCGACTGCACGACGGCCCCGCGGCACGGCCTCCGCAGCGGCTGCTACCCGCTCGACGCCTACTACAAGGCGCTTCCCGAAGCAATCGCCATGAAGGCGATCAAGACCCGGACCGAGGGATAGCGCGGCACCCCGATGTCGCGGCCGGGCATCCGCTTCGACGGGTTCGTCGCCGCCAGATCGAGAAGCCGCCGCACACCAGACCGGCGAGGACCACCCCACAGCCGACGGGTTCCGGCACGGCCGTCACGGAGACCGCCATCTGATACGGCCCGGTGATACTGGACGTGGGAAACGTGCCCAGGTTGTTCGACAGGTACTCCCCTGCGACGCCGATGCCGGCGTTGTTCGACGTATACGACCACTATTGAGCTTTGAATAGTTCTTTCAAGTGACTACAGGTCGAGTTCAGCCTGACGGAAGAAGGAACGGAGAAGCCGCTGCTCGCCCCGGGTCTTTCTGAGGGCGTCGGAGACGGTCCTGCCAAGATGA
>VGYR01000055.1 GCA_016872925.1 Planctomycetota bacterium
GACCGCCATGATGCAGATGACCACCAGGTCGCTCAAAAGGTGCAGGCGGTTGACGTGTGATCGTGGGTCCGGCAGGAGGGCAAACTCCTCGAGAATGCCTTTGACATCCATGTCCAGAACGGCTTCGGTATCCTTTGGCACAGCTGTATCTCCAACGAAGGCTTTGACAAAAAATCCTGACAAAGCCGATCATCGCAAACACGGGCTTGCCGCGCCAGCCCAGATTACCCAGAGTGCGCGCCGGCCCTGAGTGGTGGCGGGCATTCCGAAAGAGTACCTCCTCCGGCGGTTTGCCGCTCACGTCACGACGCCTCTCGCCCCGGACGCCTGGCGGAGCCCGGTGTGGTTCGGCCGTACCGCTGACGCGGTGACGCTTCCGGATGGGCCCGGTCACACCGCGATACGGAAGCCCCGATCGCGTGAGCGATGGGGGCCGAGGCGGAGCCGGCGTTGCCCCTGGGACGGCTCGCGCTCGTCTATCAGAGAAGGGCCGCGTGCCGCGGCCCTGGCGGAGGCCTGGCATGCGTCGCTGGATCGGTTCCCACCTGCGCGAGGCTCCCCTGCCCTGCCGCCCCGCCGTCGTCGCAGCCGCGGCGCTTGCGGTGGGATGCGTGCTGGGGCGGCTGATCGTCCCGTGGCCGGCGTGGAGCCTCGCGACCGGCTGGTGGATCACCGCCACGGCGCTGGTGGCCGGATGGTGCGTGGCCGCCTGCCTCCGCCGGTCGGTCGCCGCCGCGCTCCTTCTGGTGGCGGCCGTCACCGCCGCCGGCGCGGCCTGGGCGACGGCGCAGTTCGATCTCTTTCGTCGCGACGAACTCGCCTGGCAACTCACCGAGACCACCATCCCGGTCGCGATCAAGGCCACGCTCGTGGAGTCGTTCCGCAGGCTGCCCGAGCCGGACGATCCGCGGCGGGCCGCCGCCTCGGAGGCCGTGAGCGAGGCCGTCGTGAGGGTCGATGCGTGGCGGGCCGGCAGCCGGTGGCGTGCGGCTTCCGGAACGGCCATCCTGCTCGTCGCGGGAGACACGCCCGCGGTCGGCATCGGCGACCGCATCCGCGTCTACGGCCGGGGCCTGCGGCCCAGCGGTCCGCTCAATCCCGGTGAGTTCGACGCCCGGGGGAGGGCCCGGGCGTCGCGGTGCCTGGCGGTGGTGAGGGCGGACGCAGGGGGCGTCCGCCTGCTCGGGGCCGGATCGACGTCGCCGCTGCGTTGGCTCGACGAGCTTCGCGGTCGGGCGATGGGCGTGCTCGAGGCGCACCTCTCCCCGTCCCGCGTGCCGCTGGCCTCCGCCCTCCTCCTCGGCCGCCGGGGGTCGCTCCCGCGGGCCGACGCCGACGACTTCCTCGCCACGGGCACGGTGCACATCCTCTCGATCTCCGGCCTGCACGTCGGCCTGCTGGCCCTCGGGCTGTTTTGGCTCGTGAGGCTGGCGGCGGTGCCACAGGGCTGGGCACTGGCGAGCGTCGCGGTGGTGACGGGCTGTTACATGCTGCTGGTGCGGGCGGAGACGCCCGTCCTGCGGGCCACGCTGCTCGTGTGGCTGTCGTGCCTCGCCGCAGCCGGCGGTCGACGCTCTCCCGCCATCAACGCCCTGGCGGTGGCCGCCCTGGTGGTGCTCGCGATCCGGCCGGCCGACGTGCTCTCCGCGGGTGCGCAGCTCTCCTTCGTGTCGACCGGCGTGCTGATCGGGTTGTCACGGTTGCTCGCCGCCTCCCGCCGTACTGACGACCCGATCGCACGGCTCATCGACCGCAGCCGGCCGGCGTGGGAGCGCTGGCTGCGGCGCGTGGCCTGGCACGGCTTCGCGGCCTTCGCCACCGGCGGGGCGATCTGGCTGGTGACAGCGCCGCTGGTGGCGGCACGGTTTCACGTCGTCAGCCCGGTCGGCCTCGTGGTGAATGTGCTCGTGGCCCCGCTGGTCGCGCTGGCCATGGGCTGGGGCTGCCTCTGCCTCGCGGTCGCCGGGCTGTCGACCCCGCTGGCCGCAGCCTGCGGCGCTGCCTGCGATGCGAGCCTGGCCGGAATCATGGCCGTGGTGCGGCTGGCCGCCGAGGTGCCGGGGGGGCACTGGTGGGATCCCGGACCGCCGGAATGGTGGGTCGCGGGGTGGTATGCCCTGCTGCTCGCGGCGGTGCTCGCGCTGCGGCCGGAGACGATCCGCCGGCCCGCCGCGTGGGCCACCGTGGTGGTCGCCTGGTGCGCGGTCGGGATCGTGGGGGAATCCGTGCGGGGGGCCCTGCAGCCTCCGGCCGAGCCGCTGCGCGGCGTCGTGGCCGCGATGGGACATGGCTGCGGGATCGTGTTCACCACGGTGTCGGGCCGGACACTCGTCTTCGACGCGGGTCGCCTGGGCGCCCCAGCGGCAGCCGCCCGTTCGCTCTCGGCGGTGCTCTGGAGCGAGGCCAAGCGAAGCATCGACCACCTCGTCGTGTCGCATGCCGACGCCGACCACTTCAATGCCGTGCCCCAGCTCCTCGAGCGGTTCGCCGTTCGTGAGGTGGTCGTGGCCCGGCCGCTGCTGGCGAGCAGCGCGCCGTCGGTGCGGGATCTCCTGGCCCAGATCCGCGCCCAGGGCGTGCCGCTCCGCGTGGTCGCGGCGGGTGACTCGTTCGCAGTCGACTCGGCCTGCCGCGTGCGGGTGCTGGCCCCGTCGTCCGGCGCGACCGCGGAGAGCGACAACGAGTCGAGCCTGGTGCTGGCCGTCGAGGCGGCCGGGCGGCGGTGGCTGCTGACCGGCGACCTGGAAGGGCCGGCGCTCCAGCGGTTCGTCGCCGCCGATCCCGACGGCTGCGACGTGCTCGTGGCGCCCCATCACGGCAGCGTCACCAGCCTGCCTCCCGACGTGGCCGCGGCCACCCGGCCGACGCTCGTGCTCGTGAGCGGCCAGGAGGGGCGGTCGTGGCCGCTCGTCCGCACCGCCTACGCTGACGCGGCCGGCGGAGCCGACGTGCTGGCGACCGGCCGGACCGGCGCCCTCGCGGTCGATGCCGACGCCGGCTCGCTGCTCGTCACGCGGTTCAGCGGCGGACGCTGGCGGCCGGTGCCGTGACGGCCTGCGCGACCGCCAGCCCGGCGGCGATCAGGACGAGCTGGCTGGCCACGTAGCCGGCCAGCAGCAGCAGCACGCCGCTGGTGAAGCCGTAGCTGTGCAGGCCGATGCCGAGCTGGTTGGTTCCGAACCAGCTCCACGCGGTCACGATGTTGCCGGCGATCGTGAACAGGGCGAAGCCCCGCGGCCCGATCCACCGGTCCCAGCGGGCGTGAAGCACCGCGGCGTTCCAGAGCACGATCATCAGGGCGCCGTTCTCCTTCGGGTCCCAGCCCCAGAACCGGCCCCACGAGTCATCCGCCCAGAGGCCGCCGAGCACCGTGCCGATGAAGCTGAAGAACAGGGCGAAGCAGACCACGCCGTAGTTCATGCGGAACAGGCGATCCTGCACCTCCCGGTCGCCCTCGTTCGCCGCGGGCCGTCCGGTGAGCCGCGCCCAGATGCCGTGCACCACGGAGCAGGTGCCGAGCAGGCCGGCGAGGAACGTGGCCCCGTAGCCGAGCGTCACCGTGACGACGTGCGTGGAGAGCCAGAACTGCGTGTCGAGCACCGCCTGGAGGACGTGCATCGTGTCGCCGGAGTCGAGGCCGTAGGCCACCATCAGCGTCAGCCCTCCGCTGACCGCCGCGACGAGATTGCCGATGCCGAGTCGGTGCAGCCGCTCGAGCCCCAGGCCGGCCAGCACGCAGGCCCAGCCGATGAAGACCGCCGACGAGTAGAGGTTGACCACCGGCGGCCGGCCCGTGAGCACGATGCGGGCGACGACGGCGAAGGTGTGCACCGCGAGCGTCGCGGCCAGAAGCCACCAGATGAAGCGGTTGAGCCGCTCCTGCCCGCCGAGAAAGCTCGCGAAGCCGAGCACCGTGGCGAACACGTAGAGCCACTTGGCGGTGTCGGTGGGATTGAAGCGGTTGAGCCAGGATTCGTACGCGGCCCGCCCGGCTGATTCCTCGACGGCCGGCAGGGGGGCGATCGCCCCCCGGTAGGCCGCCACCGCCGCGTTGAACTCCCCCGCCGCGCCGTCCACCTTCGCGAGCACGTCGGTGAACGGGAGGATCGCCGGATTGAGCCGGTAGGCCGGCTGGCCCTCGCGGCCGTCCAGCACGCGGCCCACGAGCGCCGTGACGACCGCGGGGTAGAGCGCCTGCCACTCGGCGTCGGGGCCCGTGGGGCCATCGGCACCGCCGGCCGCGTCGAGCGGGGGAATCACGGCCGGGGGATGATTGGCGGCGATCATCCGCGCTCCCTGCATGAGGCGGCGGATCTTGTCGAGAAGCTCCCGCCGCGCGTCTTCTCCGGCGCCGCTGGGCCGCGGCAGTTCGGGGGAGTCGTAGGCGAACCGGATCAGGTCGTAGGCCATCAGCTTCTGCTCGAGTTCGAGCACCTTCTTCTGCACGAACGACCGGCGCTCCGCCGGTGTCTCCCGGGCGGCGGCGGCCTGCTTGCGGAGCGGGTCCCGTCCCCGGTCAAGTTCCCGGGCCGAATAGCGGTGGCCCGGACGCCGGGCGATGTCGCAGAGGTCGAGCACCTCGAAGGCGTCGATCCGGAACACGGGGGCGTCGGCGGTCCACTCGCTGCCCGCCATCACCGCCACCAGCCACTGCGTGGCCGACACTGGCCCCCGCGGGCCGGCGGCCGCGTCGGCCGGCATCCGCACGCTCGTGCGGTTGCCGAGCAGTTGGAGGGTGTTGCGGCCCACGGTGTCGAGCGGCTTGACCCGCCCCTCGTGCAGGGCCGGGATGCGGCCCGCGGCCTGCCAGTCGCACGCGTCGGGCCGCGCCGGCCTTTCGAAGAGCCTGGGCAGCACCGCCGCCGCCACCAGTGCGATGCCGAGCGCGGGCGCCTGCCAGCCGGGGCGGGTCGCCGGCCGCCGCGATGCGCCGGTTCGTTCGTGGCGATCCGCGAACCGGACGAACGTGAGCCCGAAGTGGGCGAGCATGCCCCAGAAGGCCAGCACGCATGCCACGTAGGGAATCAGCCAGCCGGCGTTCGCGACGACCTGCAGGCCGGTCATCTCCCCGCTGCGTCCGTCGCCCAGGTCGACCTCCGAATACTGGCTCTGGTAGAAGGTTTCGCCGCGATACCGGACGGGATTGTTCATCCAGATCCGCCCCTTCTGCTCCGCGTTCGTCGCCGGGTCGCTGAAGGTCACGTACGACGAATAGTCGCGGGGCGTGTCGCTCGCGGAGTAGTCGATCCGGCGGACGTCGTCGAGGGTGACGGTGTAGGGCTTGGGCGTCCGGCGAAACCGCAAGGCGATCCGCCACGGCGTGCCGGCGACGTCGACGGTGTCGCACTCGTCACCGCCGCCCCCCATGAAGATCTTCGACTGGTCGTTGAGAAACAGCGACACCAGGAACGTGCCCAGGTCGCGGCCGGAGCCCCGCTCCACGAGCTGCACGTAGGCCGAGGCGATGTTGGTCCGTGACGAGGCGCCTCCCTCCGGCGGCCGGGCCTCCGCCAGCCACTGCCGGCCCAGGCCCGCGGTGGCCGGGTTCGGGGCCACGGGGCCGACGCGGATCACGCCGGAGTTGGGGAAGTAGTCGAGCACGCGCACGTCGCACGGCAGGTCCGCGGCCACGATCGGCTCTCCGCCGGCCCGGGCCGCGAGCAGCCGGCCGGAGACCGCGGCCACGCGATCGGCGGTGGGATCGGCCGCGTCGACGAAGGCGAGTTCGACCTCGTCGGTGCGGTAGGCCACGCTCGTCGACTGCCCCTCGACGAGCGAGATCCGCTCCTCGATCTGCCGGTCGCCGAACAGGAACTGCCCGACCATCAGCAGGCCGACCGCCACGTGGATCAGGACGTTGCCGCCTCGGGCCCCGAACACCATCACCAGCCCGGCGAGCAGCACGACCGCCGCCACGCTGGACTGGATCAGCTGCCACATGATCCGCAGCCCGGGATCGTTCATCCGCCAGGACTCGCCGCCCACCAGCGTGGCGGCCACCACGACTCCGAGGATGATGGAGGCGGCCCCGAGCGTGCCCGACACCAGCCGGCGCCGGGCCTGCCAGGCCGCCGCGCCGAGGCCGCCGGCCAGCGTCGCCGCGCCCACCTGCACGAGCTGCCAGACCGCGTCGTAGTCCACGGGCGGCCTGCCCTGGAGGCCGTCGGAGCGGTGGCCGGTGAGGATCACGCCCGCGGTCAGCAGCCCGCCGATCAGCGAAACGACCGCGCCCCAGAGCAGCCGCTTGCCGTGCGCGGCGACCTGGAACCTCGTCGCCTTGGCCGCGATCAGGTTGGCCAGCAGCACCAGGCCGATCGCGGCGCCTCCCGGAAACGGAAACCAGCCCGGCACGTGCGTCTCGCCGAAGATCGTGACGGGCAGAAAGTCCGCGAACGGGATCCGCGCCAGCCAGCTGGTGAAGTATTCGGCCTTCACCTCGGGCAGGTTCTTCTCGTCCTGGGCCAGCGTCCCCACGAACAACAGGAACGTGGCTGCGATGAACATCACGACCGTGATCTTGAGCGAGCCGGCGGCCCGCAGCAGCCGCCAGCCGAGGCCGGCTGCGCTGGGGCCGGACGGGTCGGGTGCGGCGTCGAAGGAGAGGCTGTCGGCCATCACTGCCTCACTCGCCCCTGCGGATCGAGGCCACGAACCGCTTGAAGTTCTCGCGCTCGCGGAGGGCGACGGCCGCGTCTCCCTTGAACTTCACGAACAGCGCCTGCCGATCGGAGACGGGAATCATCGCCCCGAGGATCGCCTGTCCCGCCGGCTCACCGGTTTCTTCGGCCGGCGCGTCCCGGAGCAGAACCACGGTGGCGGCGACGCCGTCGACGTCGACGGTCTCGGCCTCGGCCAGCGCCGCCGCGGCCCGCGCCTCACGTTCGTCGGCAGGCAGGTCGGCCTGGAGTTGTCCCTGCCACCGCGCCACGTTTCCCTCGAGGCTGCCGGAGGCGGGGATCACGGTGACTTCGAGTTTGTCGGCGGGAGGGCCGATGAACAGCGTGGCCAGCCGCATGCCCGAGCCGCCGCCGTCGTGCCAGCCCTCGGGCACCTCGTACCGCACTGCAGCCGCGGGCCGCGGCTCTGGGCGGTCCCCTGAGCGGTCGGCTGAGGCGGTCGCCACGACCGCCGGCTCGGCGTTTTTGGGCAGCGTGTAGGTGCGGATGTCGCCCGGCCGCACGTCGGTTGCGGGACCGCACCCCGCCACGCACGAGAGTCCCCCGGCCACGCAGCACTCCAGCCACGACGGGACTGCAACGGCGGGCCGCATGCGGCGGGGGCGGCTGGACGAGGGGGGCAAGGGGAGGCTCCGACGGCGGCAGGACGACAACCATGCAATTCTAGCAGGCTGTGCGTCCGCGTCCGTCACCTCCAGCCGAAGATGTCGGTGAGGGCCTTGAGCAGCGGGCTTGAAACGGGCATGCCGGCCGGGCTCCGGATCGACGAGACCAGGTCGATCATCACGAACCCGCTGAGCAACAACAGCAGTGCGGTGCACACCAGGCCGGTGATCTGCCAGGCGTTGAACGACGGGCCCACGACGCCGTCGACGAAATCCTCGCCGACGGTGGCTGCGATCGAGCCGCTGGTCGACAGCGACTGCGAGGATTCCTCGCCGACGGTGCCGAAGAAGCTCGAGTCGCCGGACTCCTCCACCGGCATGACCACCGACGCGCTGTCGGTGTCGCCGAGGTCGGTGCCGAGCTCGAACGCATCGCCGGCGAGGGCGCCGCCGATGCCCGACGCGGCCGCACCGCCGATGCCGGAGACGCCGCCGATTCCCGACATCGCACCGATTCCCGACGGGCCGCCGATTCCGGATGCCGCCAGGTCGATGCCCGAGGCGGCGAGATCGTCTCCCTCGAGAGAAATGCCGCTGGTGCCCAGCGGGTCGGAAAGGGAGGGTGCCGACAGACCCGCCCCCGATCCGGCGGCCGGACCGGACCCGAGGTTGGAGAGGTCGATGGCGAGCGTGCCCGAGCCCCCGAGCGCGCCCGAGCCGCCGAGCAAGGAGTCGGAGCCGACGGTCGGGATCTTTGGCAGCGATGGCGACGACGATGCGGCGATGATCGAGTCGAGTTCGAGGTCGGAGCTGCCCAGGGCGCTCCCCTTGTCGCCCGCGACCGGACCACTGCCCGCCAGGCCCCCCGTCGCCCCCGTGCCCGACGGGTTTGCCGTCGCGGGCAGGTCGCCGAAGATCGAGTCGTCGTCGCTCTCCTCGTTCTCGTCGCCGAGGACGAGCACGTCGTCCCCGAGGCCGCTGCCCACGAGCGAGCCGGATTCGGCCAGCGAGGGAGAGGAGAGGTCGAGCGAGAGATCGCCCAGCGCATCGCCGGCATCGCCCCGATCCGCCGCGACCCGCTCGATCTCCTCGATCTTGAACTTGACGGTGGCGCCGTCGCGCATGGGGAACAGCTGCTTGCGGTCGACGAGACGGTTGATCTCCTCGACCGTCACGCCGAGATGACGGGCCGCTTCGTCGAGTGTCAGAAACCTTCCGGCCATGTGCACCTCGCGCATCCGGGGCCGCTCGGGCGGCCTTCGGACCCCTATCGTCTTCGGCCAGCCGCCCCGTGCATTCTACCCCCGACCGCCATTCGCGGTGCAGCCGCCGCGGCCGTCACGACCGGCATGGTCCGGACCTGGCCGCGGGGATGGCTAGCGGTCGGTGGTCGGTGCCGGGACGCCGTTGAGCAGGTTGCGGAGGGCCGCCGGCTTCGGGTCCTGGGCGTTGAAGTCCTCGACCATCAGATCCCATGAGATGTCGCGGGTGCTTCGCAGCGTGAGCGTGCCGCGGTCGGCATCGACGTGGTAGACGGCCGTGTGGCGCGTGGCCGGGTCGACCACCAGCAGCAGCCGGCGGCCGTCGGGCAGCGCCGAGTCGGAGACCCAGAGTCCCCCCTGGTCGACGCCGGGGCGGCTAGCCCGCTGCGCCGCGAGTTCCCTCGGCCAGGCAAGCCATGCGGCCGCCACCGCGAGCAGGCCGGCGGCGACGATTCCGGCTCGGGATCTTCCCACAGCCTCGGCGCTTCGCGGGCCGGATCGGAGGCTGAGCAATGGTTCGGGCACGGCGAGGCATCCCTGGTCGGGTCGGGGCATGCGGTCGCCCGTGCGGCGACCGTCCACGCCGCGGGAAGGTAGGTAGCGGCCGCCGGCGAGGCAATCCCGCACGGGCCGCAACCCGACCTCCCCGGCTTGCCGAGCCTGCCTCGCCGGCGGGGTGATTCGCCGTTTCCCCATGCCGGTCGTTTCGATTCAATCGGCTGCGGAAAGCGTGACGATGACACCGCCAGGCAGGGTCCGCCGCCGGGCGGCCCCCCGTGTCGTCGTCCATGTCGTGGGAGCCCTCACCGGTGTCGAAACTCGCCTCCTTCTCCTCCCTGCTGCTGCGGTCGCCGCTGCTCTGGGGCGGCGCCCTGTCGTTCGCGTTTTTCGCCCTGATCCACGGCGGCGTGATCACCAACCCGCTGGTGCTCCGCTACCTCGCCGGCCACTGGGTCGAATACGTGGAGACGGCGCTGTTCTGCGTGGGGCTGGCATTCCTCGCCCTGCACGCGGCCGACCTGGTGCGGCAGCGGCGGCGGATGGGCGACCCCCTGCTCGCCGACGCTCCCGAAGGCGGGGCCGATCCCGCCGAGGCGACGGCCCTCGCGGCCACGATCTCGGCCGAGGCCACGGGCTACCTGCCCCGGCGGCTGCGCGAGGCCCTCGACCTCGTGATCCGGACCGGCTCGGCCGACGAGCTCGAGAACCACCTCAAGTATCTCTCCGACCTCGACGCCGCCCGCGCCTCGCAGGGCTACGGGCTGGTCCGGTTCGTGATCTGGGCGATCCCGATCATGGGCTTCCTCGGCACCGTCATCGGGATCACCGAGGCCATCGCCTGCCTCTCCCCCACGCAACTCGACAACATCTCCGGCGTGGTGGCCGGCCTGGGCACGGCCTTCGACACGACCGCCACGGCCCTGGCGCTCTCGATGGTGCTGATGTTCATCCAATTCATGATCGACCGCTACGAGCAGGGGCTGCTCGCCGAGGTCGACGACGCGGCCTGGACCGCGTTGGCGGGCCGCTTCCAGGCGCTGGGCGGCGGTGACGGCGCGGCGCTGGCCGTGGCCCGGCTCGGCGAGACCCTCGGCAGGGGGACGGCGCGGTTGCTCGAGGCCCAGGAGCAGGCCTGGGCCTCCCTCGAGCGGACGGCGGCCGCCGGCGTGCGGCAGCTGCTCGACGAGGCGGGAGGAGCGATCGGGCAGTCGCTCACCACCGCGCTTGACCGGAGCCTGGCCACGTGGGCGGAGTCGTTCGTCCGCACGCAGGACGAGCTCGCGGCCCGCCGCGAGGATCGCTG
This sequence comes from Planctomycetota bacterium, assembly GCA_016872925.1. GTDB lineage: Bacteria > Planctomycetota > Planctomycetia > Pirellulales > UBA1268 > QWPN01. The sequence goes on from VGYR01000055.1 coordinate 10,349, forward strand.
GGTCGAGGCGGCCGCGTCGCTCGCCGCCGCGGTCCGCGGCCTGGAGGCCCGGCACGAGTCGATCGAGCGGCAGACGGCCGCGATCGCCGGCGTCGTGGAGGCCACCCGCGACGTGGCCGCACTCGAGCGGTCGCTCGACGCCAATCTCGCCACGCTCACCACGACCGGTCGGTTCGAGGAGACGCTGACCACGCTCGCCGCGGCGGTGCAGCTGCTCGCGGCCCGGGCGGCCGACCAGAACCGCGACGTCCACGCGATCCGCCGCCCCGGAAAGGCCGCATGACCCGAGCCCGTGCCCGGTCGGGCCCGACGATCTCGCTGTTTCCCTTTCTCGCCGTGCTGCTGTGCACGATGGGATCGCTGCTGGTCGTGCTCGTGCTCTTCAGCCGCTCGGCGAAGCAGGCGGGGATCGCCGCCGCCGAGCAGGCGCGGGCCGCGGCGGCGGCGGCCGCCGCCGCACGGCAGGAGGAGCTCGAGCTGGCCCGCGACGAGCTCGTTTGGCGGATCGACCAGGTGCGGTCCATTCGCGACCGAACCGCCGAGGAGCTGGCCAGGGCCCGCATGCAGCTGGCGGGCACGGAGGAGCAGGCCCGGCACCTGGCCGACGAACTCGACGATGTCGCCGGGATGCTCGAGGCTCTGGAGGCGCCGGCAGCGTCCGGCGACGACGCCGACATCCTCGAGTTGGAGCGGCGGCTCGCCGAGGCCCGCAAGGCGCTCGACGAGGCCAAGGAGAAGCTCGCGGAGCGGCCGCCGGCCTACGCCGTCGTGCCCTACGAGGGTGCCAACGGCTCGCATCGCCGCCCGCTCTACATCGAGTGCTGCATCGACGGCGTGTTTCTGCAGCCCGAGGGCATCCGCCTCGGGCCCGCCGACTTCGAGGGGCCGCCGGGGCCGGGCAATCCGCTGGCCAGCGCCCTGCGGGTGGCCCGTGAGCACATCGCCCGCAGCCCGAGCGAGTCGGGCGACCCGAACGTGCAGCCCTATCCGCTGCTGCTGGTAAGGCCCTCCGGCGTGATGGCCTACTACGCGGCCCGCGAGTCGATCCAATCGTGGGGCAGCGAGTTCGGCTACCAGTTCGTCGACGAGGACTGGCAGCTCTCCTATCCGCCGCGGGATGCGGCGCTGGCCGACGCCGAGCAACGGGCGGTCGACGAGGCGCGGCGCCGGCTCGCATGGCTCGCGCAGGTGCAGCCGCCGAGACGCACCAAGCCGGCCGTCCAGTACCGGGCGGCGACGACCCGCGGCGGGGTCGTGTCGAGCAGCGGGCCGAGCGTGCTCGGCGACCAGTCGCGGTTCGAATGGACCGAGGGGCAGGCGGGCGGTGCGGCAGGCGGCGGGGCCCCGGGCCGGGGCTTCGACTCCGACGGTGGCGTTGGCACTGACGAGGGGGGCGGCCTCGCCAGTGGCGGTGGCGGAGACGCCATCCTCGGCAACCGCTACTCAGGTCCGTCCAAGTTCTATTCGGGTGGGTCCGGCGGCGCCGGCGGTGAAGCCGGCATGCCGGCTGGTGGAGCGGGAGCCGGAGGCACCCGGGGAGGAACGGAACCCGGCGGCACCGGGGCCGGCGGGCTCGAAGCCGGCGCTGCCGCGGGGGCCGCGGAGGCTGTCACCGGGCAGGCCGGCGTCGAGGCGGGCGGCCCCGGTGGCTCATCCCTGGCTGGCCGTGGGGCCGAGACGACAAGCGCCGGCTCGCCCAGCACGGGCTCCAGCGGCGGATCGAGCGGCAGCGGCGGTTCCAGTGGCAGCGCGGGCAGCCCTGGCGCCGGTGGTTCCTCCGCGGGCGGAGCCGCCGGCATGGCTGCGGCGGCCGGTGGCGGTGGCGGCAGCGGACCCTCGATGCCGGGGCTCGCGCAGGGCGGCGGTGGTGCCTCGGCCGGCACTGGCGCCTCGGGTGCGTCGGCCGCCGCGGCGAGCGTGACGGCGTCGCTGGCCGGCAAGCGGGGCAGCAACTGGGCGAGTCTCGCCACGATGTCGACGCCGGTGCCGCTCACGCGGCCGATCCGCATCGAGTGCGCCGCCGGCGAGTTTCGCGTCCTGGCCGAGGGCAGCCGCGTGCAGGCGCGGATCCCGATCGGCACCCACACGATCGACTCCGTCGACCCCCTGGTTCGCGAGGTGCACGCCACCGTCGGCCGCTGGGGCCTCGCGGGCGACCGGATGTATTGGCGACCCGAACTGGTGCTCTCCGCCACGTCCGACGGCGGCAGCCGCCGCGAGGACCTCGAGAAACTGCTGGCCGACAGCGGCCTCGACACCCGCCGCAGCGAGACGAAAGACAAGATCCGCAACCTGCCCCCCGTGCAGCGGACCGGCGGCCTCTTTCCCCGCAAGTAGACGGAGCGCGCGATGACCAGGCCGAAGCACGAGGACGATCTCACCGCAGGGCAGGACTCGTTCCTCGACGTGATCACCAACATCGTCGGGATCCTGATCATCCTCGTGATGGTGGTGGGGGCGCGTGTCCAGAAGGTGTCGCTCGACGCCGCGACGAAGGCGGCACCTCCCGCGGCCAGCGCCGCGCTCGAGGCGGAGGTCGAGAAGCGGGAGAACACGCTCGTGTCTGCGGAGAGCGAGATCGAGGAACTGCAGGCCCAGGCGGGGCTCGTCCAGGCGGCGATCGACGGCGCCTCCAACGCGCGGCTGCGGCTCGCCACGGCGGTCGCCGCCGCCCGGACGGAGGTCGAGCAGCGGAAGCAGGCGGCGGACGAGGCCCGGGTGGCCGACGCCGAGCGGGCCGCCCGCCGCCGCCGGCTGGAGGAGTCGATTCGGCAGTGCACGCTCGAGACCGAGTCGCTGGCCCACCAGCGGGCGACCACGGCCGAGGTGCTCGCCTACCCCACCCCGATCGGCCGCACGGTCAACGGCGAGGAGATCCACTTCCGGCTCGCCGGTGAGCGGATCGCGTACATCCCCCTCGAGGAGCTGTTCGAGCTCGCGAAGCGAAACACCCAGCGGAACTCCGGCTCGATCGCCGACATGGCCACGCGGATCGAGACGGTGGGGCCCGAGCGGGGCTTCGCCCTCGACTACGTGATCGAGGCGAAGGTCGACCAGGCCCGCGGCCAGGTGCTGATCCGCTCGCGGGAGTGGGTGGTGCGGCCCGTCGACTCGAGCGTCGGCGAGACCGTGGAGGTGGCCCTGGCGTCGACGTCGGCGTTTCGCGGAACGCTCTCGGGCGTGAAGCCCGACACCACCGTCACGCTCTGGTGCTATCCCGACAGCTTCGCCGCGTACCGGCGAATCCGCGAGGAACTCCACCGGCTCGGCATCCCGACCGCCGGCCGGCCGCTGCCCGACGGCGCCCCGATCGGCGGCTCGACCGAGGGCAGCAAGTCGGTCGTGCAGTAGGCGCGCCCCGTATTCGGCACGGGTTGGAAACCCGTGCTACGCGCGCTCCAGCCCGCGCGGACTGACCGTAGCGCGGGTTTCCAACCCGCGAGGCATGATAGTAGCGCGGGTTTTCAACCCGCGGTGCATCGGCTGAGTAGCGCGGGTTTCCAACCCGCGGTGCATCGGCTGAGTAGCGCGGGTTTCCAACCCGCGAGGCATGATAGTAGCGCGGGTTTCCAACCCGCGCGAACCGTCGGCGCCTACGCGTTCCAACCCGCTCCCCCGGCCGTTGCGGCGCGAATCCCGGCCGCCGCGGCGGCGGCAAGCAGGTCGATCTCCTCCAGCGTGATCGAGAGGGGCGGCATCAGCACGAGCGTGTCGCCAAGCGGCCGGAGGAGTGCGCCGTGCTCTCGCGCCGCCAGCGCGGCCCGCATGCCGCGCTTCTCCTGCCACGGGTAGCCGCGGGCCGTCGCCTTGTCGGCCACGAGGTCGAGTCCCACGACGAGGCCGCACTGTCGCACCGCCCCGACGTGCTCGAGGCGCGCCAGGTCCGCGGCGCGCTCCCGCAGTCTCTCGATCTTCGGCGTCAGCGATCCCAGCACGTCGTCGTCGCGGAAGATGTCGAGCGACTCCAGGCCCACCGCCGCCGCCAGCGGGTTGCCGCCGTACGTGTGGCCGTGAAAAAACGTCCGCCGGTCGGCATGCGTGCCCAGGAAGGCGTCCCACACGCGTGCGGTCGTGAGGGTCGCGGCCATCGGCAGGTAGCCGGCCGTGAGCCCCTTGGCCAGGCAGAGGAAATCGGGCGCCACCCCCTCCTGCTCGCAGGCGAACATGGTGCCGGTGCGGCCGAAGCCGGTGGCCACCTCGTCGAGGATCAGCAGCGCGTCGTGCCGCCGGCAGAGGTCGGCCACGCCCCGCAGGAACCCCGGCGGGTGGACGTAGATCCCGGCCGCCATCTGCACGAGCGGTTCCATGACGAGCGCCGCGACGGTGCCGGCATGCTCCGCGAGGGCCCGCTCGATTCCCGCGAGCGCCTCGGCGAGCGTGGGGGGCGGGTTGCCCGTCGCGGGGCACGGCCCTCCCGGCGAGGGCACCCGGATCGCGTGGAACGTGAGCGGCTGAAACATCGCCGTGAACCGGTTGACGCCGCCGACACCGATCGCTCCGAGCGTGTCGCCGTGGTAGGCCTCGCCGATCGCCACGAACCGCGTGCGGGCCGGTTGCGGCGGGTCGGCCTGCAGCCAGTACTGGAAGGCCATCTTGAGGGCCGTTTCGATCGCGCTCGAGCCGTCCCCTGAGAAGAACACCTTCTCGAGGCCGGTGGGGGCGACGTCGACGAGCCGGCGGGCGAACTCGACGGTCGTCGGATTCGAGAGCCCGAGGTTCGTGGTGTGGGCCACCTTGGCGGCCTGGGCGGCGAGTGCCGCATCGAGCCTGGGATGCCGATGGCCGTGGACGGCGCACCACATGCTCGCCGAACCGTCGAGGTAGCGGCGGCCGGCGGTGTCAACGAGCCAGCAGCCCTCGCCCCGCTCGATCAACAGCGGCTCGTATTCCTGCATCTGCGTGAACGCGTGCCAGACGTGGTCGCGATCCCACTGCTCGAGCAGTTCGCCCTGGCTGGGGGCCGATGCCGGCCGCGGCTCCGGGCTCGGCGAAGCCGGTGCGCGGTCTTCGGGTTGGATCGCAGGGGCACGGACGGTGGCCGGAGACGTCATTCCAGCAGTGTAGCGGCCGCGGCAGCCGTCACTCTTGGGCCGCGAGGACGTCGTCAAGCAAGGCCTCGACTCCGAGAGGACCGGCCCAGCGGCGGAGGTAGGCCTCGTCGAGTTTTCCCTGCGTGAACAGGACGTCCTGGACATCGGCGAGGTCGCGCGGCCGTGACGCGACGAGTTTGAAGAGGATGAGATCTTCGGCGGTGACGATGTTCACAGGCTGCCCTTCGACCTCCGCGTGAATCCGGCGAGCGATGACTTCCTGTTGGAAAGGCGTCTCGGCGATGAAGATGTCGGCATCGATCGTCCGCCCCTCCAGGAACAGGCGAACCTTGACGAGGGGCATGCCGCCGACCTGATCGACCCAGCCGTGGGCATGGGGCTCTGGCACGGTGTAGCCACGATCGGCAAGCGATGCGAAGAGTTCACCGAGCCGTTCCCGCGGAATGGCGAGGGTGAAATCGACGTCATACGTCGGCCGCGGTATGCCATGCGCCCTCACGGCGATCCCCCCCATGATGGCGTAGGGAAGGCCGTGTGTCTCGAAAACGGCGATCAGGTCACGGATGACCGAGGTCAGATCAGTCATGGGCGGCGGAGGAGCGCGACTGCAAGCCGGCCAGTGCGGCGAGGATCCGCGCGTTCCGCAGGTCGTTCTCCCGGCGGAGCAGTTCGAAGCGGCGGTCGACGACGTCGCTGCGGCCTTCGAGAAGGTACGACGTATTCTCCCGGATCATCTGAAACGTGAGCGTAAGCCGCTCCCCGGGAGTCATGCGGCGGTAGGTGTCGAGTGTGTCCTTGCTGAGCATGGTCGGAGTATATCTGGACGTCGGCAAACGTGGTCGCACGGCTTGCGCGAGTGCGTTCCGTGGCGAGTGCGTCAGGCCGGAATCAGCACCTGGGTTCCCTGGCCGGCCGCGAGACGGGTGGCGGCGTTTCCCCGCACGACCGCGATCTCGATGAAGCCCTGCGAGCCGACGAGGGCCACGAGCGTGTCGGGCCGGGCGTCGCCGTAGGTGCGGGCGAGCGTCGTGATCGCGTGGTCGCCCACGCGGAGGCTTCCAGCGGCAGCAAGTCGCGGCCAGAGTGCGGCAGGGAGGTTCGTGATCAGGTTGCCGAAGGCGTCGACGTGGATCACTTCGCCGGCTACGCCAGCGGCAGTCTCGACCGGCATCGGCCAGCCGAGCGTCGCGAGCGAGCCCGCCGGAGGGCCGAGTGACTCGGGCGCTAAGCCATCGAGGAGGGCGACGGCGGCTGGGGCGAGCACGTCGCGGCCGTGAAACGTGGCGGAGGCATGCGCAGCGATGGGAAGCACCCGGGCATCGCGTGCCGGCGCGCCGGCGAGCAGGCGGGAAAAGACGCCGTTGTCGGGGCCCAGGAACTCCTGCTCGCCGATCCGGGCCCAGACGAGCCGCCGGTCGGTACCCACGCCCGGATCGACGACCACGATGTGCAGCGATCCGCGCGGAAACGCGGGGCAGGCCTGGCCGACGAGCCACGCGGCGGCGCGGACGTCTTGCGGCGGCACGTCGTGGGCGATGTCGACGAGCGTGAAGGCCGCCTTCGCGTGCAGGAGGCGGCCCTTCAGTTCGGCCACGTAGCCGGAACCGGCGCCGAAGTCGGTGGTCAGCGTGACGACGCGGGGCATGCCCGCATTGTATGGCTCGCCCTATGTGAGCCGACTACCAGCCGATCTCGAAGCCGACGTTGATGCCCTGCAAGAAGGCGCCCTGGCCGTACGCGATCTGCGTCCCGCTGGCAGCGTTATCCGAAAAGTCGAGTTGGTTCGCGGCCCGAGCGACACCCTCGGCCCAGATCAGCGTATAGCCGATCCGCGCGTTGACATTGTCCGTGACGCGAATCAGGCCCGTCAGACCAATGTCGCCCACGAAGGCGACTCGATCTTTGTTGATGTTCGTGTCCCGGACGACAAACGTGTTGTCAAAGTCGCTGACATATTGGCTCATGCCGACAGCATTGCCGAACAGGCCTGCCTTCGCGGTCGCCTCGAATCCGAATCGCTGCGTCTCGCCCATGAAGTCATGGTACCGACCGCCGATCTGGGCACCGTAGAGATCGTTTGCAGTGCGGATTGCATACGTGCTCGCTCCGGTATCGGTGTCTTGGCCGCTGATCGAGAAGTTCTCATTGAGCTGAAAGTATCGAAAGCCAGCCATCAGGCAGACAGGTTCGTCATTGACACGGCGCCAGATGTTCGCCTCGACGTTGTTCAGCGTCGCGCTCTGGGCGGCCGTCAGCTGGTCCACATTGAAAAAGTCGAACGTCGACAAGCCGAGGTCGCCTGGTATCCGCGGGTCATTGCTGCCGAGCACGGTTTGGTCGACATTCCAGTCGTTCAGGCCGAAGTACACCAACTCCGCAGCGCCGGCGTCTCCGATGGCTCGGCCAAGCACGAGTTTCGGGCCAGCTTGCATCGAGTACGTCAGGTCATTCGTTCCCAGCAACGTCGCCCCGGAAACGGAGTTCAAGATGACGGGAGTATTGCCGTTTGCTCCGTGGTCGAGCTGAAGAAGAAATGCTTCGGCCGACCCGTACCACGTTGCATCGGGAATCGGGAGTGCCGACATCAAGTCCTGTGCCGCCGCGAACGGCGTGGCGGTCATCAAGGCGGCGGACGAGAACGCGAGCAGGAGGCGCCGAAATGCATGGATTTTCATGATGAGCACAACACCCCCAATCAGGAGGCCACTCTGGTTCCCGGTCCCCGCGTGCGTTTTCGCACGCGCCCACCATGTTCATCGGCCGGTGCGGCCCCGTTGCATGGGGGTTTAGCCATGAAGCCTCCTCAGCAGAATCTGTGGGTTGATTCTGGCTCCGGTAGTTTGCCAAGGACATGAAACAACGCGATTTCAATGCCTTTCGCGGTCCGAAAGCCGAACGCTTTTCTGGTGGTC
>VGYR01000056.1 GCA_016872925.1 Planctomycetota bacterium
GGACGGAGGATAGGGCTCCGGTGAGGACCGACCCGAGCGCCGCTCCAGGGGCCGAGACCGAAGGACGGGCGGATGTCCTCAAAGGCACCGCCCGACCTTCCCTTCGGGATCGGCACTCATGCGATAAACCTTTGCGGCCGGAGGCCGCGACTGCAGCGGCATGGAGCCGCACGGTGTTCCCTTACGCCTTGCCCACGCGATTCCAGTTCAGGCTGAACCAAGACACTGACGACGCTTCATGAAGCCGGAGTTCGGATGCTCCGGTCCCTATTCACCCCTGACCGCACGACGTGCAGCTGAGATCGACATGAGACTTCCGACAACACGAGCCACTCAAGCGGCCGATGCGGCGCCGGGCGGACAAGTTGTGCGCCGACTCTCCATGCCGAAATGGCAGTGCGGCGCGCTTCGCACTCGCTTGTTTCAGGACTAGAGGAATCAAGCGCGGGATTCACCGTACGTCACCCCGCGAAGGATCGCCCATTCCCCGAGAGCCCGCGCATGCAGACAAGCGCAGCCGACCAAGCCGCCTGAGGCGGCTCGGTGCCCGCGGCGCACTTCCCGGACCCCGCATCGGAAGCCCCAATCGCGTGAGCGATGGGGACTGAGCCGCGCGTGGCGCGGGCTCGGGGTCGCCCGTGCTGAGAGGAGCGCGGGTTTCCAACCCGCGGTGCACCTCCGCGGACCCCGCACCGGAATCCCCGATCTCCGAGCCATGCGCGCTGGCCGCATGCCCGCATCGCTCACGCGATTGCGGCTTCCTGACGCCCCGAGTCGCGCCCGGCAAGAAGTGACCGGCCCCGCACCTGCCGTGCCGAACAGGACTGCCACCAAGGCATCCGCGAACGTCCGGCGACGGGGTGCGGGCGATCCAGACCCGCCCCTACACCTTCGCCCACTTTGCGAGCTTGCGGTCGAGCGTGGATCGCTCGATGCCCAGGATCGCCGCCGCCTTCGTCTTGTTGCCGCCGACCGCCTCGAGCGTGGCCAGCACGTGCCGCCGCTCCATCTCCTCGATCGTCGTGGGCACGAACGGGCCGGTGCCGAGGATGCCGGACTTGTCGGTGTCGCCGGCCGAAGCGAGATGGCTGAGGCTCACGTCGGCGACGTCGAGCCACTCGTCCTGCGCCAGCACCACCGCCCGCTCGACGACGTTCCGCAGTTCGCGGATGTTGCCGGGCCAGTGGTACGTCCGCATCGCCTCGAGAGCCTCGGGAGTGAAGCCGCGGATGGCGCGGCCCGTCTCGGCCGAGAACCTGTCGAGGAAGTGCCGGGCGAGGGGCTCGACGTCCTCGGGCCGCCGGCGCAGCGGCGGCACGAGAATCTCGACGACCTTGAGCCGGAAGTAGAGATCGCGGCGGAAGCTGCCGGCGGCGACGGCCTTCTCCAGGTCGCGATTCGTGGCGGCCACCACGCGGACGTCCACCTGCACCCGGCCGCTGCCTCCGACCCGCTCGAAGGGATGCCCCTCGAGAACCCGCAGGAACTTCGCCTGGATCGCGGGGCTCATTTCGCCGATCTCGTCGAGCATCAGCGTGCCGCAATGGGCCGCCTCGAACTTGCCGATCTTTCGCTCGGTCGCTCCCGTGAAGGCGCCCTTCTCGTGCCCGAACAGCTCGCTCTCCAGCAGCGTCTCCGAGAGGGCGGCGCAGTTCAGGCAGACGAACGGCCCGCCGCGGCGCTCGCTCGCGTCGTGAATGGCGCGGGCGATCAACTCCTTGCCGGCGCCGCTCTCGCCGCGAACGAGGACGGTGGCCTTCGTCCCGGCCACCCGCTGCACCTGGCCGATGATGCCCTGGAGGGCGGGGCTGGCACCGATCATGCAGGAATCCTCGCCGAGCCGCCGGCGGAGCCGCTCGTTCTCGTCGGCCGCGGTCGCCAGCCGCGTGGACAGCAGCTCGCGGGCGGCGAGGTTGTCGATCGCGACGCCGGCCGCGTCGCACACGGCCATCACGAACTCCAGGTCATCCGGGGTCGGGGACCGCCGCGGCGACGCCTCCAGGTAGAGGACGCCGACCGGGCGGCCCTGCCACCGGATCGGCGCCGCGAGGGCCCGCGCCGCTCCTCCATCGCCCGCCGTCAAGACCGCCTCGTTGCCCTCGATCACGGTCATCACGACGCCGTGCGGCGGCAGCCCGACCCACGGATCGGGCACGGACACGGCGACCGAGAGCGCCTGCGCGGACGGATGCTCCGGAGGCGCGTCGCCCAGCCGCCCCGGCAGGAAGACCAGGCCCCCCGAGGCCGCCACGCCTTCGATCGCGGACGAGATCGACAGCCGCGCGATGGCCTTCACGTCGTCGGCGGCGGCCAGGGCGAACGCGAGGCGGCAGAGGTCGGCCGCCGCCCGCCCCACGCGCGGCACGCTGTCGGCCGAGCGGCTGATCGCGTCGAGAAGATTGCTGCGCGACGCGCGGTGGGCGATCGTCACCGAGGGTCCGGCGACGTCCCGGGAAAGCGTGCCGGTGATCGTTCCGGAAACTCCCTCACGGGCAAGCGGCTCCCCGTGGCCGAAGCCGATCTCGACGATCCCGATGCGGATCAGGTCGCCGTTCGCCAGGGGCCGGTCACCCTTCACGGCAACGCCGTTCACGGTGGTGCCGTTGCGGCTCTCGAGGTCGCGCACGACCCAGCCCGAGCCCGTCGCGAACACCTCGGCGTGGACGCGGCTGGCCCGCTCGTCGTGCACGACGATGTCGCTGGTCGGCGCCCGGCCGAGCACGACGCGAGCACCGGTCGACAACCGGACGACGACCTCTCCCGAGACGGGATCCCGGACGACGAGGTAGGAATCGGGAGCCGGCATGCGACGAGCCCGGCTGCGGGGCGCGGGCAAAGGACCTGCCCGACGGGCCGCCGTCGGCACGGCTCGGCGACCGCCGGGTGACTGCATCATGATCCAGTGGGGCTTCGTTGGCGAGGGGTGAACGGCCGCTTTCGCCGCGGGAACCGGGTTTGCTCAAAATTGCGGGCCTTACTAGCATCACGCATGGTTTTTCCGGGCTCGCTTCCCGAACCTGCGAGGATTTCATGTCCGCGATCCGCCTCGGTTCCGCCCATCGCTTCGCCGTCGTGGCGGCGGCCTTCGCAGCCACCATCGGGACGGTCGAGTCGGCCCGCGGCCAGATGGGATTCGGCAATCAGGCGGTCGGCGGCATCTCGGTCGATGCCCGGGGGATCGTGGCGAATCTCGATCCGCGGGCGGTCGAGAGCCTGGCCGCCGAGCGGCGGAAGGCACTCGAGGCCGGTGAGTGGACCGGGACCGCCGGCGATTCCCGGAAGGTCTCGCTCAAGGCCATCGTGGCGGCCGTGGGGGAAGCCGCCGCCACGAACAAGCCGCTGCCGGCCGAGGTGACGTATCTCGGCGGCCTCCAGCGGATCGACCACGTGTTCGTCGATCCCGACGGCCACGACGTGGTGCTCGTCGGTCCGGCCGACTCCCTGGCCGTGGACGCGGCCGGCAACGTGGTCGGCGCCTCGACGGGCCGCCCGCCGCTCCTGCTCGAGGACCTGATCGTCGCCCTGCGAGCCACCGAGCAGGCGAGGTCGGGCGGCGTGACCTGCTCCATCGATCCTTCCCCGGAAGGTCTGCGGCGGCTCCAGGGCCTGCTCGCCAATCAGGGAGCCGTCCGCGGCGACCCTCAGGCCCTGTTCGCGGCGATGGAGGAGGCGGTCGGTCCCCAACGGGTGACGCTCGCCGGCGTGCCGGCCGACAGCCGCTTCGCCCGCGTGTTGGTGGCCGCCGACTACCGCATGAAGCGGATCGGCATGGGGCACGAACCGTCCGGGCTGAAGACGCTGCCCAGCTACCTCGCGCTCGTGCCCGGCGGGGGCAAGACCAACGCCCTGCCGCGATTCTGGCTCGAGGCCGATTACGATCCCATCGCCCGCGACGCGGACGAGCTGGCGTGGAAGATCGGCGGTCGCCGGATGAAGTGCCTCACGGAAAGCGACGCGCTGGCGGGCGACGGCGTGAAGCGCGGAGGCGGGGCGGCCGATCCGACGGCGCGAAAGTGGTGCGCTGCGATGACGGCCAACTACGACGCCCTCTCACGGAAGCATCCCGTGTTCGCCGACCTTGCCAACTGCATCGACCTCGCCGTGGTGGCGACCCTGATCCGGGGCAACCAGCTCGACGCTCGGGCCGGCTGCGACCTGTCCGTGCTTCTGGACGGGTCGGCGGTGCCCCTCGCCAGGTACGAGGTGCCGGAGACGGTCGCCACCGTCGCCACCGGCGTGCGCAAGGGGTCGGCCTGGGTGGTGACCGCATCCGGGGGCATCTCGTTCCAGCCGTGGGAGATCTCCGCGCACACGGCGGAGTCGGCCGAGTCGGCCCCGCTGCGGACAGCGGCGATCGCGGCCCGACCGACGGCCCTCGCTGGCTGTTCCTGGGACTGATCCGGGTCACACGTGAGCCTCGCGCGTTCGCGAGGCTCGGGGCCGCCCGTGCCTGAGAGAAGCGCGGGTTTTCGACCCACGGCGCACCCCTCCCGACCCCGCACCGGAAGCCCCAATCGCGTGAGCGATGGGGACTGAGCCTCGCGTGGCGCGGGTTTTCGACCCGCGGCGCACTTCCGCAGACCCGCGGCGTTGACCGCGTTTCAGAGCCGGTAACCGATGGAACCGCGATCGAGGATGGGGCAGCGGTCGGCCTCGATCGTCCGCTGCAGGACGGCCCGCTCGTCAGCATGACGCGGCACGGCTCCGTCAACCGGCATCGGCGGGGACCGCCCAGTCGATGGCCACGACCGGCTCGGCGACCACGGGCAGGTACGGATCGATCCAGCCTGCGGCGACGAGTTCCTCCAGGCCCGTGACCGGGGGGGGGCGTCGCTTCGCGAGCATCAGACCCGCCAGAGCCTCTCGGGCGACCGCGGCGGCGATCGAGTCGCTGGTGACATGCCAGCCGGCCGGCAGGAAAACCGTCCGCTCCCGCTCCGCGAGCCAGGTGCAGGGGTCGAGCACGCCGCGGGCTCCGGCTGCCGCGGGCTCGACGAGCAGGGGCAGTTCGGTGGCGTCAGCGGCGAGCCGCGCCGTGATCCGCAGCGCCTCGATTGCCAGCGCGTGCATCAGCTCGGCGGGTCTCGGGCTGGCGGCATCGACGGTGCGGAGACCGTCGACGAGCGGACCGCCACCGACGACCACGGTGACGGCGCCGGGCAAGCGGGCGACCAGTTCGCCGAGCTCGTGCGGCCAGTGCCGTCGCGTCAGCAGGCTGCCACCGAACTTCACGACCCAGCGGCCGACGGGATCCGACGCGGACCGCAGCGTGCCGATCAGCCAGCCGTCGCTCGGCCGGGAGTCGCGGCGCGTCATGCGAGCACTCCACTGGCGATGCGGGCGAGCGCGTGGGCGGGCGCACACCGGGACACGGCGCCTCCGAGCGTCGCCGGCAGCGAGATCGTCACCGGCTTCCAGCCGGCGACGTCGAGCGCCATGCGGGCCAGCGGCTCACCATGCCCGGACAGCACGACGGTGTCCGGAACCCAGCCCGCCGCCGAGGCGACGCGCACCAGGGCGCGGCCGACGAGGCGGGCCTGAACGCGGACGATCCGCACCGCGGCCTGCTCGGCATCCAGCATGCTGAACTCGCCAGCATCGAGGAGCAGCGACCGGGCCAGCCGCATGCGGGCGGCCGCGCGGGTGAGTGGTCTGCCGTCGGCGGTATCGCATGACCCCGGGTCCTCGGCGAGTCCGCCGAGCAGCAGCCAGGCGTCCCGCGAGTCGGCGAAGCGCTCGCTCGCGACGGGCCTGGTCAGCCCACGGTGCGGCAGCCGCCCGGTGATCGTCGCCACCGGCGTCCGTTCGATGCCGGTGTAGACCAGTTCCCCGGACAGCATCCGGCCGGCGTCGTCCCGCCCCAGCGGCGCGATCGTGCCATGGGCGAGCGGCACGATGTCGGTCGTCGTCGAACCCACGTCGACGAGCAGGCCCCGCGCCTGCGGAGCGACCGCGGCGGCGAGCCGTCCCAGCGCGTGCCAGTTGGCCGCCGCGACCGCCTGTGGATCGCCGCGGGCCCCCTCCGCGCCGGTGAACGTGCCGTCGACCCGGTAGTAGGCGGGGGGCGCCGAGGTGCACGCGGCGGCCGCCGACTCGGTGGCGGCGACGATGTGGGCGACCCCGGCGCCCCGGTCGGTGAAGCAGTCGGCGATCTCGCCGGTCATCGTGGCCACGACCCGCGCCGGAGCGGCCACCGAGATGATCCGGGCAAGTGCATCGGCCAGGCCGGCCGCCTCGCGCCACAGCGCGAACGGTTCGGCGTGCGTCCAGCCGAGGCCGTCGGCCGCCTTGATGTTTGCACCCCCGATGTCGAGGGCGAGCACGTCACGGCACGGGGCAGGGCACGTCATCGGTCAGGGCAAACCTGCAGGTGGACGGAAACGGGCGGCGATCCACGGCTCGGCCTTGGGCGGCGGCGACGATCACCCTCACCAGGCTCGCCGGCGCCGCCGGGGCCAGCCCGACGAACGAGGTCGTGACCCGAGGGTTCACTTCGAGCACGCGGTCGTCGAGCCCGTCGGCTCGACTGCCGAGGATGATATCGACTCCGACCCAGCCCACGGATGGCGACTGATCCCTGCGGGCCAGGGCCTCGACCGAGCGGAGGGCGAGCCGCTCCGCCCGCGTCCGCATTCCGGCATCGTCCAGCGGCGAGCCGCCCACGTAGGCCCCGTACCCGGGCGTGAAGACCTGGCGAACGGTGGCCAGCGGGACGACCCCGCGCGGCCCGAGGATGCACGACACCCCCACGGAGGTGCCGGTGCACCAGGCCTCGATCCTCGTGGCCAGCGGGGCCGGGCGGGGGGGCGGTTCACCGGGGCCGATGAACTGGAGCCCGTCGCAGCCGGTGCTCGCCCGGGCCTTGCGGACGGCCGGGAGGCGAAACGCGTCGGGCCACGGCTCGCCCGCGGCGAGCGACCTGCCCGCGGGCACGGGCACGCCGGCCGCCGCCAGGGCGTCGACCGTGGCCTGCTTGTCCGCAGCGAGGCTCATGAACCCGTCACTCGGGGCGAGCACCCGACCGCCGGCGGCACGGACCGCCGCCACCCGCGCGGCGAGCACGCCACCGGTCTCGGGAGCGACCACGATCGTCCCGTCGACGTCACGCGCCGCCGCGACAAGACGCTCGACCTCCGTGCTCGCTCCCACGTCGATCCGGCGCACCGCCGGCGGAAGGTCGACCGGCCGCGCCGCATCGACCAGCGCGATGACCTCGAACCCGCCGTCGCGAACGGCATCGGCCACGAGTGACCGAAACATCGCCCGGCCTTCGCGCTCGAGCGACGAGCAGTCCGCCCCGGGCTCGACGACGCACGACACGTCCGGTCCCGAGAGCCCCCCGGAGCAGCACCACTCGTGGATCAGCAGCCGCATCGAAAAAATCCCGCCGCCCGAGAAGACGCTCGGTCCGCCACCAGCGTAGCCGCCCGATCGACTCGGAGTCGTCGCCCGAGGGAGCGACGGTCAGAAGATGCCGAGTTGATCCCGAGCCGCCTCGGTCATGCGGTCGGGCGTCCACGGCGGATCCATCACGATCCGCACCTCCACCGCCTCGACGTCGGGGCTCGCCCCCACCACCCGCTTCGTGTCGGCGATCAGCTGCGGGCCCGCCGGGCACGCGGGGCTCGTCATCGTCATGTCGATGGCCACGTGCTGCTTGCCCGGCACGTCGGTGGCCGGCGAGAGCGTCACGCCATAGATCAGCCCCAGGTCGACGATGTTCACGAACAACTCGGGGTCCTTGACCTCCTTGAGCATCTCGCGAACCCGGTCCTCGCAGAGCGGCCCACCGGGCGCGCCCGCGGCCCCGCCTGCCGCCGCCTCGCGGGCCGCCGGGGGCGTGCAACACGTCGACACCGCGGCGGCGGTCACCGGCAGCGAACCATGCAGCGGCGGACCACCGACGCCGGCCTCCGCCCGCAGGCGCACCCACACCCCGCCCCCCTCGACCTTGACGTCGTGGGCCCGCGTCGGCCGCACCGCCGGCATCGACAGGGCGGCCCCGGTGCGGATGTCGAACTTCGCCCCGTGCCGGGGGCAGGCGATCTTGTGATCCCGGAGTTCCCCGTCGGCGAGCGGGCCGCCGTCGTGGGTGCAGACGTCGTCGATGGCGTAGAAGGCGCCGCCCACGTGGAACAGGGCGATCATGTCGCCGTCGACGTCCACCAGCGTCTTGCCCGGATCGGGCAGTTCGGCGACGTCGATCACCCGCACGAAGTCTGGCATCGGCACGCTCATGCGATCCGATGGATCCGGCCACCGATGGCCCGGGCAAGCGCCTCGCGGACCTGCGGAATCGTGATCCGATCGAAGACCTGCTGGAAGAACCCGGCCACCACCAGCCGCGCGGCCTCGTCGGCCGAAAGGCCCCGGGCGCGGGCGTAGAAGATCTGCTCCGCGTCGACGCGTCCGCTCGTGGCTCCGTGCGTGCAGCGGACGTCGTCGGCCTCGATCTCCAGTCCCGGGATCGAGTCTGCCCGGGCGTCGTTGGAGAGCATCAGGTTGTCGTTCCGCTGGTACCCGTCGGTCTTCTGGGCGGCTTTGTCGACTTTGATCATGCCCCGCCAGACGAGCCGGCTGCGGCCCTGCAGCGCCCCCTTGTAGAGCAGGTCGCTGCGGCAGTCCGCCGCCTCGTGGTGCTGGAGGGTGTTGTAGACCAGGTGCTGACGGCCCTCGGTGAACATCACGCCGTTGACCTGGGCGGAGCCGCCGCGGCCGACGAGCGCCACGTCCTGGGCGACCTGAGAGAGCCGGCTGCCGAGCGCTCCGAGCGTCCACTGGAGCCGCCCCGACGCGTGCACCACCGCCTTCTGCCGGGCGAAGTGCCAGACGCCGGTGTTCCAGTTCTGGAGATTCACCATCCGCAGCATGGCCCCCTTGCCGACGACGATCTCCGTGCCGCCGCAATGGAAGCCCCCCGGCCCACCGGCCGACCCGCCGCCGGCCGTCTCGGTGAGCACCGTCGCCTCGGCTCCTTCGCCGAGCACGACGAGCACGTGCGACGTGTCGACGCCACCGTCCGAAATTCCCGCCACCACATGCAGCGGGTCCGCAATCCGCACGCCCGGCGGCACGTAGAGCACGGCACTGGCGGCGTGGAACGCGGCGTGCATGGCGGCGAACCAGTCGCAGCTCGGGTCGATGACCTGGAACCAGTGCGGCCGCAGCGCCGCGCCGTGTGCGGCGAGCAGCTCATCGGCCGCGCCGAACACCACCCCACGGGCGGCGAGGGCGGCGTCGAGTTCGCAGCGGACGACGTGACCGTCAAGCGAGGCGAATCGGCCCGCCAGGCGGCCGGGCCCCACGGCGGCCCCTCCGGCCTCGAAGTCGGCGTAGGACTCGGCAGCGAGGTCGCGGGACAGGATCGCCGACGCCAGCAGGCCTTCCGGGGGCGGCGTCGCCGGTGCGGGCGCGGGCCGGGGCCCCCACGCCTGCGGCTTGAAGAGCCGCAGGTCGGTCCGCATCCAGTTCTCGTCGCGCCGGTCGGGCAGGCCGAGCGCCGTCAGCCGCTCGAGCGCGGTCCGGCGGAGATCGGACGCCCACGCCGGTCCCGCCGTGCCGGAGAGGATCGTGTCGAGGGCGGCGGCATCGAAGGCCGATCGGGCTGCCACGGTGGCGGTGCTCATGGTCGGCTCACCCCACCGACCCTTCCATCTGCAGTTCGATCAGCCGGTTCATCTCGACGGCGTATTCCATGGGCAGTTCCTTGACGAGCGGCTCGATGAACCCGCCCACGATCATCGTGCTCGCCTCGGCTTCCGTGAGGCCCCGGCTCATCAGGTAGAAGAGCTGCTCCTCGCCGATCTTCGCGACGCTGGCTTCATGGCCGATCGTCACGTCCTGCTCCTCGATCTCGATGTACGGGTAGGTGTCGCTGCGGCTCTTGTCGTCGAGGATCAGGGCGTCGCAGACCACGCTCGACTTGCTCTTCGTCGCCCCCGGTTCGACTTTCACCAGCCCGCGGTAGCTGGCTCGGCCGCCGTTCTTGGAGATGCTCTTGGAGACGATCCGGCCGCTGGTGTGGGGGGCGGCGTGCACGATCTTCGCCCCGGCGTCCTGGTGCTGGCCCGCCGACGCGAAGGCGATCGAGAGGATCTCCCCTCGGGCCCCGGGCTCCATCAAATACACTGCCGGATACTTCATGGTCAGGTGGCTGCCGAGGTTCCCGTCGATCCACTCCATCAAGGCCCCCTCGTAGGCCATGGCCCGCTTCGTCACCAGGTTGTAGATGTTGTTGGCCCAGTTCTGGATCGTGGTGTACCGGCACCGGCCGTGCTTCTTGACCACGATCTCGACCACGGCGGAGTGCAGGCTCTCGGTGGAATACATCGGGGCCGTGCAGCCCTCGACGTAGTGCACCTGGGCCCCCTCGTCGACGATGATCAGCGTCCGCTCGAACTGGCCCATGCTCTCCGCGTTGATGCGGAAGTAGGCCTGGAGCGGGAACTCGATCTTCACGCCCTTGGGGACATAGATGAACGAGCCTCCCGACCAGACGGCCGAGTTCAGGGCGGCGAACTTGTTGTCGGTGGGGGGGATGATCGTGCCGAAGTATTGCCGCAGCAGGTCGGAATGCTCGCGGACGGCGGTGTCGGTGTCGGTGAAGATCACGCCCTTCTTGGCCAGGTCTTCCTGGAGCGACCCGTAGACGACCTCGCTCTCGAACTGGGCCTTCACCCCGGCGAGGAACTTTCGCTCGGCCTCGGGGATGCCCAGCCGGTCGAACGTCTTCTTGATCGCGTCGGGCACCTCCTCCCAGGTCTTGCCCTGCTGCTCGGCGGGCTTCAGGTAGTAGTAGATGTCCTGGAAGTCGACGCCGATGTGACCGCCCCAGGACGGCATCGGCTTCGCTTCAAAGATCTCGAGCGACTTGAGGCGAAACTCCCGCATCCAGTCGGGCTCCCGCTTCATCTCGGAGATCTGGGTCACGATCTCCGCGTCGATGCCCTTGCGGGCCTTGAAGACCGCGGGGGAGTCGGTGCGAAAGTCGTACTTGTTGATCTCGCCGATCTCGGGCTTCGCTTCGGTGGTCGCCGTGTGGGCATCGAGGCCGGTGGCCATGAGAGGAACTCCTGCGTGGTCGAAACGTTCAGACGGCGGCGGCCCGGGACGACTCCTCGAGAGCCTTCTCGGCGGCGGCGGCCTCGGGATAGGCGGACCGGATCCGCTCGTAGCCCCGCTTGTGCAGCTCCTGGGCGAGCTCGGGGCCGCCCGACTCCACGATCCGGCCGCCGAGCATCACGTGGGTCTTGAGGGGAATGTTGTGCTCGAGCAGTTGCTCGTGGTGCGTGATGATCAGGATGCCCATGTCGGCCCCGCCGATCCGGGCGATGCTCTCGCTGGCGAGCCGCACGGCGTCGGCATCGAGACCGCTGTCGGTCTCGTCGAGCACCGCGAACTTCGGCCGCAGCATGGCCAGCTGCAGGATCTCGGCCCGCTTCATCTCACCCCCGGAGAAGCCGTCGTTGACGTAGCGGCGGGCGAACTCGGTGTCCATCGACAGCTCTGACATCTTGGCCTTGAGTTCGTTGCGAAAATCCCGCATCGGCATCAACTCCTGACCCTCCTTGCGGTCGGGATTGCGGACGTTGGTCACCGCATGCCGGAGGAAGTCGGCGAGCCGCACGCCCGGGATCGACATCGGCCGCTGGAAGGCGAGAAACACTCCCGCCCGCGCCCGCTCGTCGGGCTCCATGGCCAGCAGGTCGCGACGGGAGCCATCGGCACCGACGAGTTCGACCGAGCCCGCCGTCACCTCGTAGGAAGGGTGGCCCATGATCGCGTAGCCGAGCGTGCTCTTGCCCGAACCATTGGGACCCATCAGGGCGTGGACCTCACCGCGACCGATGGTGAGATCGACTCCCTTGAGGATCTCCTGCCCTTCGACGGAGACGTGAAGGCCCTTGATCACGAGTTGTTCGGTGGCGGAAGGCATGGCACGGCGGGGGTGAGGGAGGGGGGAGGAAAGGGCGGGAACAGGAAACCGCGGTCAGCGGAGCTGGAGGGACCCAGCCGAACGGTCAGGGCTGGACTTTCTGGTGATCGAACACGAGGTCGCCGTCCGCGACCGCGGGCGCGACGTAGCCGGAGTGGTGCGGCACGGGCAGTTCGTCGGCCACCTTGCCGGCGAGGCCCTTCTGCTTCGCGATCCGCTGGCCGAGAATCTTGTCCTGGATCCGCATCAGGCCCTCGAGGAGGCTCTCCGGCCGCGGCGGACAGCCGGGCACGTAGACGTCGACCGGAACGACGAGGTCGACGCCCTTGACCACGTGGTATCCCCACTTAAAGTACGGTCCGCCGCCGGTCGTGCAGGCTCCCATCGCGATCACATATTTTGGATCCGGCATCAGGTTGTAGAGTCGCCGCACGCGACTGGCCATCTTGTAGGTGACGGTGCCGGCCACGATCATCAAATCCGCCTGTCGTGGAGTGGCCCGGAAGGCACCCGCTCCGAAGCGGTCCATGTCGTAGCGGCTCGCTCCCGCAGCCATCATCTCGATGGCGCAGCATGCCAGGCCGAAGGTCATCGGCCAGATGCTCGACTGGCGGGCCCAATTGATCGCCTGCTCCACCGTCGTGAGCACGAGGTTTTCCTCGAAGCGCCCCTCGATCCAGGGCTTCGTCAGGTTGGAATCGGCGGCAGCAACGGTCATGACAGGGACTCCGGGGTGACCAAAAAACAGGGGCTCTGATCGGCATTCGACGTTCGTCCGAGGCTCGTTTCAACCCCCGGCGTCGAATCGTCGGCCGTCTCGACCGCCAGATCGGCGGCTGCGGTGAACCGGCAGCACGATGCCCCGTCGAGCCGACACTCCGAGAGCTGGACTGCCGCACCGACGAGATCCTGGATCATCAGTCGCTCGGCCGCGCAGATCGCCCGATCGGCCTCGGCGAGTTCGGGATAGGGGCACGAGTAGGTGGTCAAGACCGGCAGGGCATCACCTCCGACGGAGCACGCGATGTCGCGCTCCGACAAGAGCGCGGCGACGCCAGCGAGCCGATCGGCAGACGTCGATCCCGTCACCCGATCCCGATAGACGTCGGCCAGGCCCGTGGCGATCCGATTCATCAGGCCGCGCCGCACGGAGTCGTCGGCGACTCCCCGCAGCTCGCGCCAGAGCACCATGGCGAGGTCGCGGAAGTTGTCGCCGCCGAGCCGGCGGCCGGAGTCGGTGAGGCTGTAGGCGTGGGCGGGGCGGCCGCGGGGCCTCGACACGACCCGGCGCTCGATCATGCCGGCCTTCATGAGCCGCTCGAGCCGCAGGCGGACTGCGGTCGCCGTCACGCCCAGACGGGCGGCCAACTCGCCAATGCCAAGAGCCGCGTCGCCTCGCAGGAGGTCCACGACCGCCGCATCCGAGCCGCGAAAATCACCGGGAAGACTTGCCATATGCTCATTTTTATAGCTGTGGCGATTTTTGACAACCTTTTGTGTGAAAACTTCTTCGGCCGACGCGCGCCGGATCCTGAATCCGCGGGGCAGCGGGCCTCTACAATCCGGCGCCTCTGGGGCAGGGCATGCCACCTCTCCGCCAACCGACCCCGCTGACCGATAGTTTCTGGTTTTGGTCGGCCTTGTTTTCCCTCATGGCCCTCGTGGGCTTGGCGGCCATCGCCGGCAAGTTCGACATCCGGCAGCGGCAGATCGAGGGGCGCTTTCAAGGCCGCCAGCGGGCTGCCGACGAGCGGCTGCGAAGGGCGGCGGGCCTGCCCGCGCAAGACCTCGCCGACACGGCCCGTCCGCCAGACGCGGCGCCGGGGGAGCGGATCGTTCCCACGTGGACGCTCGCAACCATCGCCCTCGCCGGCGCCGTCACGTCGCTGGCGATGCTCGCCCGCGAGCGGCGACTCGGAGCCGGCGACGAGAACAGGCCGTAGGGTGGGATCCCTCAGCCGATGATCGTGCGTCGGCGGGCCCGGTAGTCCCAGACCACGAACCGCTCCAACTCCTTGCCCGCCGTGAAGAACACCCGACCTCGGGCAGCCTCCGCGAGCCGATAGGCGAACTGGATGTCTTCCCGCGACTGCGACCAGCCCGCCAGCAGGAACACGTTGACGACGATTCCCTCGCGGCGGCACAACTCCGCCTCCCGCATCGTCGCCTCCTCGGTCCGCCGGTGCGGGGGATAGAGCAGGTAGAGCTGGCTGCCCTCGAAGTGTGCCGTCGGCAGGCCGTCGGTGATCACGATCACCTGGCGATTGGGAGTGTCCTGGCGGGCCAGGTGCTGCCGCGACAACGCCAGCGCATGCTGGATGTTGGTGAAGTGCGGCGGCACGTCCCCCTCGGAGATCGTCGGATCGGCCATGTCGGCCTGCAGTCGAACGACCGGGTCGAAGATCGTGACGGGCTTTGGCATCAGCGTGACGATCTCACCCGGCGGCCGTGGCCGGGCGAACGACGCCATCTCGATGAACTGGAGGAAGTCTCCCGGATACTCCCGGAGCACGAGGCCCTGGAGCGCCAGCGCCATCCGCTTGACGCAGACGTGAAGGCCCCCGTAGCGCATCGAGCCGCTCATGTCGAGCACGACCGTGGTGGCACACTTCGGGGTGTTTCGCGTCCGATGCACCTCGATGTCCCGCGGGTCGAGCCGCAGCGGCCGGCCAGCCGCACCGCCTCGCTCCGTCGATCCCGCCTCGCGGAGCAGCGCGTTGACGAGCGACCCCGGGATGTCCATGTGGGCCACGGAGTCGCCAAACTCGTAGGGCCGCGTGGCCACGGTCTCCACCGCCCCGTCGCCCTGCACGTCGCCGTGGTGCCGGCCGGTCCGCGACGGGTCGAGATCGGCGAAGATCCGTTCGAGGAGCTTGCCCTGGAAGATCCGCAGGGCCCGGGGCGTGAGCTGGTAGCCGCGCCGGGTCTTCTCCAGGCCCTGCTCGGCCGCCAGCCGCTCGACCGCTTCGCGGACCTGCCGTCGGAGCATCTCGAGCTCGTCCTGCTCTCCCTGCTCGAGATACTGGCCGAGCGCCTCCATGTCGATCAGCGCGACCTTGGCGTTCTTGCGGGCCTCCTCCAGTTGCTCGAGGAGTTCGTCGATCTCCTCGAGTCGCGCCTTCACCTCCAGAGCCTCCGCCACGTCCAGCTTCTGTCCGCCGGTGAACTCCCATCCGGCCGCCAGTTCGTCCACCTGGTAGACGTCGCCCAGCCTGTCGACGAGCGCCGCCAGCTCCGCCGCGAACGGCGACTGATCGTCGGCCTGGGCGTACCAGAGCCGCTCCAGCTGGCGCACCTGCTCCTCCCGCACCGCCCTGGCGAAGCCCTCCCGAAATCGAGCGGGTGGCCGGGCCCGCCGGGCGGCGTCGTGGAACCTCCGCCGCGCCCGCTTCCGCACCGACTCGGTCTCGTAGGTCTCGAGAATCTTTCGCCGCGCCTCCTCCAGCCGCCGGCGAATCGACTCCAGCGCCGGACCCAGCCCGCGGATCTGCTCCGGATCGAGGACGACGGCCTCGGCAAGCTGCTCCTCCGTGAGCTCGCCGGCGTCCCCGAACTCCAGCAGATGCTCCATGGCGGGCGTCACCAGGTCCGTCGCCGGGGGCCGCGGCGGCGGAACCCGCGCGGGGTCGTACCGCTGATAGGTGTGGACGATCCCGCCGAGCGTGTCCCGCGTGGCCATGGCTTACCGGAAACCGCCGGTGTCGTAGATGGTCCGGCCGTGCGACTGGATCCGGCTGATCCGCTCCGTGGCGTACAGCCCGGCCAGCACGAACTCGATGCAGCTCGCCCGGACGGCGGGATCACGGGCCGCGTTGACCTCGAAGGCCTTCTCCCACACCGCCGGCACTTCGGACACGATCCCCTGATACGCCGGGCTCGGCACCGCGTCGCCAACCTCGACCTTCGCCCCCTGCCGAAACGCCGTCGCGATCTCCGCCAGGCCGTGCTCCTCGACGTACTCCTCGAACACGGTCGCGATCGCCTCGGCCACGACCGCATCGAGCACCTGCCGCTCCGTCATCTGGTGGCTGCCCATCAGGTCGAGTTCGAGCTTCCCGAGGCTCGACGCGGCGAGGTGGCCGAGGTCGCTGATCCGGGGCACGGCCGGCTGTTCGCCGAGCCGCACGCCCCGCTGCCGGGCGCTCGCGACCATGGTCTCGTAGTTGGCGATCGAGAACCGGGCACTGACCCCCGACTGCTGGTCGATGAACTTGCTCTTCCGGGCCGCGATCGTCACCTGCTCGAGCACCTGCTTCATGAAGTGGGGCACGACGACCGGCCACGCGCCGCCGAGGTCGACGCCCGCCTCCTGCTCGGCCACCGCGATGCCCAGTTCCCGCTCCCGCGGATAGTGCGTGTGGATCACCGCCCCGATCCGGTCCTTGAGTTGCGGGATCACCTTGCCGGAGCGGTTGTAGGTGGAGGGATTCGCCGAAAACAGCAGCATCACGTCGATGTCGAACTTCACCGGATAGCCCCGGATCTGCACGTCTCGTTCCTCGAGGATGTTGAACATCCCCACCTGGACGAGTTCGTCGAGCTCGGGCAGTTCGTTCATCGCGAAGATGCCGCGGTGCATCCGGGGGATCAGGCCCAGGTGCAACGCCTCCTCGCTCGCCATGCTGGTGCCGGCGGCCAGCTTGGCAGGGTCGATCTCGCCGATGATGTCGGCGAACTTCGTGCCCGGGGCGAGCCGCTCGGCATACCGCTCGGCCCGCGGCCACCAGGCGATGGGCACGTCGGCGGCGGCCCGGGACGCCACCAGGCGGCGGCCGGCCGAGGTGATCGGGGCGAACGGGTCGTCGTGCAGCGGAATCGCCGGATCGTCGAGGTAGGGCAGGTGCTCGTCGAGAAACCGCACGAGCAGCCGCATCAACCGGCTCTTCGCCTGCCCCTTCTCGCCCAGGAACAGCATGTCGTGCCCGGCGAGGAGGGCGATGTTGATCTCCGGGATCACCGTGTCGTCGTAGCCGACGATCCCGGGAAACAGCTCCTCGCCGGCCTGCAGCAGCCGCAGGAAGTTCGCCTGCACCTCGTCCTTGACGGAGCGGCTCTGCCAGCCGGAGGCCTTCAGGTCGGCGAGCGTCGCGGGCAGCGGCTGGTCTCCCATGCAGGTCACTCCTCGAACGGGCCTTGGTATTCGACCCCCATTGTAGCGCGTCGGGGAGCGACGGGGCGAAACGGCCGCCGGCGGTGTGTTTTCGGCACTCGATCAGTACGCGGCGTCGCCCGTGGCAGGACCACCGTCGAGGATCGCCGCAGCGTCACCGACGCCGATGCGGGTGCATCCCATGTCGAGGTAGCGGACGGCGTCGTCCCAGCTGCGAATGCCCCCCGAGGCCTTCACCTGCAGCCGGCCGCCGACCGTGTCGAGCATGATCCGCACGGCCTCGGGCGTGGCTCCGGTGGGGCCCGACGGCTGCACACCGAAGCCGGTGGAGGTCTTGACGAAGTCGGCCCCGGCCTGCTCGGCGAGCCGGCAGCCCAGTGCGATCTCCGCGGGCGTGAGCGCGCACGTCTCCAAGATCACCTTCACGAGCACGCCGCGGGGCCTGGCCTCCGCCACGACCGCGGCGACGTCGGCGCGGACGGCCTGCTCGGCCCCCGACTTGAGCGCCCCCACGTTGGCCACCATGTCGAGTTCACGGGCCCCGTCGGCGATCGCCAGCCGCGACTCGAGGGCCTTGACCTCGGGCCGCTGGGCACCGTGTGGGAACCCGATCACGGCGGCGACGACCACCGGGCTGCCGGCCACCAACCGCGTCGCCTCGGCCACGTCGCACGACCGGACGCACAGGCATCCGACACCCCGCTGCACGCACATCACGGCATGCCGGGCGAGATCGTCACGGGTGTACTCGGGCTTGAGGACCGCGTGGTCGAGTGCCTTGGCGACGTCGGCGACGGTGCGACTCATGGCGAACGGCTCCGGGTGCGGGACGGCGGAGTGTATGCCGCTGCCCGCAGACCCGTCGCCCACGTTCACCTGGCTGCAACGCCAACCCTCCCAATCCCCGTCAAGCCCGCGATCGGAAACGGCCCGGCGACACTTCCGGGGGCGGCAGTCGGGCTGAAGTCATCTGCCCGCCGGCGACGATTTCCCCTGCGTGGGATGCCCGGCCAGAGACTTCCGCCTCGTCATCTGCGAGCCGTGCCGGTTGATCTACCGGCCGCTTCCCTAGTCCTGAAACAAGCGAGTGCGAAGCGCGCCGCACTGCCATTTCGGCATGGAGAGTCGGCGCACAACTTGTCCGCCCGGCGCCGCATCGGCCGCTTGAGTGGCTCGTGTTGTCGGAAGTCTCATGTCGAT
>VGYR01000057.1 GCA_016872925.1 Planctomycetota bacterium
GATCTTCTTCATCTTGGCAGGACCGTCTCCGACGCCCTCAGAAAGACCCGGGGCGAGCAGCGGCTTCTCCGTTCCTTCTTCCGTCAGGCTGAACTCGACCTGTAGTCACTTGAAAGAACTATTCAAAGCTCAATAGTCCCCATCGCTTACGCGATTGGGGCTTCCGGTGCGAGGTCTGCGGAGGTGCGCCGCGGGTTGAAAACCCGCGCGCTCCTCCCAGCCGCGGGTTGAAAACCCGCGCTCCTCTCAGGCGCGGGCAGCCCCGAGCCTCGCAAACGCGCGAGGATCACGTGTGACCCGTACGACTCACGCCACCCCGTCGCGGCCTTCGCTACACTTTCGCCCCACGGCCGGCCGCAGGCCCCACACCCTCGCCGTGGAGCATTTTGATGCACGACCTGCCGAGGATCGCCGCGCGGGCAGGTCTGGCCGTCGCCGCCGCCGCGCTGGTGGCCGTGCTCGGCGGCTGGTTCGCGGGCCGCCCCGCCGTCTGGCAGCCGGCGGCCGTCGTGGCCGCCGTCGCCGCGGCCGTCGGCTGCCGCGCCGTTCCGGCACTGGTCACCTACCAGTTCACGGCCTGGGTGCTCGTCACGGTCGTCGTCGGCATGCTCTACCCGGAGCGGTGCCTCTCCGTCGGCGGCCTCGACATGCGCAACAAGCACCTGCTCACCGCCATGATCCAGCTGGTGATGTTCGGCATGGGCACCCAGCTGACCTTCGCGGAGCTGGCGTCGGTGCGGCGGATGACCTACCCGTTGTTCGTGGGCATCCTGCTGCAGTTCAGCGTGATGCCGGTGGTGGGCTGGGGCATCGCCCGGGCACTCGACATGCCCCCCGAGATCGCCGCCGGCGTGGTGCTCATCGGCGCCTGCTCCAGCGGCCTCGCGTCCAACGTGATGTCGTACATCGCCGAGGCGAACCTGCCTCTCTCGCTGGCGCTCACGGCCATCGGCACGGTCACCGCGCCGGTCACCACGCCCTTCTGGATGTGGCTGCTGGCGGGAAAGTGGACCGCGATCGACGTCGTCGGGATGATGATGGACATCGTCAAGATCGTGATCGTGCCGGTCGGGGCCGCGCTGCTGCACGACTGGCTGCGGCACGCCCCCGCGGCGGCCCGCCGCATGCTCACCGCCGGCAGCCTGCTGTGCCTCGCGGCGGCCGTCGCCACCTGGCGGGCCGGCCTGTGGTCGCTGCCGCTGGCCGACGGCGGCGAGCCGACCCGTCCGGCGCTGCTGGGCCTCTACACGGCCGGCGCAGTGCTCGTCGGCATCGGCTACCACGCCCTGTGGCGGAGGTGGCATGGCGTCGAGCGCTGGATGCCGGCGGCGGCGATGGTCGGGATCCTGTTCGTGACGCTGATCACGATCGCCAAGGGGCGGGGCCAGCTGCTGGACCTCGGCGTGGAGCTGTTCGTCGCCTCGGTGCTCCACAACGTGATCGGCCTCGCCCTCGGCTACGCGATCTGCAAGCTCTCGCGGGTCGACGAGCGGTCGTCGCGGACGATCGCCATGGAAGTGGGCATCCAGAACGGCGGCATGGCGTCGGGCCTGGCCAACGAGATGGGCAAGATCGACACCGTCGGCCTCGCGGCGGCCGTGTTCATTCCCTGGATGAACATCTCCGGATCACTGCTGGCCAACTACTGGCGCCGTCGCCGTGCCGACGGCCGGTGAGCGACCCGCGGCGATCGCGTCTACGAACGGCAGCCACGGCGGCTCGGGCCCCGCGTGCTCCCGGGAAGAGCCGCCCTCGACGCGCCCACCGGCCAGGGCGGCGAACTGCGTCAGGCGGCCCACGAACGCCGCGTCGGGATCGGCGATCCAGAGAGGCAGTGGCGCCGCCATCGCGAGTAGCCCGCCCAGGTCGGCGTATTTGACGGCGCCGGGCAGGAAGTCGTGGTGCCACACGTCGGGCAGCGCGTCGAAGCGGAAGCCACCCGTGTCGATCACGGCCGCGGCGATCGGCGGATCGCGCCTGCCGTCGAGCGTCGAACTGGCGGCCGCGAGCGCTCCTGCCACCCAGTGGCCCGCACCCGTCTCGCCCACGAGCACGATCCGCTCGGCGGCGCGCCGCCGGTGGTTGCGGGCCACGGCGACGAGCGTCAGCAGGTCGTGAACCCGACGGGCATAGGCCGAATCGTTGTAGCCATACACGTAGCTGCAGTCCTGCCGCCGGCTCTCCTGCGAGGAGTCTGCTTCTTCCGTCCGGTCACGGCCGTGATTGAGGTCGGTAGCCGGATCGCGACGGCATTCGGCCTGCCCGAAGAGGTCGGCACGGACCACGGCGTGGCCCGCCCGCAGCACGGCTGCCAGCGCGGGGTGCCGCGCCACGGCCTCCTCGTCGGCGAGGCCGCCGGCCTGCGGCCAGATGAGCACGGTGCCGCTCCAATCCGCCGGCCACAACCACGCGCAGGCGACCCGCTCGCCACGGCCTGCCACCACGGCATCCCCGCGCTCGATCTCGATCCCGGCGTCGAAGCCAGCGAAGCCCGCGGTCGATTCGTCGGCCGCCGCCGGCTCGAAGGCGACGTCCCCGGCGGCGGGCACGCCCCGACCGAAGATCGCCGCATAGGCCGTTGCGAGCGTCTCCTGCGCCCGGGCCACGGCCGGCCGATCGGCCGCGTCGAGCACCGGCCCGATGGCGGCGTCACCCGCCGCCGTCCAGGCCGCGCACAGCCGCCGCTCGTGGGCCGCCCCGACATCGTCACCCGCCGGCGCCGGATGATCGGCTCCCCAGACGGTCAAGTCCTCGCGGGACGAGAAGACGTAGTCGGCCTCGCTCGCCGCATCCGCCCGGCCGAGCCCGAGGTGCCGGCTCATGAACCGCAGGCAGTGGGACCGCGCGACGGCGTTGAAGTTGTGGCCGAACTGGATGTCGAAGTGGGCCTCGAACGACTCTGGCACGCCGAGCATCCGGTAGAGATCGAGCAGGTCGGGATAGCCCTTGTGCTCCAGGTCGCGCGTCCAGTCGTCGGCGGCCGTCAGCCCGAGCGCCCGCGGGGCCACGAGGGCGGCGAGTTCGATGTTGCCCTGGTCGATCCGCAGATAGGGAGCGTTCTCGCAGGTGCAGCCACCCTGCATCGAGGTCGAGATCATCGCCGCCGCGAACGCGGCCGTCAGCCGGCCGTCGAGGGCCGCCGCGGCGACCGTCTGCGTGCCGCCGCCGCTGGCGCCCGTGACGCCGAGCCGGCGGGCGTCGACGTCGGGCAGCGTGGCGAGAAAGTCGAGCGCCCGCAGGCTGTTGAAGGTCTGCAGTCCGTACACATTCTGGAGCCGGGCCGCCGCCTCGAAGCCGCCGAGTCCCCACGTGCCGGGATCCCGACCGTCGAGTTCCGGCGTGGCGGCATGCCGATGTCCCACCGTCTGGATCGAGTCGCCGTAGCCGACCATGTCGTAGTGGAACACGACGCAGCCAAGCCGCGCGAGCCCCACGCACCGCGCCTGAAGAATGCTCCGGGCCGCGTTCGGGAAGCGTTCGGCGCCCGCGGCGAGTTCCGCGCGGATCTCGTCGGCGTCGCGATCCAAGAATCGGCCGCCGGGCCAGTGCCCATGGGGACACAGGGCCCCGGGGCGCGGCCGGGAGTCGGGCCCGCGAGGCCGGTAGAGGTTGCCCGTGACGAAGTGCCCGGGAAACGACTCGAAGAAGACCTTCTCGATCGTGTAGCCGTCGCGGTCGATGCGGCCGTGGATGACGGCCTGTACCGGCGGCCGAGGGAGCATCGGCACGAGGCCAGCCGCCAGGGCGAGCCGAGCCCGCACGAGCCGGGACCGCGTGCGCCACTCGTCGGCCGAGTGGACCGGCGCGAACGGATGCTCGCCGTCGAGCGTGACCGGCGGCCCGAGCCGCGCGTCGGCGGCGACGGCCGCCGATGCCAGCACGCCCCACACGACGAGCGACTGCGTGGTCACCACCCCAGCTTCCCCGTCGGGGTGGCCCGCCTCAGGCAGCGGCGGGTGATCCAGGCCCGATAGGCGAACATCAGCAGCAGGTTCGGCCGGGAGAACAGGAGCCGGGTGACCACTCCCCACGGCCCCGGCTTGTGCTCGTACTCGATGTGCTCGCGGATCTCGGTCCGCCCGTCGGCCAGCGGCACGAACGAGTGCGTGTGCTCCCACTTCGCCGCCGGCCCGGAGGCCTGCACGTCGGTGAAGCCCCGGTCCGAGACGTCGCGGTGCACCGCCTTCCACCGCAGCGGCAGCGGGCCCACCCAGAGCGTGAAGGTCGACACCGAGCCCTCGGCGAGCGGCTCGATCGTGTGCAGCCGCACGATCGTGGGCGGGGGCGTGAGCCGCTTCAGGGCCGACGTGTCGTGGTGGAAGTCCCGCACAGCCTCCAGGGGCGCGTCCACCACGAACGAGGAGTCGAACACGGGCATGCGGGGATTGTAGGCCGGGGTTGCGAAAAACCGCTCCGCCGGTACCATACAGGGCTCCATTTTCCCCGTTTTTGCGAGTTTCCCGTGGCACGCTCCTGTCAGGTCTGCAACAAGGGTTTTTCGGTCGGCAACCAGGTCACGATCCGCGGCAAGGCGAAGTACCTCGGCGGCGTCGGCACCAAGGTCACCGGCATCACCCGCCGGAAGTTCAAGCCCAACCTGCAGCGGCTCCGCGTGACCGTCGGCCGGGGCACGAACACGACCCTGCTCGTCTGCACGCAGTGCATCAAGAGCGGCGCCGTCACGAAGCTCGTCAAGCGGCAGCCCTTCCGGCTTCCCACGGTCGACAAGGCCGCCAAGCCGGCGGCCGAAGAAGCGGTGCCGTCGGGACCGCGTGCCCGTCCCTGAACCTCGCCGACCAGGGGTTCGGGCCATGGCACTTTCCCGGCAGGACGTCGCGAAGGTCGGGCTGCTCGCCCGGCTCGCCCTCTCCGATGCCGACCTCGACCGGATGACCGGCGAGCTTTCGAAGATCGTCGGCTTCGTGTCGCAGCTCGAGGAGCTCGACACGGCCCAAGCGGCCCCGCTGGCCCATCCGCTCGACACCCAGAACGTGTTTCGGGCCGACGAACCGAAGCCGTCGCTGACCACGGAGCAGGCCCTCCAGTCAACGCCGCGGCACGACGGCTCCTGCTTCCTCGTGCCCGCCGTGCTCGGGGAGTCCGGCGCCGCCTGACCGGCGTCCATCATCCGCCCGCCATGCAACTGCTCGAACTCTCCGCCGTCGATCTCGTGACCGCCATCCGCCGCGGCGAGGTCTCCGCCGTGCAGGCGGCCGAAGCGTTTCTCGACCGGATCACGAAGCTCGACGGCTCGATCAACGCCTTCCTGCACGTCGACCGCACGGCGGCGCTGGCCCGGGCGGCCGACGTCGACAAGCGGCGGCGGGAGGGCAAGCCGCTGGGCCCGCTGGCGGGCCTGCCGGTCGCGGTGAAGGACGCCCTGTGCACCAGCGACCAGCCCACGACCTGTGCGTCGAAGATGCTCGCCGGCTATCGTCCCCCATACGACGCCCACGTGGTCGCGCGGCTGCGGCAGGCCGACGCGGTGCTCGTGGGCAAGACCAACATGGACGAGTTCGCGATGGGAGGCTCCAACGAGAACTCCGCGTTCGGCGCCGTCCACAATCCCTGGGATCTGGCCCGCGCGCCGGGGGGCTCGTCGGGCGGGTCCGCCGCCTGCGTGGCCGCCGACATGGCCCCGGTGGCGATCGGTTCCGACACGGGGGGCTCGATCCGCCAGCCCGCCGGACTGTGCGGCATCACCGGCCTCAAGCCCACCTACGGCCGGATCAGCCGCCGGGGGCTCGTGGCCTTCGCGTCGAGCCTCGACCAGATCGGGCCGATGGCCCGGTCGGCCGCCGACTGCGCCCTGGTCATGGAGACGATCGCCGGCCACGACCCGGGCGACGCCACGAGCCTCGCCGACGACGTGCCGCGGTATACGGACTTGCTCGAAAAGCCCCTCACCGGCCTGCGGATCGGCCGCGTGCCCGAGCACTTCGGGCCCGGCCTCGATCCGGAGGTGGCCCACGGAGTGGAGGAGGCGTTCGCGGCGTTCAAGGCCGCCGGGGCCACGATCCACGACGTCGAACTGCCCCACGCGAAGTACGGCATCGCCACCTACTACCTCGTGGCTCCGTGCGAGGCCTCGAGCAACCTCGCCCGGTACGACGGGGCCCACTATGGACACCGGGCCGAGTCCGGAAGCGGCCATCGTTCGGCGGCGAAGGCGGGCGGTGAGTTCGAGTCGCCGCTGGTCGAGATGTATTGCCGCAGCCGTGCCGAGGGCTTCGGCCCCGAGGTGAAGCGGCGGATCATGCTCGGCACCTACGCCCTCTCGGCGGGCTACTACGAGGCCTTCTACGCCAAGGCGCTCCGCGTCCGCCGGCTGATCCGGCAGGACTACCTCGACGCCTTCGCGAAGGTCGACCTGATCGGCGGGCCCGTCTCCCCCACGCCCGCGTTTCCGCTCGGCGAGAAGACGAGCGACCCGCTGGCGATGTACCTCGTCGACATGTACACCGTGGGCACCAACCTCGCGGGCATCGGCGGGATCTCCTTCCCCTGCGGATTCACCAAGGGGGGCCTGCCGATCGGCTTCCAGCTCCAGGGGCCGGCCCTCTCCGAACCGCTCCTGCTGCGGGCGGCCGACCGCTACCAGCAGCTCACCGACTGGCACTCCAAGCGCCCCCCGCTGCCCGCCTGACGCCCCGACCATGCCGAAGCAGCCCGCCACCGCCGCCACGCCCGAGCCGTTCACGACCGTGATCGGCCTGGAGGTGCACGTGCAGCTGCTCACGCAGACGAAGCTCTTCTGCGGCTGCTCGACCACGTTCGGCCGGCCTCCGAACACGCAGGTCTGC
Source organism: Planctomycetota bacterium (assembly GCA_016872925.1). Classification (GTDB taxonomy): domain Bacteria; phylum Planctomycetota; class Planctomycetia; order Pirellulales; family UBA1268; genus QWPN01. The sequence continues at coordinate 6,804 of VGYR01000057.1, forward strand.
CCCACGTGCCTCGGCCTGCCGGGATCGCTGCCGGTGATGAACCGGCGGGCCTTCGACCTCGCCGTGCGGGCGGCCCTGGCCCTCGAGTGCCGGATCACCCCGTTCACGAAGTGGGACCGCAAGAACTACTTCTATCCCGATCTCCCTAAGGGCTACCAGATCAGCCAGTACGACCTGCCGTTCTCCAGCGACGGGCACCTGGAGGTGGTCGATCCCAAGGGGGCGTTCTCGCGCAGGGTCGGCATCATCCGCGTGCACCTCGAGGAGGATGCGGGCAAGAGCATGCACGACGAGGGGGCGGGGACGGGCGACAGCCGCATCGACCTGAACCGCGCCGGCACGCCGCTCTGCGAGATCGTGTCGCAGCCCGACCTCCGCTCGCCGCAGGAGGCCCGGGCCTGGCTCAACGAGCTCAAGCTCCTGCTCGTCTACCTCGGCGTGAGCGACTGCAACATGCAGGAGGGGAGCCTCCGCGTCGACGCCAACGTGAACCTCCACATCCCGCTGCCGGCGGAGGGCGGCGGCGACGCCCGCGTGGCGAAGACGCCGATCGTGGAGATCAAGAACATGAACTCCTTCCGGTCGGTGGAGCGGGCGCTCACCTACGAGGCGGCCCGGCAGTGGGAGGAGTGGCAGGCGACGAAGGTCGAGATGGGCACGATACCCAAGCAGACCCGCGGCTGGGACGATCCGGCCGGGGTCACGCGGCCGCAGCGGCAGAAGGAGGAGTCGAGCGACTACCGCTACTTCCCCGAGCCCGACCTCGTGCCGGTGACGGTGACGGAGGCCGAGATCGCCGCCGCCAGGGGGGCGATGGGCGTGCCCCCCACGGCGCTCCGCGCGGCCCTGGCCGAGAAGTGGAAGATCTCGGCCTACGACGCCGACGTGCTCGTGAACCAGGGCCGCGAGCTCGTGAGCTGGTACGAAGACCTCGCCACGCGGGTGGGAGAGGGCAAGGTGGCGAGCAACTGGATGCAGCAGGACGTGCTCCGCACGCTCAACGAGCGCGGGGGCACGATCGCGGAATTTCCGGTGACGGCCGAGCAGGTGGCCGACATCATCGGCCGGGTGCAACGGGGGGAGTTCGACACCAGCCGCGGCCGGGAAATCTTCGCGGAGGTGCTCGCCAGCGGGAAGGCCGTGGCCGACGTCGTGGCCTCGATGGGGATCGCCGCGGTCAGCGACGACGACCTCGTCGCGCTGTGCAAGGAGCTGCTGGCGGCCAACCCGAAGATCGTGGCCGACGTGAAGGGGGGCAAGGAGCAGGCCGCCGCCGGCCTGATCGGCCAGGCCAAGAAGAAGAACCCCAACGCGAACCCCGGCAAGGTCAGGCAGACGTGCCTCGACCTGATCAAGGGCATGTGAGGGCGGGCTTTCCTTGTAGCGCGGGTTTTCCAACCCGCGTGCCCCTGCGCCCGGCCTGCGTCCCTCGTAGCGCGGGTTTTCCAACCCGCGTGCCCCTGCGCCCGGCCTGCGTCCCCCGTAGCGCGGGTTTTCCAACCCGCGTGCCCCTGCGCCGGGCCTACGTCCCTCGTAGCGCGGGTTTTTCAACCCGCGCCCCCCTGCGCCCGGCCTGCGTCCCCCGTAGCGCGGGTTTTCCAACCCGCGCCCCGACCCGCCGGCCCCTTCTCAACCCGCCGTCAACACCTTCACGCCGCTGGTGAGCATCAGCGGCACGGGCTCACGGGCAAACTCGAGTTCCACCAGCCCGGCCGCGAATCCCTCCTGCGGCTGCTGGAGCGGCACCCGCCACCGGGGCCCCTGTGCCGCCACCGCCGTCGAAGACCAGCGGGCCTCGCGGAAGTCGCGGGTGGGCGACGACGCCGTCCAGAGCGTCACCCGCTCCGGCTCCGCGTCGCTGGACACCACGCACTCGACCCCCGTTCCACCTTCCTCGAAGGCCCAGTCGACCGGAGGGAGCGGCTCGATGCCCGCGACGTGGCGGGCCACGGCGGCGACGATCGCCGCCACCCTGACCGGCGGCAGCCCGTGGCCCGAGTTCGGGGCGTACGACACCCACCGCGGTCCGGGCAGGCTGTCGTAATACAGGCTGCACGCCTCGAGCGACCAGTAGGGGTCGTTCGTGCCCAGGGCGATCACCTTGGGCATCGTGTAGCGGTCGCGGTAGGTGAAGGGATCGACGATCGTGGCCAGTTCCCGGCCCCGGGGCGTGGCGAACAGCTTCTCGATCCCGCGCGACGTGTAGTCCTCGAGCTGGTCCGAGAGCCGGCCGAAGCTCGCCACCTGGAGCTCCAGCTGCTCGCGCAGCGAGAGCATGTCGATCACCATCGGCACGATGCCCTTGACGCGGTCGTCGACGGCGGCGGAGAGCCAGGTGGTCCAGCCCCGCTTGCTGGCTCCGGCCACGATGAACTCGCCGACGTCCGCTCCCCAGTGCTCGCCGGCCTGCGCGGCGGCGGCGGTCATGGCCTCGACGGCCGACTTGACCATCGGCAGGAGCAGCGGCCAGGTCGGATCGCCGGTCTTCGTGTATTCGACGAAGGTGTGGGCGATCAGGCCGTCCTCCTTGAGGTCGCCGAACATCGGCTGGTAGGGCACCTGCCGCACCACCGCGGCGGGCAGCCCGGAGGCGTTGGCCACCACCTCGAGGATCCGGATCGCGTCGCCCGGCTCGGTGAGCCCCGGCGCGGGCAGCCGCGTCCGGCTGCCGCCGTCGATCCAGAGCATCATCCGGCTCGTGTCCTGGGCGTCGGCAGGGAGGAACATCGAGAGTTCGTGCATCCAGGGCACGCCCCGCCAGGTCTGGCTCGTGAGCCGGCAGGTCCGCCAGCGGCCTCCGGACGAGTCGCCGTGGCCGAGCACCTCGACCGCGGTCGACGGGTCGTGGGTGCCGACGTAGTCGGCGAGCAACTCGGCCGGCGCGAGGATCGCGGGGTCGGCGGCGGCTTCGACGCCGCCGGAACCCGCCGCCGCGACGAGGCCGGCGGAACCCGCCATGAACTCGCGTCGCGAGAGTGGTGCGAAGCCTGCCGCAGGTCCATCCATGGTCGAGATTCTCCAGCCGGGGTCGCGGCCGTCACGAGCGAGCGACGGGCCTTCGTGGAACGCCGATTCTAACCGCACCGCACGCCGCGGACATCGCGACGCATGCGGGGCCTCCGGGCTCGGGCGCCGGGCTCGGCCCCGGCCCGGCCCTTCCGAGCGCCGCCCTACGGTCGGCCTGTTCAACACGGGAGACTACGTGGCATCCGCTTCCACGCCCGCTGTTCCCGAGTCGGCGACGTCCTCCGCGGCGATCGCGAGGCGGCTATGCGGCGCGGTACTTCACCGTCTTGTAGATCTTGTCGGCGTTCCACTTCACCCGCCGCCACAGCGACGCGCGGCGGCGTGGATCCATCGAGTCGAACAGGCCGTTCATGCTTCCCTGCTCGGCCACCGTGGGGTGGCACCAGAGGATGCGAATCTCCTCCGGCACCCGCGCGGCCATCGAGTCGACCCAGATGTCGATTCCCGCACTGACCTTCACGCTCTCCGCGAGGTCGAGGAGCGCCTGCGCCGCGCGACGGCCCACGTAGTAGGCGCCGGTGCACCGGGTCCGCGTCGCAGGGTAGAGGTGCACTCCCTTGCGGAGCTGGCTGCCGCGCGGCATCCGCAGCGTGGAGTTCTCGTACGACACCCACGCCGTCTCCGCGGCGGGGCCGGCGGCCCTCCGCACCTCGTCGAGCGTGGCCCTGAAGACCTGCACGAATGAGTCGGCAAGCACGATGTCGTCTTCGAGGATCAGGGCGCCCGGCCAGCCCTCGGCCACGATCCGCTCGTACATCAGCAGGTGCTTGCAGGTGCACGACTGCATGGCCACCGGCTTCAGATCCGGGGCGAACCATCGGGACATCACGGCCGGAGTCAGATCGGGGATGTCGCCGTCGAGCATGAACTCGAACGGGATGCGGAGGTCGCCGAGCTGCCTTTCAATCGAGCGCCGCCGATCCTCGTAGCCGTGCTTGACGTGGGCGACGAGCACCGGCTCCGGAAACGGAGCGTGCAGCCGCGGACTGATCGGACGTGAAGCGTGGCCCGACACCGAAGCCCTCCGCACCCTCGAGCCGAATTCATGGAATCGGACCAGGGATGCGGAGACTTGAGAGCCCCGGCATTCGGCCGGAAGAGTTGCCGCCGACGGCGGAATCTCGCCGCACCGCACGCGGCGCCCATCGCGACGCATGCGAGGCTTCCGGGCTCGGGCACCGGGATCGGCCCCGGCGCCGCGGTTCCGAGCGCCGCCACCTCGGCCGCGGAGAGGGCGTCGTCGCGGAACTGCATGCTGGCCACGTAGAGTTCACCCACTTCGCCGTTGTCGTCGTTGAAGGCGAAGAACCCGGACAGATTCGCCGGCAGCGAACTCTGGGTTTCCGAGAGCGCGGCGATCGACCACAGCCCGTCCGGCACGAGGTCGAAGTCCTTCAGCTGGGCGTTGCGGTTGGAGTCGACCACGATCTGGTCCTAGACGATCTGTCCGACCGGCTGGCCGTTGAGATACGTGTCGAATCGCGGAGCCGAGGTGGCGGCGTCGAGCTGCATGACCATCGCGATCCGATACCACGTGTCCGGGAGAAACGGGCCGCCGTAGGCGGTCGCCGCACCGAACTCCTGGCTCGGCTTCCGCACGAAGAGCGACCCGTCGGCGTTGCCCCTCGGCTGGAAGAGGTCGAGGTAGGTGGGCAGGCCGGTGAAGCTCGCCGCCGGCACGAGCACGTCGGCGACGTAGCTGAAGCGGTTGAGCTTCGTGAGCGGAGCACCGCCGGTGGTCGTGCCGTTGGCGAGCAGTGGAAACGTCGCCATCATGCCCACCGCCGCACCGCGGCCGCGCATGTCGGGCACCCGCAGGACGGTGCTCGACGAGCCGGATCCGAGCGCAGCCACGCCGAACGACCCCGTGGTCGCGTAGACGAGCGGCGGCGGGTTCGGCGTGCCGCCGAACGGAGCGTAGTAGGGAGTGTCGGGCAGCCACGCCAGCTGCATGCCCGGCATCCCGGCCGCTGGCACGAGCGAGCCGGTCGAGAAGTCCCAGTTGCCGATCATGGCGGCAGGAGCGGCTGCTCCTGCGCCGACCAGGCCGCACGCGACCAGGGCTCCGGCAATCAGCTTGCGGACGACGGCCACCACGCGTTCACCCTCCGGTTGAGCCGGTGCAGCGCGTCGATCGTGCGGGAACGCCGGTCGTTCACCGGCCTGGGGGTGAGCGGAAAAACGCATCTGGCAACCGGGGCGGTCAACGCCGCCGACCGATCAGCCGCCATGCATGTCTCGAGGGCCACCCGGGAAAGATCCCGTCATGACCGTCGCGCTCACGAGCAGAGTCCTGTTGCCTGGGAAGATAGCCCTTCCCGCGAGAACTACCTGAGTATATCCGCCGCCGTTCCCCGGCAAGCCGCCACCCATCCGCGGGCTGCCGGCCCCTGATTCCCGCCGAAACCGAGCAGTGATCGCCCCTCGCGGTACACTCGAAGGCGGCCCAGGGGACGGGCTGACCGAGCAGGGAACCCGCGGAGAAGGGCAGGGACCGGCGACATGCTCACACGCATGGCCGAAGGCAGTCACGAACGCGAGGAGAGTCGCTGCGTCAGCCGACTGCTGACGGCAGTCCGCGACGGAGAAACCGACGCCTTCGGGCCGCTGTTCGATGCCTTTCGTCGGCACCTCCTGCTCGTCGCCAATCGCGAGTTGCCCATGGCGCTGCGGGGCAAACTCGGGCCCTCGGACCTCGTCCAGGAGACGGCCGTCGACGCCCGCCGCGACTTCCCCGGGTTTCGCGGCTCGACGGCGGAAGAGTGCTTCGCCTGGCTGCGAGCGATCCTCCGCAACAACGTGGTCGACGCCGTCCGTCGCTACGAGACGGCGCAGAAGCGGGCGACGAACCGCGAAATCAGCCTCGCTTCACCGGCGGGGCATCGCGAGGGGAAGTCTCTCCAGATGCCGAATGGGCAGCCCGACGGGTCTGCGATCCGTCGCGAAGATGCCGCCCTGTTGTCAGCCGCCCTCGGCCGGCTGTCGGCGGATCATCAGGCCGTTCTCCGGCTGCGCTACTGGGAAGGGCTCTCGTTCGTCGAGATCGCCGCGGAGGTCGGTCGCTCTCCCGACGCAGTCCGGAAGCTCTGGTACCGTGCCGTCGAGCGGCTCCAGAAGGAGATGAACTCGTTGTCGTGCGAACGCACCGCCGGCGGCGGGTCGTCGGGCGCGAACACCCTCGAACCGGTCCGCGCGTAGTCGGAGGCGCCCATGGCCGCCGAGCCGCTCGACCAGAGTCCTGATCGCGGCGATCCCGCCGACGAAGCCGTCGACCGCGCCGCCGCCATCGACGATTTCTTCGGCGGCTTCGCGGCGGACGCCCCCGACGACCATGCCGTTCTCGAGGCCTCCGCCAGTCCGCTGCCGGGCTCGCTCGACCTCCTGCTCTTGCTCCGCCAGGCGGGTGCCGGCAACTCCCGTCCGCTGCCGGCCGCGCCCGACACCATCGGCCGCTACCGCATCCGGCGCCTGGCGGGCCGAGGCGGGTTTTCCGCGGTCTGGGAGGCGTTCGATCCGCTGCTCCGCCGCCGCGTCGCCGTGAAGGTCTGTACGCCGGACGCCCTGCTCTCGCCCCAGGTTCAGCGCCGCTTCCGCCGCGAGGCCGAACTCGCCTCGCGGCTCACGCATCCACACATCGTCACGATCCACGAGGTTGGCGAGGCCGACGGCCTGGAGTTCATCACCTCGGAGTTCTGCGACGGGGGCTCGCTGGCGGAGTGGCTGGGCCGCAACGCCGGACCGGTGCCACCAGCCGTCGCGGCCCGAATCGCTCGGGCCGTCGCGCAGGCCACGGCGTGCGCCCACGAGGCCGGCGTGATCCACCGCGACATCAAGCCCGGCAACGTCATGCTCGCGCCCGTCGACGGCCACGATCCGGCCGCGTGCATCATTCCGGCAGAGTCCTCGACGCCAGCCGGGGAGCGGCGGCCGGGCATGACGGTCAAGCTGGCCGACTTTGGCCTCGGTCGCCAGAACGACCCCGGCGAAGGGGACGATCCGCTGACGCAGCTCACGACCGACGGGTCGCGGCTGGGCACCCCCGCCTGGATGGCGCCCGAGCAGATCGACCGCTCCTTCGGTCCCGTCGGACCGGCCACCGACATTCATGCGATCGGCCTGCTCCTCGACCGGATGCTCACGGGCCGCCCGCTTCGCGGCGGCAAGACCGACCTGGAGACGTATCGCGAGGTCTTGCTCGACGAACCGCGGGCCGCGGACCGCGTGGCCCGCGGCGTCCCTTCCGACCTGGCTGCCGTCTGCCTGAAGTGCCTCGCCAAACGGCCGGCAGATCGCTACGAGTCTGCCGCCGCCCTCGCCGACGACCTCGGCCGCTGGCTGGCCGGCCTGCCCACCCGGGCCCGGCCGCTCGCGCCGCTCCAGCGGCTCGGACGGACCGTCGCTCGCCGGCCGGTGGTGGCTGCTCTGGTCGGGGCCGCGATCATCGCCTCGGCGGTCGCGGGCTGGGCGACCTTCGAAGGCGCCCGCGAGCGTCGCGTCGCGGCGGCCCACAAGGAGGAGATTCTCCGTCAGACCGCCGCCGCCGAACTTCGGCGGGGCTTCGAGTCGCTGCGGTCGGCCAACGTCGCCGAGGCCTTGGACCGAATCGAGCAGACGCGCCGGATCGACCGAGGCCTCGCCGATTCGCTCGCCACCCGCTGGCTGCAGCGCCGGCTGCACGGGGAGCGGCAGATCCTGCTGGGGGCGGCCGCGGAGGTCGGCGGGGCGCGGCAGGGCGTCGATCTCCACGCCGTGGCTGTTTCCGGGGACGGCCGCACGATCGCGGTGGGGGGTGCCGATGGCGTGCTGCGGATCCTCCGCGCCGCCGACGGCCGCTGGTCGGTTTCCAAGAGTCGTGCGCACGACGAGATCAACGACGTCTGCCTCTCATCCGACGGACGCATGGTCGCCACCGTGGGCCAGGACGGCCGACTCCGCTGGTGGTCGACGACCGATCCGACCACCTCCGCCGGTGAGGCTGCGGCCGCGGGGGGCCCCCTCTACGCGGTCGCCTTCTCGGCCGACGGCTCGACGCTCTGGTACGGCGGCCAGGATCGCGTCCTCCGCCGCGTCGGCACCGCGGCTGGCGAGTCGACCCGGGACGTGATTCATCTCGCCGACGCCGGTGGTGACGGGGCGGAAATCGAAGCTCTCGCCCGCTGCGGAAACGCCATCGTCGTGGCCTGCGGCGGATCCCTGACCGCCGTGGACGCGACGGACGGTCGCATGATCTGGGAGTGGACGCAACGGGCGACCGACAGGCAGGGAGCCGTCTTCAATGCGCTCGCAGCGTCACCGGACGGCAGGGTCGTGGCCGCGGGCGGGACCGATCGCAGCGTCGGCATTTGGGACGCGTCCTCCGGCTCCGCCGTGGCCACGTTGCCGCCGCATCCCCACTGGGTCCAGGCCTGTCACTTCTCGGACGACGGCACCCGGCTGGTCACGGCCTGCCGCGATGGCGTCGTGCGGGTGTTCGACGCAGCGACCGGATCGCTGGTCGGCAAGTTGGTGGGCCACGCGGGCCGCGTGTGGGATGCGGCGTTTGGACCCGACGAAACGGTGCTTTCGACCGGCGCCGACGGCACGCTGCGGCAGTGGGATCTCGCTGGAGCCGACGCCCCGACGGTCCTCCGGGACGTCGTCACCACGGGCCCTGTGATCAGGTGCGTGCGCGACGCCAGCGTGAAGTCGGACGCCTGTCGCCTGGTGGTCGTGCGCGGAGAGGCGAACCCCGTGATCCTCGACGAGAGTTCCGGCGCTATGACGGAGTTCCCGGTGGACGGCCGCCCGCCCAACGACGGCGTGGCCGTGGATCTCGATCGTGGCCGGGTCGCCTTCGGACTCAACGGCGATGGGCGAGGTTCCGTGCCGCTCGTGTTTTCCCTGGACGTCGACCGGAGACCCACCCCCGCCGTGCCGCTGCCGAATCCGTCCGCCGAGATCGGCCCCTTTGTCTGCTGGACGCCCGACGGCCGGCTCGTCACGCATGCTTCCGATGGCGGCATCTACGCGTGGGAATCGGCCCTCGACCGGGCCGTTCTGCTGGCGCATGGAGCCACCGGATGCCACCGCGTGGAGGCCGCACCGACCGGTCCGCCGCGGCTGGCCGTCGCAACCCAGCCGGCGCTCATGCTCCGCTACGACCACGATGCGATCACCGCCGGGAGACCCCTTGAGCTCTCGGCTGGCGATGATCACGTTTCGGCCTTCGCATGGTCGCCCGACGGCCGCCTGCTGGCCTGCGGATTTCGCCACGGCGCCGTGCACGTGGTCGACGCAACCACGGGCCGCAGGGTCGGCACGCTTGCGCCCCACGAGCGGCAGATCGCAGACGTCGCCTGGTCACGCGATGGCCGCACGATCCTCTCGGCCGACGCCGAGTGCGTGAGGATCTCCGACGCCGCCACGTTCGCCGCGTTCGACGACCTGAGGCCCGGGTGGCACATCGAGACGATGTGCCTGGCGGGCGGCGATCGGTTCGTGGTCGTCGGCGGTCAGTCCCAGATACCCGGCTCCGCCCCTCGGGCGCGGCTCACCTTGCTCGACCTGGCGGTGCCATGACTCCGCCCTGCCGGACCCTCGCATCGTCGGCGGCTCGAAGCGGCCGCGGCACGACGCTCGTGGAGCTGTTGGTCGTGGTGGCGATCGTCGCCACGCTGATCAGCCTCCTGCTGCCGGCCGTGCAGGGTGCCCGCGAGGCGGGACGCCGCACGCAGTGCCTTTCGCACCTCAAGCAGATCGCGCTGGCCTGCCACGCCCATGCGTCCAGCCATGGGCGCCTGCCGTCGGGCGGCTGGGGAGGCGTCTGGACCGGCGACCCCGACCGCGGCTTCGACGAAGGCCAGCCGGGCGGCTGGGTGTTCAACGTGCTGCCGTGGGTGGAGCGGGGGGGCCTCCGTGATCTCGGGGCCGGCCTGACTGATGCCGAGGCGAAGGCCGACCTCTCCATGACGCGACTCACCACCCCGATCCCGCTCTTCACCTGCCCGTCGCGCCGCGCGCCGATGGTCTTTCCCGTGAAGACCGAACTCGAATTCTGGGTGACGGCGGTGCCGGCGTCGGTGAAGCGGCGGCCGAACGCCATCGCTCGCGGCGACTATGCCGCCAACATGGGCAGTGGCGTGCGGCCCTTCAACTACCAGGGAGGCGGGGCGTTCCAGCCGGCCACGCTCGCCGACCGGGCGACCGACGCGGAGTGGAAGTCGAGTTTCGGCCCCGACCCCGACGGCGTGATCTTTCGTCGCAGCCGGATTCGTCTCAGCGACGTCACCGACGGCGCATCGAAGACCTACCTCGTGGGCGAGAAGTATGTCGACCCCGCCAAGCTGGCCAATGGCACCTCCGACGACGACGACCAGAGCCTGTTCTCGGGCTTCGACCGCGACATGGTCCGGGTGGGCTGCGTGCCGCCGTATCGCGACAAGCCCGGCTTCGATCCCAAGGACGTGCACGGCGGCTACCCGGTGCCGCTGGCCTACGGCAGCGCCCATCCTGACACCTGCGGGATCGCGACGGCCGACGGGTCGGTGCGGAGCGTCGACTACACGATCGATCCCGCCATCCACCGCGGCCTCTCATCGCGAAACGACGGACAGACGAGCGAATAGCGGGGAACCGAAACGCTTTCCCTGGGCTTACGCCCCGGGCCGGTACCGAAAGCCGGTGCGCCAAGAAGCACACTTGGGCGTAACTCGCAAATCTCTATGCCGCAGCCTTCCCGTATAGCCTGTCTTGCTCAGTTTCGACGTGGTACTCGATGAATTCATCCCAGCGGCCGTTGAGGTAAACGGCCCGCAGGTGGAGCATGGCCTGGGCGCCCGTCACGGTCCACCGCATGCCGGTTCCCTCCATCCGATCCTTGACGAGATGGCGGCAGGCGCCTTCGGCGACCCCGCTGCCGATCGGGTAGCCGGCCGCGAGGTACTCGTCGTACTTCATGGGTTCTTCGGGGATTTTCGTGGCACGTTTTGTCGGATTCGGGACCGGCGATGGCTTAGATTGGGGGGATGGAAACACTTGCCACCCACTACTCCCGGCTGCTCGGGACCGACACCTCCTGGTTGGTTGAGTCGGTCGACCTGCGGCTCGAGGATCGTCGAGTCGAAATCCGCTTGAAGCACGTCGGCCCGGAGGTCACCTGTCCTGAATGTGGCCGCCCATGCGGCCTGGCTGATCATGCCGACGAACGACGTTGGCGGCACCTCGACACCATGCAGTTCACAACGGAGCT
>VGYR01000058.1 GCA_016872925.1 Planctomycetota bacterium
CCCGCCGACCCCGCATCGGAAGCCCCTATCGCGTGAGCGATGGGGACTGGGCCGCGTGTGGCGCGGGCTCGGGGTCGCCCGTGCCTGAGAGGAGCGCGGGTTTCCAACCCGCGGCGCACCCCGCAGACCCCGCACCGGAAGCCCCTATCGCGTGAGCGATGGGGACTGGGCCGCGTGTGGCGCGGGCTCGGGGTCGCCCGTGCCCCCTCGCTGGACGTTCGCCTCGGGCATCCCGCCCTCGGCGCACTGCGTGTCCGCGGCGCTTCGCCGGTCACCACATCGCCATGGTCAATCCACGGCAGGTTCGGGAACTTCGCCAAGGCCCTTGGCCTCCGGGCAAAGACCGATCGGATCAACGCAGTGGTCATTGCCCGGTTCGCTCAGGCGACCCGGCCGGTACCCGAGGGATGCGACGAGCGGCAGGAGGGGCTCCGGGAGCTGATCGTGCGCCGCCGGCAGCTCCTGGACCACGGCACGGCTGAGAGAAACCGCTGCGAGATGGGCCACTCGCCGCTGGTCCACACGAGCGTCTTGAAGCGTATCGAGACGCTCAACAAGGACCTCAAGCGGATCGAGAAGGCGATCTTCCAGCTCGTCGAGTCCAACGACGACCGGCGGGGCCGCTACGAGCGGATGAAGAGCGTCCCGGGGATCAGACAGGAGACGGCGGCCCTCGTGGGCGTGGCCCCGTTCAACCGCGGCAGTGGTCTGTTCCAGGCGCGCCGCACCATCTGGGGCGGGAGGAGCAGCGTCCGCAACGTGCTCTCCATGGGAACGCTGAGTGCCCAGAGGCACAACCCGGTCATCCGGGCGTTCGCGGCGAGGCTGCTGGCCAAGGGCAAGCCGCCCAAGCTCGTGCCGACGGCATGCATGAGGAAATCCTCGTCATCTTCACTGCCATGCTCCGCAGCGGTGAGTCGTGGGGGCCTCGGCTGGCGACCCTGAAATTCCTGAACCCACTCCCTCCAGGAAATACCTTCTCCGGCAGCATGATCTGCACCATGCCCCCCTTGAAACTCAACACAGCCGCTTGGCTTCGCCCCGCCTGCCAGAAGGCTGCACCGGCCATGGATGGCGGTGCAGCCGAATCGGAAGGCCGCCCGGAAGGCGGCATGGCAGGCGCGGCGGACCTTGGCTTCGCCCCGCCTGCCAGAAGGCTGCACCGGCCATGGATGGCGGTGCAGCCGAATCGGAAGGCCGCCCGGAAGGCGGCATGGCAGGCGCGGCGGACCTTGGCTTCGCCCCGCCTGCCAGAAGGCTGCACCGGCCATGGATGGCGGTGCAGCCGAATCGGAAGGCCGCCCGGAAGGCGGCATGGCAGGCGCGGCGGACCTTGGCTTCGCCCCGCCTGCCAGAAGGCTGCACCGGCCATGGATGGCGGTGCAGCCGTATATCAAGGAATCACGACCTCGTCGGAGATCACGATCGGCTTGCCTGCCGTCACTCCGGCGGGCGTCGGCATCGCCGCCGCAGGACCGGGCGAGCCGCCGGGACCGACGGGCGTCGACACGCCGGCGGGAAGGCCGCCCGGCAGGCTCCCCTCGATCACCGGAGTTCCGCCTTCGCAGCTGTTGCAGCCGCTCGACACCGGGGCCGATTCGCAGCACTGCTGCTGCTGGCCGCAGACGCGGGGTGCCGCCGCCGCCACCGGCGCGGCCCCCGGAGGAGTGAAGCCGGGCGGCAGGTGGCCGAAGCACTTCTCGTACTTCCAGACCTCCAGCGCGATGTAGCGCTCGTTGAGACTCTTGCAGCCACTTCCGGCAACCACCATCGACAATGCCACGACGGGCAGGCATCGCACCACGGCACGCATCACACCACCTCCTCGGGTGGCCGTCGGCTCGCGCGAGAAAAGGGGGAGGCGCCGCCGCTGGCCACGCAACCCTACCCCACGGTGGCTGCCGGGCAACCGCCTCCGGATCGAGGCGAACCATTTCCCGCTCGACCCCGCGGCAGACCCTGCGGGTCGTGTCGAGCGAACCGAATGCGCATCACGGCATGGCGCCGCGACCGTCCGCGGGAGCCGTGGCGATCAGCCCTTGCGATGGCGGATCCGGGCCCGCATTCGCCGCTTCTTCTGGCCGAGCTTCCGCCTGCCCTTGCCGGTTTTCTTGACGCCCATTCCGTCCCTCCGGGTCGCCACCGACCCGCGGCATGCGGCCGTCGACAGCGGCCACGTTGTAAGATGACGGCTCTCCCCGTGCAAGGTTCCCGCCGGTCGTCCGCGGCATGATCGTGTTCTTCCCGACCTACGCCTGCCGGACTCCGGGCGGCTGGACCGCCCGGATCGCGGGCATGGTCGCTCAGCCGCTGCCGGAGCGCAGCCGTCGCCGGGTGTTGGCCGTGGCCGTGCTCCGTCGCCTCCTGGATCTCGACGAAGAGCAGATGGCCGCCGAGGTGTTTCGCCGGCGGTCGGAGAAGTTCTTCTTCCGGCGGGTCACCGGGCACCGCGTCACCATCGACATCGGCGATCGCACCGTCGATGCCGGCTATTCGGATCGGGCGGGACACTTCGAGGCCCGGATCGAGTTCGACGACGAGTTCGCCGCCACCCGGTCCCGGACCGACTCCGCCGGCCGCCGCTGGCTCGGGTATTCGGGCGCGGCCGGCGCGGTCGAGGAGGACGCGGAAGTCGCTCCGACGGGGGGCGGCTGCATTCATCTCGTCGATGCCACGGGCACCTCGGTCATCTCCGACATCGACGACACGGTGAAGTTCAGCAATGTCGCCGACCGCCGCGAACTGCTCCGCAACACCTTCGTCCGGGAGTTCGCGGCGGTCGACGGGATGCCCGAGGTGTATCGCCGCTGGCAGGCGTCGGGGGCCTCCTTCCACTACGTTTCGAGCAGTCCCTGGCAGCTCTCGGATTGCCTGTGCCGCTTCCTGGGGGATGCGGGTCTCCCGGCCGGCTCGATGCACCTCAAGCTCTTCCGGCTCAAGGATTCGACCCCGCTCGGCCGCCTCCCGTCGCGAAAGCGCGGCAAGCGGCGGACGATCGAACGGATCCTCGCCGACTTTCCGGCGCGGCGGTTCGTGCTGGTGGGGGATTCGGGGGAACGCGATCCGGAGATCTACGCCTCGGTCGCCCGCCGCAGGCCGGATCAGGTCGCCGGCATCCTGATCCGCGAGGTGCAGGCGAAGGCTCCCCGCGCCAAGGTCCGCGAGCGGCTCGCCAAGATCGCCCGCCGACTGCCGGTCGGCTGCGTGACGGTCTTTCAGTCCCCCGATGAACTCGGCGACCTCGAGGTCCTCGGCTGACGCCTCGCCGACCACCGGCCCGTCCGGCCGTCACCCCGGATCATCGAACGCGTTCTGGTGCTGTTCGACGACCGGCTTCCCCGCGGCATCGAACGTCACGGCCACCACGTCGATCCGCACGCTCTCGTTCTCGAGGCGATGCCGGCGGACGTAGGCATGAACCAGCACGGCGAGCCGGCGCTGCTTCGCGAAACCCACCGTCTCGGCGGGATGACCGTGGCTGGTGTCGGATCGCGTGCGGACCTCCACGAACACGACGGTTCGCCCGTCGAGGGCGACGATGTCGATGTCGCCGCGGAGCACCCGTTCGCGGCGGCCGAGGATCCGGTAGCCGAGGCCGCGGAGGTAGGCGGCCGCCGCGTCCTCACCCCGCCGCCCGAGTTCGTCGCGGGACGCTGTCACGGTGCCTGGGCCGCCTCAGGTTGCGGCAGCCGCCTTCTTGCCCCTGCCGGCAGCAGGCTTCTCCTGGACGGCGTCGTCCCGCTTCTCCCGCAGTCTCGTCGACTTGCCGGCCCGATCCCTGAGGTAGTAGAGCTTTGCCCGCCTCGACACCCCCGACCGCTTGACCTCGATCTTGCCGATCTTCGGCGAGTGGAGCGGAAACTTCCGCTCCACCCCCTCGCCGGCCACGATGCGGCGCACCGTGAACGTCTCGCGGCTTCCGCTGCCGCTCTTGGCGATCACGACGCCGTTGAAGATCTGAATCCGCTCCTTCTCGCCTTCGAGAATGCGGGTGTGCACGTCGACGGTGTCGCCGATGGCGAAGCTCGGAACCTCGGGCTTGAGGCTCGATGCCTCCACGGCGGCAAGCAGTTTGCGACTCACGATACGGTTCTCCGGAAGGGGTTCGGGATGTGCGCGGACGCCGGACGGGAACGCCCGGCGGTGACCTCGATCGACTGGGCGCGGCGCCACGCAGCGATCCGCGCATGATCGCCGGACAGCAGCACGTCGGGCACGGCGAGTCCACGGAACTCCCGTGGCCTCGTGTATTGGGGCCCCTCGACGAGCCGTTCGGCACCGGAGAACGAGTCGAGCCCAGCGCTCTCCTCGTGCCCCAGGACACCGGGGACGAGCCTGGTCACGGCCTCGACCACCGTCATCGCCGCCACCTCGCCTCCGGAAAGGACGTAGTCACCGATCGAGAGTTCCTCGGCGTCGAGCGTCGTCTTGATCCGCGCGTCGAAGCCCTCGTAGCGGCCGCACACCAGCACGAGCCGGCTGGTCGCCGCCAGCTCCTCGACGAGAGGCTGGTCGAGCCTCCGGCCGCCGGGGCTGAGCAGGAACGTCCGACCGGGTTCGCCCGCCTCGGCCCGCACGGCCTCGACGCACGACACGACCGGACCGGGCATCAGGAGCATCCCCGGCCCGCCGCCGAACGGACGGTCGTCGACCTGCCGGTGGGCGCCGATGGCGTGGTCTCGGATGTTGGCCAGGTGCACCTCCACGAGACCGGCGCGGCGGGCCGTCCCCAGGAGGCTCCCCTCCAGGAACCCGGCGAACATCTCGGGAAACAGGGTGACGATGTCGATTCGCATGGCGAGAAAACGATCGGCGCGTTCCCGGGGACACGCCGCAGGGCGGCCACCCGGTGGATGGGGCTCACTCGGCCTTCGGCTCTTCCGCTGGCGTCTCGGCAGCGGGTTCGGCGGACGCGTCGGCGGCGACCTCGGCGACCGGTGCTTCGACGGCTGACTCGGCGACAGGCTCGGCCTTGGGAGTCGGCACGAACGCCGGCTCACCCGGCTCGGGAATCGCCCGCGGCAGCGCGAGTTTGGACCTGGCCGACTCCATCTGCGCCAGGTGCGTGCCGTTGGTTCCGTACTTCTTGATCAGCACGCGCACGGCGTCGCTGGGCTGGGCCCCCACGGACAGCCAATAGTCCACGCGAGGGCTGTTGAGCGTGCATCGCGCGTCGGTCTCGACCACGTGCGGATCGTAGGTGCCGAGTTCCTCGATCACGCGGCCGTCCCGCGGGCTGCGGCGATCGGTCGCACAAATCCGATAATACTCCCGGTTCCTCCGGCCCATCCGCTTCATTCGAATCGCCACTGCCACGGTCGCAGACCTCCAGTACGTGCCGACATTTCTCTGGCCGAACGGCCGAGCCCCTTATCGTATCCGCCCCCCGCCGGAACCCAAGGCCCGCCGTGGCAGTCCTGGTTTTCGCTGGTTTCCCGTCAGGTTCGCCGGTCCGGCGGTCCGCCGCCGCCGGCTCGCGGGTGATCGGAAGGTCAGTCCTGGCCCCCGCGGCGCTTCCGCCGGGCATCTTTTTCCCGCTGCTTTTTCAGCTTCCGCCGCTCGTCGGCCGTGAGCCGCTTGCCCGTGTCCCCCTTCGGCTTGGCGAGCCGGGCGGCGGGATTTTGCAGCTGGGCCTGGAGCCGCTGGACCTGCTGCATCCGCTCCCGCATGCCCAGGCCTGCCATGCCCTTCATCATCGACGCCATCCCGTCGAACTGCTTTACGAGGTCGCTCACCTCGTGGAGCTCGACGCCGGCGCCGGTGGCGATCCGCCTGCGCCGCGCCTGGTCGACGATCCGCGAGGGATTGCGGCGCTCGTCGGGGGTCATCGAGTCGATGATCCCGAACAGCCGGTTCATGTCCTTTTCGAGGTCCCCGCCGCCGAGCATGTCCTGCATCCCCCCCATGCCCGGAATCATGCCGAGCACCTTGCCGAGGGGGCCGAGCCGACGGGTCTGGAGGAGCATCTTCTTGAAGTCGTCGAGCGTGAACTCCCCCGCCTTCAGCCGCTCCTCCTGCCGCTTCATCTCCTCCTGGTCGAACTTCCGCTGCGCCTCCTCGACCAGCGACACCACGTCGCCCATGCCCAGGATCCGGCCGGCCATCCGCTCGGGGTGGAAGTCTTCCAGCGCGTCGATCTGTTCGCCGGTGCCGATGAACTTGATGGGCACGCCGGTGACGCTCTTCACCGACAGCGCCGCGCCTCCACGGGCGTCGCCGTCGAGCTTCGTCATGATGACGCCGTCGAGCTCGAGGGCTTCGTGGAACGCCTGGGCGCTCCGCACGGCGTCCTGGCCGGTCATGGCGTCGACCACGAGGTAGACCTGATCGGGGCCGACGGTGCGGTCGATCCGGCCCAGTTCCTGCATCAGCGCCTCGTCGATCGCCAGCCGTCCGGCGGTGTCGAGGATCACGACGGACACATGCTCCTTCCGCGCCCTGGCGACCCCGGCATTGCAGACGGCGACGGGATCGGTGCCCCCCGTCGGCATGTCGGCCGGCGTGTGCACGGGAATGCCGAGCTGGCGGCCGAGCACGGCGAGCTGCTCGATCGCGGCGGGCCGCTGCAGGTCGGCGGCCACGAGCATCACGCCCCGGCCCTGCTCCTTGATCCGCTTGGCGAGCTTGGCACAGGAGGTCGTCTTGCCCGAGCCCTGAAGGCCGCACAGCATCAGGATCGTGGTGGTACCGTCCTGGAGGTGGAGCGAGTGGTCGACCGGCCCCATCAGGCCGATCAGCTCCTGGTGGACGATGCCCACGAGCTGCTGCGCCGGGTCGAGCGATTCCAGCACCCGTGCCCCGACCGCACCGGCGGCGACCCGTTTCAGAAACCCGTCGGCGACGTCGTAGGCGACGTCGGCCTCCAGCAGGGCCGTCCGCACCCCGGCGAGGCCCTCCCGCATGTTGGCTTCGGTCAGCTTGCCCCGGCCGCGGAGGGACGCCAGCGCCGTGGAGAGCGAAGCGGTCAGCGACTCGAACATGGCGGCTCCGGTCCGGACGGGGCCGCGAGTATATCCCCGGCGGACTGCTGTCTCCTGCCGGTGACGGGCCGTTCGAATCGGGAGCGGGCACACAGCGTGCCGCTTGCCCGACGCGTGGCCGGCATGAACGGCGCGTCACCGGCCGGAGCAGGGTCGAAACCCGCGGCGGCGACCCGGCCGGGTCGGGCCGCGGCCCGGGGCTTCAGCTGAAGGTGCCGGGCTGGCCGACGATCGGCGCGCCGGTCGTGGCCGGCATGCCACCCTCGCAGCACGGTGCCGCCGACTCGCACGCCGGACCGCACGCCGGCTCGCACGCCGGAGCACAGGCGGGCGCCGGCGCGGCACAGGGGGCCGGTGGCGGGGCGCCGCACGAGCGGAACTCCATGAACGACGGGCGGCGGCAGCTCGAGAAGCCGCCGAAGCAGCTGCTGCAGCCGGGCGCGGCGGCGAGGCTCACCACCGCGATCGCCAGACACAAGGCACGAGCCATGACGAGATCTCCACACGGAGGCAGACGGGGCAGGCGGGACGGGCGGACCGCATGCGGCGTCGTCGCCGACGACGCTACCAGAACCGTACCTCACGATTCCTGCGCGGCGCGGTCAGCGATCGATTTTCTTCCCGCTGGCAGCGCGATTGCGCCGCGGCCGCGGCGCGTGACGGTCGTAGCGGCACCGGCCACGGATTCCGGCTGCGAAAGATGGTGCGACGGCCGGTGCTAGAGTTGCACGCGAGCGTCCGGCGGCAACACACGAGCATCCCCATGCCCTCCTCCCGCATCGCCATCTCGTCAGCCTCGCGGCCGCGGTTTCGCGGCCCCGGCAGCCTGTGCCTCCTCGGCGCGGGAATCGCACTGGCCTGCCTGGGAAAGCCGGCCGTGGCGTCGGGGCTGGGCCACGGGTCGAGCCCGCGGGTCTCGCCGTGCCCGCCGGAAGCGTGCGACGACGTCTGGTACGTGAGCACCCGCAGGCTCCCGGGCATCTGCGGCCTCCCGCGGCATGCCGACTTCGAGGTCGAGCGGCGGGTCGCGGGGCGTTGGGAGCGAGCCGACGTGGAGGCGCTGCTCGGGGAGCCCGCCCGGCCGCTGGTGTTCTTCATCCACGGGAACCGCTACGAGGCGTCCGAGGCCCGGTCGCAGGGCGTGATGATCGCCAGACGGCTCAAGGCGACCTGCCCGGCGGGCGTCAGGACGGTGGTTGTCTCGTGGCCGAGCCAGCAGCGTGGCCGGCTGATCGAGTCGAGCCGTGACAACTATCGGCGGGCGTCCTCGGACGGCCACTACTTCGCCTGCCTGCTGGGGCGGGTGCCGTCTTCCCAGCCGGTGGCGATCATCGGCTATTCCCTCGGCGCGTTGATCGCGGCGGAGGCCCTCGATGACCTGGTCACCCATCCCGAGGCCTCGGCCGGATCGCCGTGGGCGCTCCGCGAGGGCCGCACGCACCTCGTGCTCGTGGCCCCCGCGATGCGCTGCGATGCCCTGGCGCCACGCGGCGCCTACGCGGCGGCGACCTCCGGCATCCAGCGGCTGACGCTCGTGATCAACTCCCGAGACCTCGCGTTGCGGATGTTCCCTCACCTCGACCGCGAGAGCGACCTCGACGCCCTCGGCGTCGCCGGCATGTCTCGGCGATCCGTGCCGTCCACGGTGGAGTATTCAGCGACCGACGCGGCTCTGGTGGTCGGGCGGCGGCATGCCCTGCCGGAGTACCTGCAGTCGGGAACCCTGATGCGGCGGATCGCCGGCGGGGCGGTGGCCGGACTGGCCGGCGACTGATCGGAGCGGGTGGATCAGGCAGCGCGGCGGACGGCCGGTTGGTCGGCGAGCCGGGCCTCGACCATCATCCGCACCACGTCGGGCATGATGTGGCGGGCGGTCCAGCCCAGCCGTTCGGTGGCCCGCGAGGTGTCGGCGCGGCCCCGTTCGATCTCGGTGGGCCGCACGAGCTTCGGATCGCGGACGACGTGCCGCCGCCAATCGAGCCCCACCGCCTCGAATGCGGTCGCGACGAACTGCTCGAGGGAGGCGGTGTGGCCGGTGGCGATCACGAAGTCCTCCAGGACGTCGAGCTGGAGCATGCGGTGCATCGCCACCACGTACTCCGGAGCCCAGCCCCAGTCCCGCTGCACCGAGAGGTCCCCGAGGGCGAGCGACTGCTGCTCGCCCCGGGCGATCCGGCAGGCGGCCGTGACGATCTTCTGGGTCACGAAGCGTTCGGGGCGAAGCGGGCTCTCGTGGTTGAAGAGGATGCCGGTGGCGGCCCGGATGCCGTAGGCTTCGCGGTACTGCGCGATCTGCCAGAAGGACGTCGCCTTGGCGATGCCGTAGGGGCTTCGCGGCCTCAGCACCGTGTCCTCGTCGGCCGGCTGGTCGCCGGCGTTGCCGAACATCTCGGAACTGCCGGCGTTGTACAGGCGGGTCGGCGTGCCCAGCAGGCGGACCGCCTCGAGCAGGTTGACCGTGCCGAGCACGATGCTCTCGAACGTCTCCACCGGCTGGTCGAACGACAGTCCGACCGACGACTGGCCGGCGAGGTTGTAGACCTCGTCGGGATTGGCCCGCTTGAGCACCTGAAACGTCGAGCGGAAGTCGACCAGCGACATGGACACGAGCGTGACCCGGTCGCGGATGCCCAGCCGCTCCAGGCCGCTGAACCGGCTCGCCTGGGCGTCGCGGCCGGTGCCGATGACGGTGTAGCCGAAGTCGAGCAGGTGCTTCGCCAGGTAGGCGCCATCCTGACCGCCGATCCCGCAGATCAGCGCAGTGCGGCCGGCCGGCAGTTCGAGAGGCGCAGGCATCTCCGGGACGGTAGCAGCCGCCGGAGGCAGACGGAACGGCAATCGGGCAGCCCTGGCGCCGCGTATTCAGGCATCGCGCTGCCGGTCGGCAAACCACGCGGCCGTCAGGGCGAGACCCGCGTCGAGGGGCACGGCCGGCTCCCAGCCGAGGATCGATTTGGCGAGCGTTGCGTCGACCAGGTTGCTCCGCAGGTCGCCCGCCCGGGCCGGACCGTGCACGGGGGGCGGAGGGTCGACCGCGTGGCCGCGGGCCGCAGCCGCCGCCCCGACGGCCGGCCGCAGCACGGCCTCGAGTTCGACCACGTCGGTGCCGATGCCCGTGCCGATGTTGAGGCTCGTCAGTGAGCCCGCGGCGCAGCGGTCGGTCGCCGCGAGCGCCAGCACGTTGGCCCGCGCCACGTCCGGTCCAAACACATAGTCCCGCACGTAGCGGCCGTCGCCGTTGATCGTCGCGGGCTGGCCGCCGAGCAGTTTCGTGCAGAAGATCGCCACCACCCCCGCCTCGCCGTGCGGATTCTGCCGGGGCCCGTAGACGTTCGCGTAGCGAAGCGCCACGGCCGTGACTCCGTGCTCGCGGGCGTAGAAGGAGAGATACCGTTCACCGACCCACTTGGTGATGCCGTAGGGGCTGACGGGGTTGGCGGGTGTCGTCTCCGGGGCCGGCGTGGTGACGTCGCCATAGAGCACCCCACCGCTGGAGGCGAACACGATCCGCCGGCAGCCCCCCGCGACGGCCGCATCGAGCACGTTGATCAGTCCCAGGCAGTTCACCTGGGCGTCGAACAGCGGCTCGCGGACCGAGCGACTCACCGACATCTGGGCGGCCTGGTGGCAGACGGCGTCGGGCTTTTCGGCCGTGAACACCCGCCGCACCGCCTCGGCGTCGACGATGTCCGCCACGTGGAGCGGCACCGAGGCGGGCAGATTTCCGGGCGAGCCGCTGGAGAGATCGTCGAGCACCGCCACCGCATGGCCCTCGCGGAGCAGCGCGTCGACGATGTGGCTGCCGATGAATCCGGCACCGCCGGTGATGAGGATCTTCATGGGGAGCGCGGAGAGGGGAGCGGGGGCGAGGCCATCGGGAAGCACCCGAAATCGCATCATATCCGCGGCCTGGCGGCACGGAAGCATCCCGGCGAGGGTCGCCGTTTGGGGCCGATCCTCCGCCCCGCGTGCCGCGCGGCACGGCGGAACCTGCGAACCCGCGACCGGTTTGGGACATACTTGCACTCGGCGGGACGACCGCCCGCCTCCCCCTCCGGAGACCTCCATGTCGCTCGCCGCTCCCACCACCCCCGATCTGCATGCCGACGATGTCGCCGCCCTGGAGCGGCTCCGCGGCGTCTACGGCCGGCTCCGTCGGGAACTGGCCCGCGTGATCATCGGGCAGGAAGCGACGATCGAACGGCTCACGGTCTGCCTGTTCGCCCGCGGTCACGCGCTCCTGATGGGCGTGCCCGGACTCGCCAAGACACTGTTGGTCGGCAAGCTCGCCGAATGCGTGTCGCTGAGGTTCAGCCGGATCCAGTTCACCCCCGACCTGATGCCGATGGACATCACCGGCACCGACATCCTCCAGGAGACGGCCGACGGCCGTCGTGAGTTTCACTTCGTGCCGGGGCCGGTGTTCGCCAACATCGTGCTCGCCGACGAGATCAACCGTGCGCCGCCGAAGACACAGGCCGCCATGCTCGAGGCGATGCAGGAGCACAAGGTGACGGTGGTCGGCAAGACCTCGCGGCTCGAGCCGCCGTTCTTCGTGCTGGCGACGCAGAATCCGGTCGAGCAGGAAGGCACCTACCCGCTGCCCGAGGCACAGCTCGACCGGTTCATGTTTCTCATCGAACTCGATTACCCCGCCGAGGACGAGGAGGTGGCGATCGCCCGGACGACGACCGGCGAGCCCCCGCCGGAACTGGACCACGTGCTGACCGCCGCCGAGATCATCGACTACCAGAACCTCGTGCGCCGCGTGCCGGTGCCGGACCACATCTACCACTTCGCGGCCAGGCTCGTCCGCAAGACGCGACCCAAGGGGGATGCGGCCCCGGAGTGGCTCAAGCCGCTGGTCAGCTGGGGTGCCGGGCCGCGGGCCGTGCAGAACCTGATCCTCGGGGCCAAGGCGCGGGCCGCCCTGTCGGGCAGTTACATGGTCCGCCTCGAGGACGTCGAGGCCGTGGCGGCGCCCGTGCTCACCCACCGGATCATCACCACGTTCGCGGCGCAGGCCGAAGGGATCGACGCGAAGCAGATCGTGGGCCGGCTGGTGAAGGAGACCGTGGCCGAGCAGGCGTAGGCGGCCCGCGCCGCGCGGGGGCAGCCGCATGTTCAACGACCGACAGCCGCGTTCGTTTCTCGACCCCGCCGTGCTCGCCCGGCTGGCGGCGGTGCCCTTCGTCGCGCGGCGGCCGATGGTCGGCACGGTGTCCGGCCGGCACTCGAGCCCCCACCGCGGTTCGAGCGTCGAGTTCGCGGAATACCGCAAGTACGTGCCCGGTGACGACCTCCGCCGGCTCGACTGGCGGGCCTTTGGCCGCTCCGATCGCCACTACGTCAAGGAGTACGAGGCCGACACGAATCTCCGGCTGTGTCTGGTGCTCGACACGTCGGGCTCGATGGCCTACTCCTCGGGCGGGATCTCCAAGATCGACTATGCGCGGCGGATCTGCGGGGCGCTCGGCTACCTCGCCAGCCAGCAGGGTGACGCCGTCGGCATCACCTGCGTGGCGGACGGGATCGTCCGGTCGCTGCCCTCGCGGCGGAGCCCGGCCCACCTGCGGCTCGTGTTCGATGTCCTCGAGGAGGCCCGGCCCGCCGGTCCGACGCGACTTCCCGAGGTGCTCCACGAGATCGCCGAGACGGCGCGGCAGCGGGCGGTGGTGGCGGTCGTCTCGGACCTGTTCTGCGAGCCGGAGGCGCTGGCGACGGCCTTCAGCCACCTGAAGTTCCGGCGGCACGACGTGGCCGCGTTCCACCTCCTCGATCCCCAGGAACTCGCCTTCGACTTCCAGCGTCCGACGCGGTTCCTCGACCTGGAGGGGGGCGGCGCGATCTTCGCGGATCCGCTGGACATCACCGACCGGTACCACACGGCGCTCGGGGCGTGGCTCGAGAGCCTCCGCCGCGTGGTGCTGGAATCGGCGATCGACTACCACCGGATCGTCACCGACGAGCCCTCCGAGCAGGTGCTCGCCCGGTTCCTCGTGGGCCGCGCCGCGGGGAGGAGCCTGCGATGACGTTCCTCCAGCCATGGGTGCTCGCCGGGCTGCCGCTGGTGGTGCTGCCGCTGATCATCCACCTGATCAACCAGCGGCGTTTTCAGACCGTCCCCTGGGCGGCGATGCGGTTTCTGCTCGCGGCCCGGGCGCTGTCGCGGGGCTACTCGCGGCTGCGGCACTGGCTGATCATGGCCCTGCGGATGCTCGCCGTGGCGGCGGTGATCCTGGCGGTGGGCCGGCCGCTCTCCCGCGGCTGGCTGGCGTTGGCCGCCGGCGGCCGCCCCGATTCGGCGATCGTGATCCTCGATCGCAGCCCGAGCATGCAGGCGGTGGCCGCCGCGGGGGGGGCTTCGAAGCTCGACACGGGGCGCCGGCAGCTCGCCGCGGCCCTGGCCACGCTCCGCGCCGGCCGCGTGATGCTGCTCAGCGATCCGGGGCGCGGTCCCGAGGAGGTGGCGGCGCCCGATGCGCTGGTCGAACTGGCGACCGCGGGCCCGCTGGCCGCGGCCGCCGACGTGCCGGCGCTCGTCCAGAGCGCCTACGAGTACATCCGCGAGCAGGCAGCCGGCACGACCGAGATCTGGATCTGCTCCGACCAGCGGGCCAACGATTGGCAACCCGACGACGGCGGCTGGACCGGCATCCGCGATGCGCTCGCCAAGGTGCCGCAGCAGGTCCGCGTCCAGCTGCTCGCGTATCCCGTCCCGGCCGGAGGCAACCTTGCGATCCGCGTGACGAACGTCCGGCTCGAGACGCTCGGCCGCGACCGGCGGCTGGTGGTGTCGTTGGTCGTGTCGCGCCAGGAGGACGGCGAGCGGATGACAGTTCCCGTGACCTTCGAGACCGGCGGCATCGCGACCGCGGTCGAGGTCGAGATCGTGGGTCGTGAGGCGGTGCTCAAGAGCCACACGATCCCGCTCGAGCGCTCGGCAGAGACCAAGGGATTCGGGACGGTCTCGATTCCCGCCGACGCCAACCCGGCCGACAACCGCTTCTTCTTCGTCTACGACGAACCGCCGCCGCGTCGCTCGCTCGTCGTGGCCGAGGAGCCGGCATCCGCACAAGTCCTGGAACTCGCCGCTTCCATCGCCCCGGATCGGGGGGCGGCGCGGGTGGACGTCGTGTCCCGCGGCGACCTGGCGGCGGCCCCCTGGGAGACCGCCGCGGCCGTTCTCTGGCAGGGGCCGCTGCCCGAGGGACGGGACGCCGAACTGGTTCAGCAGTTCCTTGACCGCGGCGGGCAGGCCGTCTTCTTTCCATCGGACCGGGGCGCGGGAGGACGGTTCGCAGGCTGCTCGTGGGACGACTGGACCGAGCATTCACGACCGGTCGTCGCGGAGTCCTGGCGGACCGACCAGGATCTCTTGGCCAACACGCTCGCCGGTTCGGCCCTGCCGCTCGGCGACGTCGAGGTGCGGCGATCGTGCGGCCTGACGGGGGACTTCGTGCCGCTGGCCACGCTGCCCGGCGGGGCCCCCTTGGTGGCCCGGTCGAGCCGCGACGAACGCGTCACCTTCGTGGCCACGACGCCGACGGCCCGCGACTCGGCGCTGGCGGCCGAAGGGATCGTGCTCTATGCGGTCGTCCAGCGGGCGATCGATCGGGGACTCGTGCCGCTCGCAACCGCCCGGCAGGTCGATGCCGGACCGACAGCGGCGACCCTGGCGGCCGCGTCAGGCGGTGCGTGGACCCGGCTGGTGGGCGACGCCGGTTCGCCTTCGACCGAGTCCGGCCTCCATGCCGGCGTGTATGCCAGCGGCGAGCGGCTGGTGGCGGTCAATCGGCCGGCCGTCGAGGATACGTCGCCGCCGGTGGCCGACGAGCGGATCGACAGCCTGTTCCGGGGCCTCTCGTTCACGAGGATCACCAGCTCGGCCGGCGACACGACGAGCCTCGTGCAGGAGATCTGGCGGGCCTTCCTGATCGCGATGCTCGTGGCGCTCGTGGCCGAGGGGCTGCTCAGCCTGCCGCGGTCCGCGGCAGCGGATCGGGGAGCGCGACTGCCGCGGCGGCTGGAGGCCGCGGCATGAGCGAGCAGGCGCTGCGGTTCTTCACGACGCCCTGGACGATCGCGCTGTCGGCCGCGCTCGTGCTGGCGACGATTGCCGTCGGCCTGCTCACCTGGAGACGGAGTGGCTTCGCCACGGGCCCCGGCCTGGTGGAACTCCTCCGGGTGCTGATCGCGTCGCTGGTCGCCGTGCTGCTCAACCAGCCGGAATGGGTCGAGGAGTACCGACCTGAGGAGAAGCCGACGGTCTGCGTGTTGCACGACGCCTCGCGGAGCATGGACACCCAGGACGTGGTGGCGACCGATGGCGGCGGCGCCGCGCCACGGACGCGGCGGGCGGCCGTCGCGCCGCTGACGGACCCCGCCTTCTGGAACCCGCTCCGCGAGCGGTTTGAGGTCGTGATCGAGCCGGTGGCCGCGGCACCGCCGGGCACGGCGACCGATCTCGCTGCGCCGCTGGCCCAGGCGGCCGAGCGGTTCACCGCGCTGCGGGCCGTGGTGCTCGCCAGCGATGGCGACTGGAACAAGGGGCGGCCGCCGCTGGATGCCGCGCAGGCGCTCAGGCTGGCGCAGGTGCCGGTCTATGCCGTGCCTGCCGGCAGCCCCACCAAACTCCCCGACCTCGACCTCGCGAGCCTCGACTGCCCCACGATGGGCGTGGCGGGCAAGCCGGTTCGGGTGCCGTTCACGGTCGTCTCGTCGCTGCCCACCGAGCGGGTGGTGGTGGCCACGCTCGTCACCAGCAGCGGCGAGAGGCTGGTGAAGGAGATCCGGCTGCCGCCGATGGCGACGGTCACCGACTGGATCTACTGGACCCCGCCGTCCGTGGGCGATTACACGGTCACGCTCTCCCTGCCGGTCGAGCCGGGAGAAATCCTCCCCGACAACAACGAGCGGACGGCCCCGATCGCGATCCGGCAGGAGAACCTCAAGGTCTTGGTGGTGGAGAGCGTGCCGCGGTGGGAGTACCGCTACCTCCGCAACGCGCTGTCCCGCGATCCGGGTGTCGAGGTGTCGTGCCTCCTCTTCCAGCCGGGGCTGTCGAAGCGTGGCGGCGGCACGCAGGACTACATCCAGCGGTTTCCCGCCGGCCTCGACGAGCTCGCACCGTACGACGTCGTGTTCCTCGGCGACGTCGGTGTCGGCGAGGGGCAACTCACCGAGGAGAACTGCCGGCTGCTCAAGGGCCTCGTGGAATATCAAGCCAGCGGCCTGGTGTTCATGCCGGGCTGGCGGGGCGAGCAGGCGTCGCTGGTCGGAACGCCGCTCGAGGAGCTGTGCCCCGTGGTGATCGACCAGGCGCGGCCGGACGGGACGGCCAGCGAGGCGCCCCGGCGGCTGGTGCTCACCGAGGCGGGTCGCCGGAGCCTGCTCACGAAGCTGGCCGATGGCGGCACGGAGAATCTCGCCGTCTGGGAAAGCCTGCCCGGTGGGCAGTGGTACGGTCCCGTGCTCCGCGCCAAGGCGGGCAGTGAAGTGCTCGCCGTCCACGAGGATGCCGCCAACGAGTACGGCAGGATCCCGCTCCTGGTCACGCGCACCTTCGGCGCCGGCAAGGTGCTCTACATGGCGACCGACGGCGCCTGGCGGTGGCGCAAGGGCGTCGAGGACAAATACCACTACCGCTTCTGGGGCCAGGTGGTCCGCTGGATGGCCTACCGCCGCAACATGGCCCGCGGGGAGCGGATCAGCCTCTCCTTCTCCCCCGAGCAGCCACAGCTCGGACAGACGATCGCGCTGGATGCCCGCGTGGCGGAGGTGAGCGGTGAGCCGCTCGTTCGCGGCGAAGTGACGGCGCGGATCACGGCCCCCTCGGCCGCCGTCGAGACGGTGCAGTTCGCGCCCCCCGGCGGCGACGGCGAATGGGGTGTGTTCGCGGCGACCTTCATGCCGCAGGAGCCGGGAACCCATGAGATTCGGCTCACCTGCCGAGAGACGGGCGACACGCTGGACGCGTCGGTGTTCGTGCAAGGGTCGGCTGCCGAGAGCATCGGCAAGGCGGCTCGGCCGGAGGTGCTCGCAGAAATCGCGCAGGTGACGCGGGGCGACGTGGTGCGGCCCGACGAGATCACGGAACTCGTGGCCGCGCTCGCCGCGCTTCCCGAACCGCCGCCGGCGGTGCGGCGGTTGCAGCTCTGGAGCCATCCGCTCGTGGCGATCGCGCTGGTGGCGCTGCTCGGCATGTTCTGGATCGGACGCAAGCGACAGGGCCTCGTCTGAGGTCGGTCACGTGGCGGCGTATCGAAGGCAAACAGCGCAACCGCCGCGCAATCTCGAAGCGTGGATGAATGCAGCATCCGCCCGCGCGGCCGCAGCGCCGAAACCCCCATGTTTTTCAGTGCTTTTGTGCACCTCTCTCGGTGCGTGCTTGCGGGCGAACGAACACGGCCGCCAGAGCCTCTGGGGCGAATCGGGCAATGGCAGGGACGAATCGGGCGCGGTGAGCGAAGACCATCGATGAACCGTCGCTTGACTGCGTTTTCAGGGTCTTCAGCAGAATTTGTGGGTAGAAAGCCTGTGTTTCTGCGCGGGGCTCTGCCCCGGACCCCGAGGTTTATGAGCCATGGCACAGGCATCAGCCTGAGTCTGTCGGCGTGAGGCTGATGCTTCCGGCAGCGATCGCACCAAGCCGCTGGCGGCATGGGTATGTGATGAGCCGCCGCTGCGCGGCGACATCCGGCATGCGGCGGCGTTCCGCCGCCTGGAAGCACCGCCCTGACGGGCGGGCCAGGAGAGAGGAGCATCGTGCGGCGCTGTCGGGTAAAGAAGCGGTTTCATAGCCAGCCCTTTCTCCGGAGCCACCGCAGGATGCACCTCAAGAGTATTCTCAATCACGTCGAGCCGCTCAAGTCGTTCGTCTACAAACGGGAAAGACTGGTCACAACCGCCGGGGGATCGACCGAGATCGAAGTGGAGATCGAGCCGCGGGCGAATGGGCGGCCGAT
>VGYR01000059.1 GCA_016872925.1 Planctomycetota bacterium
AGTTCACGACGTTCCGTCGGGCGTTCATGGCGGTGCCGGCGCAGATCATCTCGACGGGCAGGCGGATCGTGTTCCGCCTCTTGTCGTGGAACCCCTGGCAGCACGTCTTCTTCCGGCTGCTTGATCAACTGCGTACGCCGCTGCGATGCTGACGACGCTTCATGAAGCCGGAGTTCGGATGCTCCGGTCCCTATTCACCCCTGACCGCACGACGTGCAGCCGAGATCGACATGAGACTTCCGACAACCCGAGCCACGCAAACGGCACTCACGGCGCCGGGCGGACAAGTTGTGCGCCGACTCTCCATGCCGAAATGGCAGTGCGGCGCGCTTCGCACTCGCTTGTTTCAGGACTAGCGCGGCGCCCACGGGCCGGCGAGACACGCCTCTCGAACGTTCTAAAGATACGTTTCCAGGGTGAGCCGCATCTTCCGCAACTCGGCCAGTTGATCGACGTCTGGCAGCGGCGGCATGTGGGCGCACAGGGCCCGCTTGTAGCCCACCCGCTCCAACTGGGCCACGAGCTTTCCGTACTCGACGTTGCCCTGGCCGATCCGCACCTGGAAGGCATCCGGCTTCGAGTCGCGCAGGTGCACGTGCGCGACGTACTTGAGGATCGGCTCCCACGAGGCGGCCTTCTTCTGGCCGTAGATGAAGTGGCTGGGATCGAGCGTCACTCCCAGGCCGGGAACGTTGCGGCAGAGCGACGCCGTCGTCTCCGCATCGTGCGTCATCCGGCCGGCCGTCGTCTTGACCGCGACCACCGCGCCCAATCCCGACCCGATCGACACCAACTTCCTCAGGCGGTCGATCTCGCCGTTGAAGGGCGTGCCCTGTTCCGAGGACTCGACCACCATGGTCACGACGCCCAGCGACTTGGCCAGGCGGCAGCAGGCGGTGAACAGGTCGTACACCTCGGGCGTTTCGGCCGCCGCGAACGACACGGCCACGGGACGGAGTCGCTGCAGATCGCTGCACGCGGCGATCGCCGACTCCGGATTCGCCGCCACCGCGGCCGGCTGCAGGTGCCCGCCCACCTCGTGCACGTCAAGCTCGACCGCCGTGAACTCGAGTTCGGCAAGCCGCTCCATGGCGGCCGCCAGCGGCATGTCGGGCAGGCATTCGGTGCTGACACAGACGAACACGGCGCGGGCTCCGAGGGACGGTGGTCGACGGGGGCGTGGCGATCGGGAACGGCGCGCACGCCGCGCGGCGCCGTCAGACGAATCTGCCAGGGTAGCGGCAGCCGCGGCGAACTGGCAACCTCGCCGGGTTCCGTCGACGCCGTACAATCGCGAGGTCGGTCGGGTCGTCCTCCACGACCCGCCCGACGGAGGAGCACGCCCGATGCCGATCGAATCGCAGCAGCCGACGACGAGGGTGATTCTCGAGCACGCCAACCCGTGGAGCCGCTGGCTCGGCCGGGCGGGCTGGATCGTGGCCGGCGTGGCGCTGCTCTCCGCGATCGGCAGCGCCGGAGCCTTCTCGCGCTACTTCCAACGCGACGGCCGCGTCGAGGAGAAGTGGCACTCGCTCTCGAAGCTCTCCGGCAACAAGGTGGCGATCGTGAGCGTCACCGGCGCTATTCTCGGGGGCGAGGGGTTCGTCCGCAGCCAGCTCGAACGCGTCGCGGAGGACGAGTCGGTCAAGGCGATCGTGCTTCGCGTCGACTCCCCGGGCGGCACCGTCAGCGGCAGCGACGAGATCCACCACCGCCTCACGAGACTCGTCGAGAAACGCGACCTGCCGGTCGTCGTCAGCATGGGGGGCATCGCGGCCAGCGGCGGCTACTACGTGGCGATGGCCAACCGCGGCGCCGACGACGTGATCTTTGCGGAACCTGCCACGCTCACGGGATCGATCGGAGTCATCATTCCCCACTTCGACGTGTCCCAGGCCCTGCGGAAGTACGACATCCGCGACGACTCGATCGCCAGCGGCCCGCTCAAGGAAATGCTCAGCCCGACGAAGGATCGCACGCCGGATCTGGCCGAGCAGGAGCGGAAGCTCCTGCAGGAACTCGTCGACGACATGTTTCGACGCTTCAAGGAGATCGTGAAGGCCGGCCGGCCGAAGCTCGACGACGAGGCGGTCGCCAGGGTGGCCACCGGGCAGGTGTTCACCGCCCGACAGGCTCTCGATGCCGGGCTCGTGGACCGGATCGGGTTTCTCGAGGAAGCCGTCGATCGCGCGGTGGAGCTCGCCGGGCTGACCGCCGTAACGGCACGGGTGGTGAAGTACTCCAAGCCCAAGGGGCTGCTCGACGAGGTGCTCGGCGGCGCATCCCCGACCGGCCGCGTGGATCTTGCGGCCCTCGCGGAACTCACGTCGCCGAGAGGCTGGTACCTGTGCAGTTGGCTGCCGGCCCTGATCCGCAGCGAGTGATCACGCCAGCACCGCGGCGATCGGCTTCCCAGCGTTGCCGATCCGGAAGGGACGCCCGTTGGGCGCCAGGAACTCCTGCTGCCAGGGAAACCCGCACGCCGCCGCGATCGTGGCGTTGAAGTCCGCCACGCTGACCGCGTCGCCGTCGGGAGTCCTGCCGGCCGCGTCGCTCGCACCGTACACGAGGCCCGCCTTGACGCCGGCGCCGGCGAGCACCCCGGAAAAAACAGCCGGATGGTGGTCGCGCCCCCCGTTCTCGTTGATCTTCGGCGAGCGGCCGAACTCGGTCCCGAGCACCACGAGCGTGCTCGCGAGCAGCCCCCGCGACTCGAGGTCTGCCAGCAGTGCCGCCAGGGCCGCGTCGAGTTCCCCGGCCTTCTCCGGCAACTCGTCCCACAGGTCCCGGTGCATGTCCCAGCCCGCCGACTCCACTTCGACGCACCGGACCCCGCTCTCCACCAGCCTCCGGGCCAGAAGGCAGCCCTGCCCCAGCCGCGAGGTTCCGTACTTCTCGCGAGTCGGCGCATCCTCCCGCGAGATGTCGAAGGCCGCGAGGTCGCCGCTGCCCATCAGCCGCACGGCGTCGGCATACATCCGGTCGTAGGCGGCGATCTGCGGGCCGGCATAGTGGCCGCGGAAGTCGCGGTCGATGCGGTCGGCGAGGGCAAGTCGCCGCTCGAAGTTGGCCGGCGAGAGGTACTCCGGCCGGCGGATGTTCTCCAGGCCGCGCCGCGGATCGGCCACCGGCACGGGAGTGACCGCCGGGTCGAGGAACCCGCAGCCCGGATGCTCGTTGCCGTTGCCGACCAGCACGTAGCCCGGCAGATCGCGGCTCCGCTTGCCGAGCACGTGCACGACCCACGAGCCCAGGGACGGGTGGCGGACGCTGGCGAGCTCGGGATAGCTCGTCCGCAGCAGGTACGTGCCCTGCTCGTGCGCGCCGGTCTCGGTGGTGAGCGACCGGATGATCGTGAGCCTGTCCGCAAGGCCGGCGAGCCTGGGCAGGTGCTCGCCGAACGAGACGCCCGGCAGCGTCGTGGCGATCACCCGCGTCTCCCCCTGCTCCTCCCGGCCGGGCTTGGGATCGAAGGTGTCGAGGTGGCTCATCGCGCCGCGCATCATCAGGTAGATCACGTTCGCGCCGGTCGGCACCGGCGCGTCGGCCGCCGCCCGGCCGGCCGGCACTCCGTCCAGCAGGGTCAGGCCGAAGGCCGCCTTGGCCGCGCTGCCGAGCAGGGTCCGGCGGGCGATGCGGTCATCGGCCGAGGCGATCAGTCGTGACATGGCGGGGCCTCACTGGATGAAGAGGAACTCACGGGTATTGAGCAGCGCCCAGACGAGGTTGCCGCAGCCGGTGGCGGAATCGACCGCGGTGAGTTCCTCCACGGCGGCCCGACGATCCTCGGCCGACGGCTCCCGGGAAAGAATGGAGAGAAAGACCGCATCGACCACTTCCTCGGGGTCGCGCTGCATCACCGTCTCGTAGATCACGGAGCCCTCCTCCAGCGTGGCATGCGTGACCGGCCCGTTGAACATCGCCAGGATCTGCGGGATGGTCGGCACCGTGCGGCCGCCGTCGATCGACTCGCGATCGCTCTGGCCGAACTGGCGGAGGAAGTGGCCGAGCGGCAGCGGCGTCGGCATCTCGCTGGCCTTCATCAGCCACAATCCCTGGTAGCCGCACTCCCGCGCATACCGCCGTTGGCGGGCCGCCGGACCGAAGCGGACCATGAATCGGTCGAACTGCCGCTCCACGTCGGCGACGGTCGCCGTCCGCAGATCGATGGCCGCCACCTCGGCGACGTCGGCCACCGTCGGCCGCTGCACCGTCCAGGGATTGCGGGCGATCAGCCCGACGATCGAGTCCCAGACCTGTTCGGCGGTCATGCGCCTCAGCGCCGGCCCCGCGAACCGGAAGGGTTCGGCCGACGTCGGGTCGTGGAGCACGGCCCGCCGCTGGTAGGCCCCGGTCGACACCAGCACCCGGACATACTCCCGGACGTCGAAGTCGAGGCGGATCATGAGGCCGGCCAGGTGCTCGAGCAGTTCCCGATCACTGGGGGGGTTCTGATCCCGGAAGTCGTCGACGGGCTCCACCAGCCCGACCCCCATCACCTTCTTCCAGATCCGGTTGGCGATCGTACGGGCGAACTGGCGGTTGCTCCGCGACACGACCCACCTGGCGAACTGCTCGCGGCCGTCGGCATTGCGGACGGTGGCAGGAACGTCGCCCCAGAGGATCTCCGGCTCGACCCGGTCCAGCGGTCTCGCGTCGTCGTACTGGTAGTCGTGCGGGAGTTTCAGGCTGGCTTCCTTGAAGCTCACCGCCGTCGCGTTGGCCAGGATGAACTGGATCATCGGCCCCGACTTCCTCCCCTTCTCCTCCCGGATTTCCCTGATCAGGGTCCGGACGACCGGCGGCGGCACCGGCTTGGGATCCTGGCCCGGCTTGGCGGGTCGGATGCCCGCGTTCAGGCGGGTTCGCGTTCCCGCGGTGAAGGCGGCGAGCTCGTAGAACTGGTGCTGCGTCCAGCGGTCGAAGGGGTGGTCGTGGCACTGGGCGCAGCCGATCTGCGTTCCCAGCAGCACCCGCACGGTGTTGTCGACGTAGGGCAGCGGCATGCCGTCGTCGCGCAGCTGGAAGCCAACCGCCGGATTCTCCCAGGGCCTGCCGTCGGCCGTGAGCATCTCGTGCACCCACTCGTCGTAGCGGCGGTTGGTGCGGATGGAATCCTTGATCCAGGCCAGGTAGGGCTCCAGGACCAGATTCTTCTGCGGCCGCTCCGCGAGCCTGAGCACGTCGGCCCAATGGTTGTAGAAGTGGCTCACGTAGTCGGGGCTCTCGAGCAGCCGCTCGATCAGCGCGTCGCGCTTCTCGGGCGAGGCGTCCTCGAGGAACGCCCGCGCCTCCTCGTAGGATGGGATGCGACCCGCCAGTTCGAGGACCATCCGCCTGACGAACTGCGAATCGTCCAGGGGCGTGGAGGGCTCGACACCGTGTTCCCGCCAACGTCCGGCGAGATGGTCGTCGATCGCCGCGGCCTCGCGCCTCACCCGGGCCCGACGGGAACCATCGATCCTCGCGACCGCCATCACCGGGCCGGACGGAGGGATGGTCACCGCGACGGGCAGCTTCGCGAGAGTCGGGAGCGGCTCCGGCGGTGCCGTGGTCGCCGCCAGGCATGCGGCCGCAAGCATCCCCACGACACCTGTCACCGGGCCCGCTCGTTTCCGCATCAACTCCCCGATCATGGCTGCCTCAGCGTCGCTTCGTCCGGTCAGGATCCGTGCTTGAAGGTCAACGAAACACCCGCCTGAAAAAGGGGCTCGTCCGGGTCTTCAACGGTCACGATTCCGTAAGGTTCCGCCGCCGCCACTCCTCCCAGACCGCCACTCCTCCCAGACCGCCACTCCTCCCAGACCGCCACTCCTCCCAGACCGCCACTCCTCCCAGACCGTCACGCCCCCAACTCGTCCCGCCCCGCCCGGGCCACGGCGGCCAGATCGTCGGGGGTCGGGGGTCTGCCTGCGGCCCGGGCCAACGCCATGCGGCACCAGGCGTCGGCTGCCGGAAGCACCCGATCGTCGCCGCGGGCGTCGGCATGGTGGGCGACCGCCAGCACGCTGGTCGCGTCTCGAACCGCCGCCGAAAGTGCGGCCACCTGGAGCTGCCGCTCGGCCAACGACCTTCCGTACCGCCTCAGCGCCCGGTCGATGGCCACGGCGAGCCGACCCAGCCGACGACGGGCCGACCGCGCATGCCGTCGCAGGCCACGATCGAGGATGCCGCCGTCTTCGCCCGCAGCAGAGGCCTGCAGGCCCGTCCGCCAGGCGACCCAATCCGCGGCCCGGCGCCACGCGGCCGCGTGGCGGGAAGACGCCAGTGGATGGTGCCGGGCCAGACCCTTGAACAGCGCCAGTCCGAGCAGGTCGCTCTCCCCCTCGTAGACCGATACGGCGAAATGGTCGTGAAACGAATCCCCGAGCGGATGACCGACGAGAAACGCCCTGCCGCCATGGATCCCGAGGGCGTCGATCGCCGCGTCGCGGACGCAGTGGCTCGCCAGCACCTTCGCGGTGATCGCCTCCCATTCGCCCCCCTGGCCGGAGTCGATCGCGGCGGCGGCCCAGGCGGAGAGGGCGTCGCAGGCCATGGTCGCCGCGACGATCCTGCCGAATCGTGCCTGGATCAGCTCCCGCGCTGCGATCGGCTGCCCCCAGGTGATCCGCCGCTGCGCATGCTCGCGGGCGTGCGCCGCAAGCAGCCGCAGCGTGCCGGCAGCCTGCGCGGCGAGCGTCACGCGGCCCCGATTGAGTCCGTGCCAGATAATCGCCATGGCATCGCCGTCGCCCGCCGGCTGGAGCACGTCGCGTGGGTCGATTTCGAATCCGCAAAACTCGAGGGCCGCGTTGTGGGCGTGCTTGAGCGGGTGGAGGGCATAGCGGTGCAGGCGGAAGGTCGCCGTGTCGGCGTCGGGCAGCCGGACGAGCACCACGGCCGGCTTTCCGAAGCGAACGGCGAGCAGTTTCACGAGCCGGCCGTGGGCGGCCCCGGTGATGAACATCTTCGTCCCGGTGAGCAGCAGGCGGCCGTCGCGCTCCTCGATGACGGTCGTGACCCTGCCCAGGTCGCAACCGGCATCGGCCTCGGTGGCGGCGAAGATCGAGAGCGGCCGGCCGGCTGCGAGCCCGGGCAGGAGTCGCGATCGCTGGTCCGCCGAGCCGAAGCCGACGAGCGCGGAGACGGCGCCGATCGAGGAGTGGACCGCGAGCATGCCCGCCGCCGTAGGCACGTTCGCCGCCAGCCGCGTGGTCGCCTGGGCCAGGTCGAGCATCGACCCGCCGCTCCCACCGAGATCCTCCGGAACCGCCAGCCCCCAGAGGCCGACTTCGCCCAGGGCCGACTCCGCTGCGGCGGTGAAGACACCGGCGGGCGGCGGTGGAGCATCCGTGAGCGGCGCGGGGTGTGCCTCATGCGTTACGGGGCCGTACAGCAGCCCGTCGGTCCGCAGGATCGCGATCTCGGTCTCGGCCCGCTCGAGCACCGCCTCGATCCTGTCGGGCAGGGGTTCGGCGGCGGCGGCGGCGGCGGCGGCAAAGCCGCCCGGCCGAGCATGCCAGAGGGCGGCGGCGAGCCATGACCGCCGAACGCCCGCTTCAGCGCCGGGCGCCGCTTCGTCCACCGCTCGAGATCCACGCGCCTCCGTCGCCGCGCGAAGGCGGTCGCCGTGATGCTTCGCGATCACCCCCCGCCTCGGCTTCTGGGAAGCGGTCACCTCCCCGCGGGCGGGATCGAACGGCCGATCGAGCATCACGAACTGCCGCACCCGCCACGGCCGCGGCAGCAGGCCCTGCCGTCGGCCCAGCCGACGGGCGAGCCAGCGGACCACCCGCGGATGCCTGACTGCCTGGCGGCGGCTGGCGACCAACAGCCCCATCCGCGCGATCGCCGCCCGCAGGATCGCCGGCTCCGGCACCACGACCGCCACCGGCCGGCCTGCGTCGGAAACGACCACGCACACCTGCGCCACGGCATCGTCCTCGGCGAGCGCCGCTTCCACCGCGGCCGGCGGGAGC
Source organism: Planctomycetota bacterium (assembly GCA_016872925.1). Classification (GTDB taxonomy): domain Bacteria; phylum Planctomycetota; class Planctomycetia; order Pirellulales; family UBA1268; genus QWPN01. The sequence goes on from VGYR01000059.1 coordinate 7,962, forward strand.
TTCACGCCGTTCGACAGGACGACCACGTCACCCAACCTGCCCTTGATCCGCAGGTGGCCGGCGGCGTCGATCTCCGCCAGGTCGCCCGTCGCCAGCCAGCCGTCATCGGCATCGGCGGCCGGGGCGTCGCCCGTCGGTGCGATCACGCCCACGCACCGGCCCGGAGTCCTGACGAGCAGCTGCCCACGGGTGGCCGGACGGTCGTCGAGCCGGACCTCGACGCCGGGCAGGGGTGGACCGACGGTGCCGATCCGCGCGGTCCTGGGACTCGCCAACGCGACCACCGGCCCCGCTTCGGCCAGGCCGTAGCCGTCGACGAGCGGCAGACCGCGCGCCGCGAAAAACTCCGCCGTGCGACGGCGCAGCGGCGCCCCGCCGGAGACGCACACCCGCACCGCGCCGCCGAGCGCCGCGGCGAGGTCGCCGATCCTGCCGCTGACCGCTCCCCGCTCGAGCCGTTCGAAGAACGCGGGCACCCCGAGGATCACCGTCGGGGGCAGGGCGCGGCAGGCATCGAGCACTCGGGTCCGTTCGCCGACGACGTTGAGGCACGCGCCGCGAACCAAGGCCGTGTGGAGGTCCCCGGTGAGGGCCAGGGAGTGGCTCAAGGGCAGCCACGAGAGCCGCACGTCGCGCGGGTCGTCGAGGAACACCGACGCGGCCGCGCAGGCGTTGGCGGCGAGTGACCGCTGCGAGTGGATCACCCCATGCGGCCGGCCGGTCGTGCCCGAGGAGAGCACGATCACGGCCGGGGCGTCGGGATCGCAGCGCTGCACCGCCTCCCCGAGCCGATCGCCGACCTCTCCCTGGGCGGCGGTGAGTGGCCGCCAGGCCCGTCCCCTGAGCCCGAGGCCGCCCCGGTGATCCACGAGATCGAAGACGATGGTGCCGGCCAGGTCGCGGGGCGCGAGGCCCGCCACCCGGGAGGAGAAGATCACGCCGCGCGGGGCGAGCCACCCGAGGTGCCCGCGGTGCTCCACGAGCGACTCATCCGCATGCAGCGGCACGTGCACGAGCCCGGCGAGCAGGCAGGCCACGTCGACGAGGATCCAATCGGGCGCGTGTCGCCCCAGGTGGGCGACTCGATCCCCTCGCGACAAGCCCGCGGCAGCGAAGGCCTCGGCGAGCCCGAGTGCGGCGGCCGCGAGTTCACCCCACGTCCACTCGCGCGCGCCCCGATCGCATCCGGAGGCGGCCAGGCCATCCACGATCGCAGGCCGGTCGTAGGCCTCGACCACGCAGGCCCGCAGCAGCTCCACCAGCGAGCCCTGCCGGGCGGCTGGGGGGAGCGCGGCGGCGGAGCGAGTCGTGTCGGCGGCCAGCGGGTTCATCGTCCGACCCGTTCGAAAAGGACCGCGATGCCCTGTCCGAGGCCGATGCACATCGTCGCCAGGCCGTACCGACCGCCGGAGTCGCCCAGCGCGTGGAGCAGCGTGGTGGCGATCCGGGCCCCGCTGGCGCCGAGCGGATGGCCGATGGCCAGGGCCCCGCCACGCACATTGACCCGCCCGGCGTCGAGGCCGAGCTCGTCGATGCAGTGCAGGGCCTGGGCCGCGAAGGCTTCGTTGAGCTCCACCAGATCGACGTCGGGCAGCCGGATGCCCAGCGGCTCGACCCGGGCCAGGAGCTTCCGCGTGGCGTGGATCGGACCGGTGCCCATCGCGGCCGGTGGCACGCCGACGGCGGCCGTGGCGACGACGCGGGCGAGCGGCTCGAGCGACCATCGCTCCGCTGCGGCGGCGCTCATCACCACCAGCGCCGCGGCGCCGTCGCTCAGGGGAGCGGCGGTGGCCGCGGTGATCGAGCCGAGCATCGGCAGGAAGGCCGGCTCGAGTGCCGCCATCTTCTCCAGGCTGGTGTCGCCACGGATCGACTGGTCCCGGCCGGCTTCGACCAACGCCCCCGACTCGTCGTGGCCGAGCAGGCGGACGATCTCCCGATCGAACAGCCCCGCCGCCGCGGCCCGGGCCGCCTTGTGGTGGCTGGCGAGGGCGAACTCCTCCTGCCGGCGCCGGTCGATGCCGTGGACGGAGGCGAGGTGTTCGGCCGTGAGGCCCATCGAGAGCATGCCGCGGCTCGTGCGGGAGAACGCCCGCGGGTGGATGTCCACCGCCGACTCCATCGGCAGGTGGTGCATGTGCTCCACACCCCCCACGACCTGCACGTCGGCCGCACCGGCGACGATCGCATGGCAGGCCTGGGCGAGCGCCTGGAGCGAGGATCCACAGAGCCGGTTGACCGTGGTGGCCGCGGCCGAGAAGGGCAGGCCGGCCATCAGCGAAGCGGTGCGGCCCACGTTGCCGCCGAGTTCGCCGCGCTGCTGCGTCGCCCCGAGCACGACGTCCTCGATCTCCGCCGGGTCGACGCCGCTTCGCTCGACGGCCGCCTGCAGCACCGCCGCGGCCAGCTCGTCGCCGCGCACGTGGCGAAACAGGCCGCGGGCGCGATGCGCCCGCCCGATCGCCGTGCGACAGGCGGCCACGACGACCGGGGTGGTCGCCGCGTCACGGCTCGCATTGCGATTCCGGTGGCTCATCGGGGGACTCGGGTCAGGGCGTGAACGGGCGGCCGGAAGAGGCGTGATCCAGCAGCCTGGGCGTGGGCTGCATGCGGAGTCCGAGATCGACGAGCGGCTCGAGGCGGCGGACGACTTCCGCGGCCCCCAGCGAGTCGCCCCAAGCGAGCAGCCCGCCGCGAAACGCGGGGAAGCCCAGCGCGTGGATCACGGCGAGGTCGACGTCGCCGACATCGCGGACGAGTCCCTCGTCGATCACGCGGAGGGCCTCGAGCAGCATCGGCAGGAACAGCCGATCGACGAGCACGCGGTCGCTCGTGTCCCGGGGCGGATGGGCGTAGCGGGCGATCACCTCGCCGGCCCGGTCGTCGAAGCCCGCGGGCCGGGCGTGCGGCCCGGTGCCGGCGTAACGGTAGAAACCCGCGCCGGTCTTGCGGCCGAGCCTGCCGGCCTTGACCAGCGCCGGAATCACCGGCGAGGCCTCGATGCGGTCGCCGAAGGCGGCGCTCAGCACGAGCCCGGCATAGAAGGCCGTGTCGAGGCCGACCATGTCGTAGAGTTCGATCGGTCCCAGCGGCATCCCGAAGGCCCTGGCCGCCCGGTCGATGCGCTCCGCGGGCACGCCCTCGCGGAGCAGTTCGCCGGCCTCGTGCAGGTAGGGCATCAGGATCCGGTTGACGAGAAAGCCCGGGCTGTCGCTCACCACCACCGGCACCTTGCCGAGGCGTTTGGCGTGCGCCACGACCGCCGCCACGGTGCGGTCGCTCGTCGCCGGCCCGCGAACCACCTCGACGAGCATCATCCAACGCACCGGGTTGAAGAAGTGCATGCCGCAGAACCGTGCCGGCGCCTCGAGCCCGGCCGCCAACCGGCCGATCGGGTTGGTCGACGTGTTGGTGGCGATCACGGTGTCCGGTCCCACCACCCGCTCGATGTCGGCAAGGACCTGCTGCTTGACGTCGGGCCGCTCGGTCACGCTTTCGATCACGAGATCGACACCGGCGCACGAGGCGAGCGTGGCCGCGGACCGCAGCCGGGTCGCGTGGCCGAGGGCCGCGGTCGGATCCGCCGAGCCCGACCGCCGATCCCAGGCCGCCTCGTCGAGGATGCAGGGCACCGCGGCAGTGAGGGCCTGCTCGTCGATGTCGACGAGCACCAGTGGAAATCCCGATCGCAGGTGGCGGGTGGCGATGCCGCTGCCCATGATGCCCGCCCCGACCACGGCCGGATTCGCAATCACCGGCGCGGCCGCTGCGACGAGCGGATCGGCGACGCCGGGATCTCGGCGGTTGCGGTCGCCGATCGCGAACACGCGGAGCAGGTTCCCTGCGACCGGCGTCGCGGCGAGTCGGGCGAACGCGGCCGACTCGATCCGCGCGGCCGCGCGGGCATCGACGGCGCTGCCCGCGAGGATCGTCTGGAGGATCGCCGGCGGCGCCGGGTAGTGGCCGCCGGTGCGACCGAGGATGGCCGCGGCCGCGGTGGATTCGAGAAACTCGCGCTCGACCGGATCGAGCGTCACCGCCTCGGCCATGCGCGACCGCCGCCGCTCGATCGAGCCGTCGCGCCGGCGGATCGCGAGCAGCCGGATGGCCGACTCGACCGCCACGCCGGCGGGCACGCAGGCGTCGACGAGGCCCATGCGCTCCGCGGCGGACCCGTCGCAGGTCTCCCCCGACGCGGTCATCTCGACGGCCGGGCCAGGGCCGATCAGCCGCGGCAGCCGCACGGTCCCCCCCCAGCCCGGCAGCAGGCCGAGCTTCACTTCTGGACAGCCCAGGGCGGTGTGCGGCTCATCCGTGGCGACCCGCAGGTCGCACGCCAGCGCTAGCTCGAGCCCGCCGCCAAGACAGACGCCGTCGATCACGGCGACGGTGGCATACGCCGACGTCGAAAGCCGGTCGAACAGCCGCCGGCCCCGATCGCACGCGTCGACGAGCGCCGGCTGCCCTGCATCGCGGAGCGCGGCGAGCCGCTGGAGATCGGCGCCCGCAAAAAAACTCCCCGGCCGCGCCGAGACGATCACGACGCCCGTGGGCGGAGCGCCGTCGAGCAGGTCGAGCGCCGCGGCCAGATCCTCCAGCGCCTCGCGCGAGAGGACATTGTGCCGGTGGTCGGGCACCTGAAACACGAGCCTGACGAAACCGTCCGCGGCCCGTTCGATCGCGAGCGTCCGCAGTCCCCCTGGGATCACGGTCATTTCGGGGTGCTTCCGGCGGTTTCGCTTGCCTGGAACGTGAAAAACGCTAGTGTATCGGCAGTTTCTCGCGGCCGCAGGCGGCCCGGCGACGGTCACACGGAGGTCGAAACCGTACATGACGAGTCACGCGTCACGATCGAGCGCATCGGAGTCTCCGACCCACGCTCCGGCGGCATGGCAGACACCTGCGGGGTGCGTCGCCGCTTGGCTCGCGCTCGTGGCGATCGCGGTCGTCGGCCGCGTCTGGCAGCCCACGTGGAACGGCGAGCCGCTCTGGAACGCCACGCCGCTCACGGCGGTCGCGCTGGCGGCCGGATTCGTCTTCCCGCGGACCGCCATCGCGGCCAGCGTCCCCCTGGTGGCCCTCGGTCTTGGCAACCTCGCCCTGCCGGGCTACGGAAACCTGGGAGTCGCGGCGGTCGTCTACGCGGCCACCGCCTGGCCGGTGCTGCCGGGCGGCTGGGGCTTCCTCGGTCGATCGCGCCCCCGGTGGCTGGCCGTGATCGGCGGCAGCCTGGCGGGTTCGCTGGTGTTCTTCATCAGCACGAACCTGGCCCATTGGGCCTTCACCGCCGACTATCCGCGCTCCGCCGCCGGTCTCGTTGCCTGCTTCACCGCAGCCCTCCCCTTCTATCGCTGGATGCCCGTCGGCGACATCGCCTGGTCGCTGGTCGTGTTCGGGCTCCTGGAATCCGCCGGCATCGCCGCCGACGCCGCGCTCTCGCGGAGGTTGCGTCCGCATCCGGTTTCATCGCGGACGCTTGACTGACCGGAAAACCGGTCGAGAATATCGGAGCCTCGGATCGGATCGCGTTTGCGACCCCGTCCGCTCCCGCGGGAATGGCGGAATTGGCAGACGCGCCAGGTTGAGGGCCTGGTGGTAGTAATACCGTGCAGGTTCAAGTCCTGTTTCCCGCACTCGACCCTCGTCCTTCGCGCCGCAACGCCGCCCTTCGGGCCGTATGAGCAGCACATCCGACCCTTCGGCCGAGGAACAGATCGCCGACGCGCCGGCCGCTTCGCCGCGCCGGATTCCGATCGGCACGCAGCGGCCGGGCGCCGAAGTCCCTTCCTTGGCGCCACGATACGTCTCCGCGACACCGGCGGCTCCAGCCTCCGGGGAGACGGCGACGCCGCCGCCCGCAGGCGAGACGCTTCCCCGAGTCGAGCCGGCGGCTGCCCCGGCTCCGGCCGACGCGGGGGCGGTGTCAGCGGCCCCCGCGGGCACCGACTCCCGTGGACCCGGCCAGCACGACGCCGGCCGCCGCGAGGGGCGTGACCGCCGACGCGGCGACAAGCCGCGCGCCCCGACCGACGTGCTCCCGCCGGCCCGCCGTGTGGCCGTGCCCAACATCCGCGCCGGCCTCGACGAGGATCTGGAGGCCGACTTCGAGGCGGCGCTCGAGGGGGTGGCGCTCGAGGAGCTGTTGGAAGCCGGCGTTTCCGCCAAGGCGGAGGCCGCCATCGAGCCGGGCACGCGGCTGATGGCCACGGTGCTCTCCATCGGCCCTGACACCGCGTTCGTCGATCTGGGCGGCAGGCGTCAGGGCGCCATGAAGCTTGCGGCGCTGCTCGACGCAGGCCTGGAGATCCCCGCCGTCGGAGCCGGGATCGAGGTTTCCGTGGGCCGCCGCAGCGAAGAAGACAATCTCTACGACGTCGCCCTCGCAAATCGGGCCATCGCGGTCGAGGACTGGTCGCAGATCCAGGCAGGCATGGTCGTCGCAGCCCGGGTCGTGGCCGCGAACAAGGGGGGCCTGGAGTGCGAGGTTGCGGGCCTGCGCGGCTTCATGCCGGCGAGCCTGGTGAGCACCTGGCGGATCGAAAACCTCGAGGAGGTGGTCGGCCAGACGCTCGAGAGCCTGGTCACCGAAATCGTTCCAGAGGCCCGCAGGCTCGTCCTTTCCCGGCGGGCCGTGATCGAGAAGCAGGCGGCGGATGCCAAGGCCACGTTGCTCGAGACCCTCGAGCCGGGCATGGAGTTCGACGGCATCGTCCGCTCGGCCCGCGACTTCGGCGCCTTCGTCGACATCGGCAACGGGGTCGAAGGCCTGATCCACGTGAGTGAACTCTCGTGGGATCGGGTGGCGAGTGCCGCCGACGTGCTCAAGGCGGGCGACAGGGTTCGCGTGGTCGTCAAGAAGGTCGACCGACAGACCGGCAAGATCGGCCTCTCGGCCCGCGATCTTCTCGAAAGCCCGTGGAAGCGGGCGGGCGAGAAGTACCACGTCGGCGCCACGGTGCGGGGCGTGGTCAGTCGGATCGCCCAGTTTGGCGCCTTCGTCAAGCTCGAGCCGGGCGTCGAGGGGCTTGTGCACGTGTCCGAGCTCGCCACACGGCGGATTCGGCATGTGAGCGACGTGGCCCGCGAGGGGCAGCAGGTCGAGTGCCGGGTGATCGCCGTCGACCCCGACGAACAGCGGCTTTCGCTCTCCATCAAGGCCCTCGCGCCGGCTCCCGCAGCCCGCGATGAACGAGCCGCGGAGGAGCCCGACGCGGAGGAGGCCGACGCTCCGCCCCCCGCGAAGAAGCGGAACACGCCGCTCAAGGGAGGTGTCGGCGGAAACCAGTCGCAGGGCGAGAAGTTCGGCCTGCGGTGGTGAGCGGCCGGCGCCGCATCCCGATCACTCTCGGCTCGCGGCCGGAGGCGGGCTGGCAGCGGCCGGCGGATCCAAAAACTCCTCCACCACCGCGACCCAGGCGGCCACGCCGGCGGCCAGCGTGCCGCGGGGCTCGGGAGCGTAGCGCGGGGAGTGCAACGACGGGGGCGACTCGCCGCGGGCGGTGAACTCGGCCAGTCGCTCGGCCGGAACCGTGCCCAGCCGGAACATGCAACTCGGGACACCGGCGCCGCCGTAGAGGCTGAAGTCTTCGCCCCCCATCGTGGCCACGTCGGGCTGGACGCGATCGTCGCCGAGCGCCCGCCGCAGGGCGGCGGCGACCCGGTCGCTGACCTGCGGATCGTTGACGACCGCCGGCGTGGTCTCCTTCGACGACACCACGTCGGGCTCGGGAGCGCCGGCGGCCGCAGCGGCGGCGAGCGCCTTGCGGCGGATGCCGTCGAGGAGCCGCGCCCGGACTTCGGGGGTGAAGCTCCGCACGGTGAGCTGGAGGTGACAGTCGTCGGGGATCACGTTGTGCTTCGTGCCGCCGTGGATCGAACCCACCGTCACGACCGCCGGCTGCACGGGATCGATCTCCCGACTGACCAGCGACTGCAGGTCGACCACGAGCCGCGAGGCCACGAGGATCGGATCGACGGTGGTGTGCGGGTAGGCGCCGTGTCCGCCACGGCCGCGGATCGTGATGTCGACGCTGTCGACATTGGCGTTGATGGGGCCGCCCTTGCAGGCGACGGTGCCGGTGGCCCGATCGGCGGCGCAGTGCAGGGCGACGGCCGCGGCGGGCCGCGGGAACCTGGCGAACAGGCCGTCGGCGAGCATCGAGCGGGCGCCGCCCCCCTTCTCCTCGGCCGGCTGGAAGACGGCCAGGATCGTGCCCGACCAGCGATCCGGCCGCGTGACGAGGCACCGCAGGCCGCCGACGAGGGCCGCCACGTGCACGTCGTGCCCGCAGGCATGCATCACCCCCACGGTGGTTCCGCGGTCGTCTTTCACACGCACGCTCGAGGCGTACGGCAGGCCGGTCTGCTCGACGATCGGCAGGGCATCCATGTCGGCTCGGACCATGAGCACCGGCCCGCGGCCGTCGGGGCTGCGCAGCAGCCCGACCACGCCGTGGCCTCCCACGCCGGTGGTGACGTCGGCGCCGAGGGCCTTCAGTTCGGTGGCAACGCGGGCGGCGGTCTGCTCCTCGGCGAGCGAGAGTTCGGGGGCCTGATGCAGGTCCGTGTAGAGCGCGACCGCGGCATCGAGATGGTCCGCGAGCCAGGACTCGACGGCCGGCCCTTCGATCGCCCACGCTCCGGGTGCCGGTCCCGCGACCGCGGCCAGCAGGGCGACCACGGCCGGAAGCGACCGCCACGATCGGCGGGCGACACGGGCCACGCACGCCACTCCCGCGAGCGTTGCGAACCAGCCCCCCGGTTCGGGCAGCAGCAGCCCGTCCCAGGTGGTGGTGGCCGTGCCGACGTCGTAGACGCCGATCACCGCCGACCCGCTCACGCCGGCCGTCGCGAGGTCCTGACGGAAGTCGGTCAGGAAGTCCCCGAACAGCGGGGCGGTCCAGGCGGTGCTGCCGGTGCCGAGGGCACCGAAGAACTGGGGCTCGTAGGAGAACATCACCACCACGCCGGGGGTCGTGAGCGAGCCCGGATCGGCGACGTAGTTGGCCGCCAGGGTGCCGGAGATGGCCGCGGCCAGGCTGGCGGCGGTCGCCGGGGAGGGGTTCGAGAATCCCGCTGGATCGCCGCCGTCGAAGTTGTATGCCTGGATCGGCAGGAGATCGACGCCGAGTTCGGCGAAGCTGCTGGCCTGCTTGTAGGAGCCGGTCGTGCCGATCAGCGCGTCGGCCAGGCTCTTCGAGGCGAGGTACTGGCCGACGAGTCCCTGGTGTCCGAGAAAGCTGCCGCTCTTGAGCAGATACGAGTTCTCGCACTCCAGGAAGATGCCGTCGAAGGACCGCATCCCGGCGGTCACGAGCGCCTGCCGGACCACGTCGAAGTAGTCGACGTAGGCCTTGTAGGCGTCGGACGCGGCGTACTGCGTTCCCCAGTAGCCCTGGTCGAACGCCGACTTGGTCGCGTCGACGTTGAACCACAGCCGGCCCGCCCAGGTGCCCAGGCCCCCGACGAAGTTCACGATGTCCGACGACGACATCGAGTTGGGTGTCAGCGGGCCCATCACCCGGAACACGAGATCGCGGGGAGCGGCCTCGGCGAGCCGCTGGGCGGTGGGCACGTCGTAGGCGGCGTCGGACTGCATGACGAGCGACAGGCCGGCTGGCGTGTCGCCGAGGGCCGCCGGGCACGGCGTGCCGACCAGCGTCGCGGCCAGCCACGGGAGCCAGCGGGCATTCCTCGCTCGACGATGGGCCAGACCCGACATGCCGGCAGTCTACCGGCCCGTCGCTCCACCTCACCACGATGCGCGCGAGAGCGCTTTCGAGATCCGTGTATCTCCGGGAGCTATTGTCAAGAGTTGTGTTCAGAGGTCCTGAATCAGGCGGCGTTCTGCAGGACACCGTCGGTGAAGATTCTTCCTTCGAGAACAAGAACGATCTGGTGATGCGCGTTGAGTCGTCGCCAGCGT